>ONMH01000005.1 GCA_900318875.1 uncultured Lachnospiraceae bacterium | reverse complement strand
CCGAGCGCCAGGTTCGGCACGGCGTTCAGCGTGAAGTCGCTGCGCACGCCCTTCTGGAATTCATAGTAGCCGGCACAGCCGATCATCGCCGCATTGTCCGTGCACAGAATCGGCGGCGGGCAGAAGAAGGAGACGCCCCGCTCCTCGCAGGCAGCCTTTGCCTGGGCGCGCAGGGCACTGTTGGAGGCAACACCGCCCGCAAGGGCAAACTTTTTGATGCCGAGCCGGTCCACCGCCTCCATGGCGTGTCCCACCAGCACATCCACCACGGACTGCTGGAAGGAGGCTGCCACATCGGGGACCGAAATCTCATGGCCCTGCATCTTCTCCGTGTTGAGGTAGTTTAAGACTGCGGACTTAAGGCCCGAGAACGAGAAGTCGTACTCCGAGCCCGAGACCTTTCCCCTCGGGAAGGTAATGGCGCGGGGATCGCCCTCTCTTGCCGCCTTATCGATCTTGGGGCCTCCGGGATAGCCAAGGCCGATCGCCCTTGCCACCTTGTCGAAGGCCTCGCCCGCCGCATCGTCCTGGGTCTTTCCCAGGATCTCATACTCCCCGTAGTCCCTGACGATCACGAGGTGCGTGTGGCCGCCGGAGACAACAAGGCAGATGAACGGGGGCTCCAGGGTCTTATCTGCGATGAAGTTTGCGCTGATGTGCCCCTCGATGTGGTGAACGCCGACAAGCGGAATCTTCCCCGCAAAGCAGAGGGCCTTCGCAAAGGAGACGCCGACAAGAAGCGCGCCGACAAGGCCGGGGCCGTAGGTGACCGCCACCGCGTCCAGGTCCGAGAGGTCCTTTCCGGCCTCCTTCAAGGCCTGTCGCACCACCTGGTTGATGCGCTCCGTGTGCTTTCTCGATGCGATCTCCGGTACCACGCCGCCGTAGAGGGTGTGGATGTCGATCTGGGAGGAGATCACGTTGGAGAGCATCTCCCGCCCGTTGACCATGACGGCCGCTGCGGTCTCGTCGCAGCTCGACTCGATTCCGAGTATTGTGATATCTTTTTCTGCCATGTTTACCTCTTTCCGTCAGGCGCCTTCTGCTCCTCATCCTCCTCGAAGTTGAGGGTCAGCATCTTTCCGTCCCGCCCGGCCGCCGTGTGCGGGAAGATCTTCCGCGCCGCCGGGACGAAGTTCTCGGGATGCATCTCGGAGGGGGAGAAGTGGGTGAGCCACATCTGCTTCGGCTGTGCCTTTGCCGCGATCTGCGCCGCCTCGGTGAAGGTCATGTGCTTCTTCTCCTTCGCCTTGGGGAGCTTGTCATCCTCTCCGTACATGCCCTCGCAGATGAAGAGGTCCGCGCCCTTTGCGCAGGTGACGATGCCCGCGCAGGGCCTGGAGTCCGTCGCATAGGCGACCTTGAGGCCTTTCCGCTCGGGGCCCATCACCATGTCCGGGGTGAAGACCCTGCCGTTCTCCTCTATGGTCTCGCCCTTCTGAAGCCTTGACCAGAAGGCGAGGCCCGGTCCAGAACGAAATTGTAGCAGTAGCAGGGGACCCGATGGTTGACGCGGTAGGCCGTGATGTGAAAGTCCTTCTCGCCCGGAAGATCAAAGGTCTCCTGGTCCTCGGAGAGCTCCCGGTACCGGATCTCGAAGGGGAGCTCCGGGGCGATGACGCGAAGGCTCTCCACCACCTTCTGCAGGCCCTTCGGCCCCACCATGAGCAGAGGCTCTGTGCGCTCCGCGTTCCCCATGGAGAGGAGCATCCCGGGCAGTCCCGAGATGTGGTCCGCGTGGTAGTGGGTAAAGAGCATCAGGTCGATGGGGTTCGGGCTCCAGCCCCGCTTCTTCATCGCGATCTGGGTGCCCTCCCCGCAGTCTAGCAGGATGCTCCTTCCGTTGTAGCGGACCATCAGAGAGGTCAGCCATCTCTGCGGCAATGGCATCATGCCGCCTGTTCCCAATAAGCAGATATCAATCAAATCCGTACCATCCTCGTGCTGTTGTTCTGTCGTTTACTTTCGGGGCGCCATCCCGCCGGATCCTGCGCCACATGATGAGGGCATCCTCGGAAGGCTGCGTGTAGTAGTTCCTGCGCACCCCCTCCGTCACAAAGCCAAAGCTCTCATACAAGGCTCTCGCCGCCGTGTTGCCCTCCCGCACCTCCAGCGTGTAGTCTCCGGTGACAAGAAGAGCTCCCTCCCGGAAGACCTCCTCCAGGAGTCTGTGGGCAATGCCGCGCCTTCGGTACTGCGGAAGGACCGCGACATTCGAGATCTCGCCGTCGCCTCCAATCACCTGAAGGCCCACGGTGCCGATGATCCTCTCCCCCTCCGGGGTCCTCTCCACCGCCTTGTAGTAGTGGGCATAGGGAAGAAGGAGCGTTGCCCGATAGCTCTCCTCCGACCAGGGCTCTGCAAAGCAGACCCTCTCCAGGGCTGCTGCCTCGGCGGCATCCTCCCGCACCATCGGGAGGATCTCGGGGAATCCGTCTTTCATCAGACGCTCCCCTCGGGCAGGGTCTTTTTCCTCTCCTCCATGTCCCGGACGAGGCGCCCTGCTGCCAGGGCGTCCATCGCATGCCCCCTTCTCCCGATACAATGCCATCGCAAGGGTCGCCGTGACCGCAGGACTCTGCCGGTTCATAAAGGGCGGTGCAAAGACAAAGGGAACCTTCAGCTTCTCTTGGATCAGAGGCGCTGCCACCGGCACGCCGTCTCCGAGAAAGAGAACCTCCCGTCCTCTTTCGTTCAGATCCTCCAGGATCTCCTCTGCGGGGACCGCGCAGCAGGGACGAAGGACCGCGTGGCGGTCCCGCTCCTCATAGATGCCCGTGTAGACCTGCCCTCTTCTGGCATCCATCAGGGGACACACGAGCATGTCCGTCCCGAAGGCGTTTGCCGCGATCGCATCCGTCGTGGGGACGCCGATGATCGGCTTGTTCAGGGCAAAGCCGACGCCCTTTGCCGTTGCGGCGCCGATGCGAAGGCCCGTAAAGGAGCCCGGGCCCTGGGTCAGAGCAATCGCATCGATCTGGGCAAGGTCCAGAGAGAGGCGCTCTGTCAGCTCCTCCATGATGGGCACCAGCGTCTGGCTGTGGGTCAGCCGATTCTGGATGCGATACTCCCCAAGGAGCGTGTCATCCTCGAGAATGGCGCAGCCTGCGACCGGCCCGGATGCTTCAATTGCAAGTATCTTCATGCTTTCCTTCTTTCCTGCTGCTTCCGACCGGCCTGCCTCAGCAGGAGAAGTCAGCTGCTGTTCCTTCAAATGTAATGCGGCGATAGTCAAGGCCCCGGCCGAGGTCCTTCTCGATCGTCACGCTCACCACGTGCTCCGGCAGGATCTCCTCGATCTTCTCCGGCCACTCGATGATGGACACGCCCTTGCCGAAGATGTAGTCGTCAAAGCCGACCTCCTCCATCTCCTCCGGGTCCTCGATCCGGTAGACATCGAAGTGGTACAGGGGAAGGCGCCCGGTGTCGTAGATCTGCAGAATCGTAAAGGTGGGGCTGTTCACCGCCTCCTCGATCCCGAGGCCCTTGGCAAGGCCCTTCGTGAACACGGTCTTTCCGACGCCCAGTTTTCCATCCTGATTCCTCTTTCTGTCCCTGCCGGTCCTACGGCGAAGACAAAGCCCGCCGGAGCATTTCCACTCCGACGGGCTCTATTCTACCATAGGTTTTGTCTTCCTGAAATCCGGAAGGCGGGCCTTCTCAGCGGGTTCCCTTCAGGATCGGGGAGAGCTTCTTGTAGACCAGGAACGTCAGCGCCACATCGATCATGCCCTTGATGAAGGTGAAGGGCAGGTTGAAGACAAGAAGGCTCTGCAGGATGCTCTTCACGGACGGCAGGATCGCCTGATAGGCTGCTAATATCGTCTCCTCAGGCATGAAGTTGTAGTACACGGGATAGACGACAAAGTAGTTGGAGGGCACGGAGAACAGTGCCATCGCGGCAGCGCCGACGAAGGAGGCGATGACCGCACCCTTCTTCGTGGTGTTCTTCCGGTAGATCAGGCCGGCGACAAAGGTGAAGACCGCGCCGAGCAGGAAGTTCGAGAGCTCGCCGACCGCAAAGGAGCCGGAGAACAGGCAGTGGAACAGGTTCTTGATGAGCTCAATGAGGACACCGTACACCGGGCCCAGGGCAAAGGCCCCGAGCAGTGCCGGGAAGTCCGAGATGTCCAGCTTGATAAAGCTCGGCATCAGCACCGCGGGGAGCTCCAAAAGCTGCAGTACAAAGGCTGCCGCGGAGAGGACGCCCGTGACCGCGATCGCGCGGGCAGTGGCGGAGGACTTTCTCGCCCCTGCCGGTCTGTTCTTTTCCATTGTTGTCTCTGACATAACTGTCTCCTTTCTGCTTGTGAATACCCGCATTTCCCAAAGGAGACAACCGCCGCACCTGTCACCAAAAAAACGCCCCGCAGAACGCATTCTGCAGGGCAGTGACATCGAATTCAAAGCTGCAGCTTTCGCTGCATCCCAATTCTGTGCACTCAAGTTTTCTTCTTCCATCCAGACTTTACTGTTGGTTCCGTACTTGCAACGGATCAGCCGGCTGTGCCGGGTCGCGGACTTTACCGCCAGTGGGGAATTGCACCCCGCCCCGAAAAATACTCAAGTATTCAGTTTGTGATTGGTTTCCGAAAGCAACACCCGCTGCTTCCTACAGACCATACCGTACATCTTCTCTTTGCCTTTGTAAAGAGGAAGATGTAAAACTTTTTCTGTCTTCTTTGCTCCGGTCCCTGCTCTCCACGGGCCGGGATTACCCGTTTACGACCTTCAGGTTGAAGCTGTTGACGGCCTTTCTCTCCTCCTCGGCGGAGTCCACCTTGGCGATGCAGGCGCCGAGCCTTCTCATCTTCTCCGGGAAGTCCTCATACCCCCGCTCGATGTAGTGGATGTCGTAGACCTCGGAGTAGCCCTGCGCGGAGAGCGCCGCGATGACAAGGGCTGCGCCGGCACGAAGGTCCGGGGCGCGCAGGTTTGCGCCAGTGTAGCGCTCCACGCCCTCGATGATTGCAGTATTGCCCTCGACCCGCATCTGGGCGCCCATCTTCACGAGCTCGTCCACGTACTTGAACCGGTTCTCAAAGATGCTCTCCGTCACGATGCTCGTGCCCTTGGCAAGGCCGAGGAGCACCGAGATCTGGGGCTGCATGTCGGTCGGGAAGCCGGGGTAGGGGAGGGTCTTCACGTTCGTGTGGGTGAGGCGCTTGCTCGCCACCACGCGCACGGAATCGTCGCTCTCTGTGACCTCGCACCCCGCCTCGATCAGCTTTGCGGTCAGGCACTCGAGGTGCTTGGGGATCACGTTGGTGATCGTCACATCTCCCCTCGTCGCAGCCGCCGCGTACATGAAGGTGCCCGCCTCGATCTGGTCCGGGATGATGGAGTACTCCGTCCCGTGCAGGTGCTCCACGCCCCGGATGCGGATGACGTCCGTCCCGGCGCCTCGGATGCGCGCGCCCATGCTGTTTAAGAAGTTCGCCAGGTCGACGACATGGGGCTCCTTTGCGGCGTTCTCGATGATGGTGTTGCCCTTGGCAAGGCAGGCCGCCATGATGATGTTGATCGTGGCACCGACGGAGACCACATCCATGTAGATGTGGCTGCCGACCAGGTTCTCGGCCTTTGCCTCCACAAGTCCCGGAGGTGCGACGCGCACCGTGGCACCGAGGGCGCGGAAGCCCTTGATGTGCTGGTCGATCGGGCGAAGGCCGATGTTGCAGCCGCCGGGCAGCGCCACGGTCGCCTGCTTGTACTTTCCAAGGAGCGCCCCGATCAGGTAGTAAGAGCCGCGGATCTTGCGGACCGCCTCCGTGTCCACCGGTTCGTTCCGGATGCCGGCGCCATTGATCACGTAGGTGTGGCGGTCCGGGTGGGAGACAGCAGCGCCGATCTCCTCCACGGCACCGACAATCGCCCGGATGTCACTGACATCCGGGACGTTTTCAATTGTCACGGGCTCATCGGCCATAATGGCGGCAGCCAGAATCGCCAGCGCAGCATTCTTTGCGCCGGCGATCGGAACCTCCCCCGACAGGGGAGTGCCGCCCTTGATCACGTAATGTTCCATAGACGATAAACAGCTCCATCGCTCACTGCACTCAAGGCAACGGTACGAGAATAAGGCAGAACTGCACTCTTGTCAAATCTGTTTAGGAAATCTGCCGTTTTTCAGCAGTTTCACCAAACACCTGTGTGACGGGTGCGTCAGTAGGAAATGTAGTTCAGAGGGTTCACAGCCGTGCCGCTGATACGCATCTCAAAGTGCAGATGCGGGCCCGTGCTGTTTCCGGTGTTGCCCGAGAGCGCAATCCGCTCCCCCTGGGTCACGGTCTCCCCGACCGAGACCAGAATCTTCGACAGATGGCCGTAGCGGGTGACGACGCCGTCTGCGTGCCGGATGTACACCGCATTGCCGTAGCCGGAGACCCAGCCTGCGGTGATGACGGTTCCGCCGGAGGAGGCACGGACCGTCGTTCCGATGGAGACCGCGATGTCGACGCCCTGGTGATAGGTGGAGGCGCCCGCCTTCGGGCGGGAGCGCGCACCAAAGCCGGAGGACACGTATCCCGACGACACCGGCCAGATGAAGGTCGGCGGCGACTGTGTGCCCCGCTCGATGATCTCCGGGACTGCCTCTTTGATGGTCTCCTGGCGCACGATGGTGCTCCCTGTGCGGGTGCCGTTCTGGTAGGTCACATCCGCAAGGACGCGCCGGCGTCCCGTCACGGCCTCCTGGATCACCTTGGACTTTGTCGTATACCAGCTGTCGTTGTCCTTGTAGATCGTATCCGCCGTGTAGTCCTCCTCGTAGGTCTCTGCCATCACGCAGTCGACAGAGAGCTTTGGCTGGGAGACCGTCACGACAAGGTTGTCGCCCGGGAGAATCGTCGAGTTCTCACTCTCCAGGTTCGTGTTCATGGCAATGAGATCATCCACGGAGATGCTAAACTTCTCAGCGATGCCGGAGAGCGTATCCCCGTTCTGCACCTCATAGGTGGTATTGACGAGGGCATCCCCCTCCACGTCCGCGACCGCGTCCTGGAGCGAGGTGATCTGGTTTGCGGGCATGTAGGCCTCGCACACCTCGATCTTCTCCTCAAAGGAGATCTCCTTCAGGCCCGTTGCAAAGTCGTCCAGGTCGTAGGCGGCGGGCTGCACCGCATCGAAGAACGCCGAGAGCTGCTGCTCGATGCCGGCAAGCGGGAGCGTCTGGTCCTGTGCCTCTTCTTCCTTCTGCTCTGTAGAGGAGAGAATCTGCGTCGTCAGCACCGTGAGCTTTCTCGAGGCATCCCGCGCAAGGCTCACCACGTGGCTGTGGTCCGGGTCGTACTGGTCCAGCACGGTCTGCAGGAGAGAGGTCACATCGCTCTCCGACTGGAGATTCACCGTATAGCTTCCGATCTTCAGGGTATAGCAGTGCTCGAGGGACCGCTCCTCATGGTCTGAGAGGACCTGCACCATCTTTTCGACCACGGTCTCGTCGGAGTCGGTCCTTCCCCAGAACACCTCCTCGCCCTCGACAGTGAGCTTGGCGTTGATAAAGATCATCTCATCCGAGGACTTTGCGATCTTGCGCCTTGCCCGGATGTAGCAGGCCCTGGCGTCCCCCCTCGAGTCGACAACGCCCACCTCCTCTCCGCAGAGATAGACGTGGAACAGGTTGTCCCCCTGGGAAGAGGGGAGCACGAAGTTCGGGACGAACAAAAAGCTTAAAGCCAGCACAAAGAGCGTCGCCAGGATGCAGTGCAGTTCCTGTGTCTTGTTTTTCCGCATACGCTCAGCCGCCGGTCACCAGCCGGATCACCAGCTGGACAAGGCCGAGGGAATCTGCAATCTCGTACAGAAACAGGAGGAGCAGGAGCACAAAGGTCGGCGCCGCAAAGGGGTACTTCTTCGGCTCATGCACCGCATCCTTTAAGGTGTCCAGCTGACTGGACAGGGTCTTTGTCTGGTCCTGCAGCAGCTGGTCTGTTGCCGCCTGGATGTTGCGGTAGACGCGGACGTTTTCCTTGTGGTTGAACTGGTTGGAGTCCTGGATCAGCTCCGCGATCTTCTCCTGGGTCGCCTGGATCTCCTGGAGGAGGGCCGTCTGGCTCTGCTGGAGGTTTTGCGCCATCTCGGCAGAGGCCCCTGCATTCCCCTTTGGCGCATTCTCGATCACGGTCTGAACGCCCCTCGTGGTCTCCACGTTCATGCGCCGGAGCTCCTCGATCATCTCGTTGTTCTTCTGATAGAGTGCCCGGAGCTCCTCGATCTCGCGGGCATATTCCTGGGCGGCCTCCCGCAGCGCCTGGGTCTCCTGCTGCTCCGCGGCACCGTTTGCAAGTATCATATCGTCCGGGCTCTGCATGCCCCGCATGCCGCCGTCATTCCATTTCTGCGCCATTACCAGCCTCCTCGCGAAAGTTTCCGGGCCCGCATAGGATCTCCCAATGTCCTCCTCAGGCGGTCTTCCGCCGGATGGATCATTCGGAATGATCTTATCATCTGGGCTTTTTCTTTTCAACGACAGGGGTCTCTCTGCGGCAAGAGCACCCCCTGAAAGTTACAGAAAGCCCTCTTCCTCCGAGATCTCCTGGATCTCATTGTTGAGCGTGAGCATCTTTTCATCCAGCTCCGAGACCATGTCCGCGCACTCCCGCAGCTCTTTTGCGATCCCCTCCGGCACCTCTCCCGGAAACTTGTACTGGATCTTGTGCTCGAGGGACGCCCAGAAGTCCATCGCGATCGTGCGGATCTGAATCTCCACCTTCGTGTCCACAATCCGGTCGGAGAGATACACCGGCACGGTCACGATCATGTGGTAGCTCTTGTAGCCACTGGGCTTTGGATTCTGCAGATAGTCCTTGATCGCAAGAACCCGGATGTCGCTCTGGTTCGAGATCATGTCCGCGATCTTGTAGATGTCGCTCGTGAAGTCACAGATCACCCGGATGCCCGCGATGTCGTTGCAGTAGCGGACCATGTTTTGGAGGGTGACCTCATATCCATGGCGGCGGAGCTTCTTGGAGATCGACTCCGGCGTCTTGAGCCTCGACTTGATGTGCTCGATTGGATTGTACTTGTGCACGTGCTGGAACTCCTCGTTCAGGATCTCCAGCTTCGTGCCGATCTGCTGCAGGGCGGCACGGTAGATCAGCATGATCTCCTCGTAGCTGTCAACGCCCTCTCCCTCTACCTTCATTTCCATATCGGTTCTGATACCCCTGTTATCCCTGGTCCTGTGAATGCTGCCTCCACCAGTTGTCCCAGAACCCCCGGTTTCCCGTGTACCGGAGGATCTTCTTTTGGGAAAGTTTTCTGTAGTTCTTCCCCTCCCGGTAGCCAAGGTACCGGAAGGCGCAGCCCACAAGAAAGGACGGTACCTCGCGAAGGCAGTGCTCTTTCTGCATGACGTGAAGGACCGCCTTCACATAACGCACCCCTTCTCCCTCGCTCTTTGCCCCCGCAAAGATCTCCGGGTGCTGGGCCTGGGAGACGCCGAGGTCAAAGTTCCGGTGGAACTGCTGCATGGGTCCGTAATTGTGGGAGTGAACCACCCTCGCGTCTGCGCAGTACCGGACCCGGTACCCCGCCTGCAGGGCCCTCCCCGCAAAGACCATGTCCTCGTTGAAGATCATGGGCGCCGGAAAGCCGCCGAGCCTGTAAAACAGCGTCATCCGGTAGGCGGCGCACACGTTCGAGCAGAAGTAGGTCTTGATGCCAAGCTCCGGAAAGTCCTCCTGGCTCTTGGTCCTGGAAGCATCCGGATAGTTGAACTGCCGGGAGAGGCGCTCTGCGGCGTCTGCCCCCGGGGCTGCCAGCTGCCTTGCACAGCAGGCGGCAAGCAGGGCATCACTCTCAAAAGGCTCCGTCAGGTTTGCCGTCAGGTTCTCATCCGCCGGCACCGCATCCTGGGTCATGCACAGGAGCACGTCGGTGCCCTCGCTGCAGCGCTTTGCTCCCAGGTTTCTCGTCGCCCCGTGGTCAAAGTCCTTCTTCTCGATGTGGCAGAGGTCGACGGCGGGAAACCGCGCTGCAAACGCCTCCTCTGTCATCCCCTGTGCCCGCAGGAAGTCCGCAAACAGGTCTCTCTGCGTATTCACGAGGTGGATGGCAGCCACCGGAACCCTCTGCCGGGAGAGTCCCTCCAGAAGGGCAAGGAGCTTTTCATCCGGCCGGTAGACCGGGATCACCGCTTCGATCCGCATCGCTTTACCCCAAAAAACACAGACGGGGAGACTGCGCCAGCAGCTTTCTGCCGGCGTGCTCTCCCCGTCCCGTGACTGATTTTCTGCTCTGTGGCCGCTCAGGCGTGGTCTTCCGTCGTCAGATCCTCCGGAACCGCATCCTTTGTCAGCTCATCGATGTCGTCGCTGATTGTCTGTACCTGGCTCGAGGGCTGGTAGCTGCTGTCATCGAACAGGAACTGGTGCAGCCACTGCACGTTTTCGGTCAGCGTTCTGGGCACGACGCAGTCACCCAGGGAATTCGAGAGGTTCGCCTGGATGCGGTAGTCCGCCTGCGGGAAGCCGTTCTGCATCTGCGTCGGATCGGACTCCTCCACCACGGAGTATTTCGCGATGCTGGTGACATCCGAGATGAGATTGTTCAGTTCGTAGGACGTGTAGATCTCATCAAAGGCATCCGTCGCGATCTGGGTCAGGGTGCTCACATCGGCAGCCTGAGCCTTCTTGATGACCTGGTAGAGGACCTCTCTCTGGCGGGCGGCGCGCATGTAGTCCCAGCCGTAGGTGTAGCGGATGCGGCAGTATGCGGTTGCCTGCAGGCCGTTCAGCGTCTGGAGGCCGGGCTGGGTCACCTCGGTGTAGTCGATGCCCAGCTCCTTTGCCATCGTGGACTGGTAATTGTTGAGGTGGGTGATCTCATTCTCGTCGACGTCAATCTCCACACCGCCCAGGGCGTTGATGACATCGGTCAGGCCGCCGAAGCCGATCGTCACGAAGTCGGAGATGTTCAGGTCCATGTTCATGTTGAGCATGTTGATGGCCTGCTCCGGGCCGCCCTTTGCATAGGCGGCGTTGCACTTGTTGTAAGTATCATCGGAGAGGTTCATCAGCGTGTCGCGGTAGACGGAGACCAGCTTGACCTCACCGCTTGTCTGGTTGATGGAGGCGATGATGATGGCATCAGACCTCGTCTTCTGATCCAGCTGTCCCTCCGTGGAGTCGACGCCGAAGAACACGATCTGGCGGTAGCCCTTCATGGCGCCGCTCGTCTCGTCCTGCTTGACCGCATCGGAGATGTTGCTCTCGAGATCGCTCTCGGACAGGTCTGCCTTTCCAACCTTCTCAACCCTCGTCACCAGGTACAGGATGCCGATGACGACAAGGAGTGCTGCGATCTCCACCACAAGGAGCACGATGCGTTTGGTATTGCTCTTCTTTTTGCCGCCGCGCTGAGAGCCATTGCCTCGGCTGCTTCCTCTGCTCTGCTTTTTTACGCTCTCCTTCCGGGATTTCCGGGAACTTCTGCCATTCCCGTAGTCCTCCGGCTCCTCCCCGTAGCCATCGTCCGGATAATAGCCGTCCTCCTGGTACTCCCCGTACTGGGAATCTTCATACTGGGAATCGCCATATTGGGGATTTTCCTCCTGATAGTAGCCGTCGTCCTGGTAATAGCCATCCTCCTGGTAGCTGCCGTCCTGGTAGGTATCATTCTGATAACTGCCATCGTCCTGGTAGTTCCCATCGTCCTGGTAAGGATCGTTCTGATAAGGTTCATCCTGATAGCCATCATTCTGATAGCTGCCGTCCTGATAATTCCCATACTGGGAATTCCCGTCCTGGCTGTATCCGTCGGAATAGGGATCACCCTGGTACCCGTCCTCCGGACCGTAGTTCTGCGGATACCGGCTGCCGCCATACCCGTTCTGATATCTGCTGTCTCTTCCTGCCATTCCATCCTCCGGAACGGTGCGCGGACTCCCTCCGGCGCTTCCGTTCTCCCTGAAAAATCAACACAAAAAAGGGCAGAGTACTCTCTGCTCCGGGCCTTTTTAGAGAGTACATCATCTCGAAAGCCGCCGCAACCCTTTTCCCCGCCGGGATGGGGCCAATTTTCCCCTTTCCCCGGGACTTCAATAGGCATTTTTGTTGATAAAGCCCTTGAAGATGGTCAGAAACAGGATCCTGATGTCCAGGCCGAAGCTCCAGTTTTCAATATAGAAGATATCGTACTCGATGCGCTTTCGGATCGACGTGTCGCCCCTGTAGCCGTTGATCTGTGCCCAGCCCGTGATGCCCGGCCGGACCTGGTGCTTGACCATGTACCTTGGGATCTCCTGGCGGAACTTCTCCACAAACTGGGGTCTTTCCGGGCGGGGACCCACAAGGCTCATGCTGCCCTGCAGCACGTTGAAGAACTGGGGCATCTCGTCGATCGAGGTCTTGCGCAGAAAGCTCCCGAACTTTGTTACCCGGGAGTCGCCCCGGTGGGTCCAGCCCTTTTTCTCCTCCTCCGCGGTCTGCACCCGCATCGTCCGGAACTTGTACATCGTAAAGGGCTTGGAGTGAAGGCCGATCCTCGTCTGCCGGAAGATGATGGGACCGGGGCTCGAGAGCTTCGTCCCGATTGCTGCGACCAGCATGACCGGGGAGAAGAGCACGATGCAGAACAGGGCACCCACGATGTCCATCACGCGCTTGACCAGCGCATTCCAGGTGTTGGAGAGCGGGACATAGCGAATGTTGATGACGGGAAGGCCCATCAGGTCCTCGGTGTAGGGCTTGGAGGGGAACAGGGAGTTGTAGTCCGGGATGAACTTCGTGTGCACGCCGGACTGCTCGCACTCATCCACGATGTGCTCCAGGTAATCATAGTCCTGCAGGGAGAGGGTGATCGCGATCTCGTCGAGGTCGTTGTCATCCAGGATCTCCTGCAGCATGTTCAGCGGTCCCAGGACCTGAACCCCGCGGTACTTCGTGCCCACAGGAACCGCATCATCGAGGATGCCGTGGACCTCATATCCCCACTCCGGATTCGTCAGAATCCTGTCGAGATAGGCCTCCGCCGCCCGCGAGTAGCCGACGAGCAGGATGTGCTTTAAGTTGTGTCCGTTTCGCCGAAAGTAGTAGAGAACCTTGCGGATCAGGTACCGGTAGAGGATCGTGATGACCGTGTTCAGGATGTAGAACAGGATCAGAAAGGATCGGGAGAAGTTGACGAAGTTGGCATTGCGGGTACTCATCAGGAAGAAGACCACCATGACACCGACGATGCCAACGGTGTTTGCCTTGATGATGCCGCCCACCTCCGTGCGGACCCTGGTCGAGCGCTTGGAGGAGTAGAGATTGTATGCAGCGTAAAGAATCAGATATCCGGGTATGAGAAAATACAGAGCCGAGAAATACGACTCTGCAGAGAGTGCGGTGACACCGGGGGTGGTCTCCGCCATCGGCGACAGGAACTTGATCGCCCATGCCGCGGTATAGCTTGCCGCCACCACGATGCCGTCCAGCACGACGTGCATTCGGTTGAAAAAGATCTGATTGTCTCTGATCATCTCTGGCCAAAAATCAGTTCATAAGTCGCAAAAACGTACCGGAGAGCAGCTCTCCCTGGATCTTCACGTAATTCCCGAGGTGCCGGAGGGAGAAGGGGACCTTTCCCCCGAGGTAGATCGGGAGGATCTCCTTCAGTTCCTCCTCCTTCCCCTCGATGCAGGCCTCGTCCGGGATGGACTCCTTGCGGTAGTACCCGACGGCGTCGTTGAGATAGGCCTGGTCCTGCGCCTCCGCGATGAGAACCTTTCCCCTTGCAATGCCCCGGTCATAGGCCTCTCCGAGGCCCTTCTTCTGAAAGTACCGCCGCTTGATCTTCGTTCCCACAAGGGCAGGCAGGGCATTCAGGCCGTACTGTAGCGCCGGCTGGTTCTTCCAGCGAAGATAGGCGGCATTCCCCGCGGTCATCGTCTCCTTGAAGGCGTTGTGCCGGGAGCCCGTTGCCGCAGACCCCGCGTGGTACACGACGGCTTTTGGCGCGTACAGGTTCCGGTAGCCGTAGATCTGCGCCCGGTACCCGATGTCCACGTCCTCGAGGTAGCAGTAGTGCCGCTCATCAAACCATCCGATCTCATCAAAGACCGACATCCGGTAGATGGCCGCGCCGGCACAGGCGGAGAAGATGGTGCCCTTTTTGTCAAACTTCTCGGCCCGCTGCCCCTTGCCCCTGGCAAAGGCCCAGCCGAGGGCGCTGTAGCAGTCCCCCGCATCGTCCAGAACAGACGGATCGTTCATCGTCAGCATCTTTGCCTGGACCGAGAAGATTTTTCCGCTCTGGGAGATCGCAGAGATGAGCTCCTCCACAAAGGCGGGATCCGCCTTCGTATCATTGTTCAACAGGATCGCATACTTTGTCTGCACGAGGTGCAGGCCGCAGTTCACCGCATGGCAGAAGCCGGTGTTCGCGCGGATTCTGTGGAGAAGGACCTGGGGAAACTCCCGCTCCACGAGTTCCATGGAACCATCTGTGGAATGGTTGTCCACGACGATCACCCGTGGAAGGGCGGTGCCGGCATACAGGGAGGAGAGACACTCCCGAATATACGCAATCCCGTTGTAGTTCGGGATCACCACCGTCACCTTATTTCGCAAATCCCTCTGTGTCATACTTCACCTGCTCCGGATCATAGAAAACAAGATATCCCATCTCCCGCGCCGCCTGGCAGAACTGGACGCTGCGCTTCTTTAAGTCCTCCTCGGGCTTCATCACGTGGGTGTCATAGTCCGCGTGAAATACCGTCCGATAGAGGGACTGCAGCTCCTCCCGGATCTCCATGCACCTCGCATCGACGCAGGGCACATCCTGGACGGTGTCCGCCCGGTGCATCGGGCCGGAGTCCGTCTCCCGAAGGCCCTCAAACAGGACATTTCCCTCCGCGTCCATGGGTCCCCCCACGATCCGCTTCGTCCTCCTGTCGACGACCTTGCCGCCCACAACGCCGATGTCATCCCGCGCCGTGAAGATGTCCGGGCGGTAGACCACCCGGTAGAAGCCCCGGTGCTTTGCATGGGTCACCTCCGCATCGATGTGACAGACGCGGAAGTGCTCCTGCAGGGCGCGCAGCCCCGCCTCGTAGGCATAATCCTTGCTCGCCGGGTTCCCAGCGGTCGACCCCGCATGGATGCGCCAGTGGTAGAGGACCTTCGGGATGTGCCGGATGCCGGACCAGGGGGCCCGAAGGAGCAGATCATAGTCCTGCGCCCCGTCGTACTCGCTCCTAAGTTTCAGCGCAAGGAACAGCTCCCGCTTCATCACGAGCAGGTGGCAGACGTAGTTGTTGGCAAGAAAGTAGTCCGGATTGAAGTCCGGCTTGATGTTCGGCTCAAAGAACCGCTTCCCCGAGGCGTCGCACTTGTCCTCGTCACAGTAGACGATCTCCGCCCGAGACCTTCGGATCTCCCGCGTGACCTCGCACAGGCAGTCCGGGGTGAGAAGATCATCGTAGTCCAGGAGCGCCACGTAGCTTCCCGCGGCAAAGGCCGCCGCGGCATTCGTGTTGCCGGAGATGCCCAGGTTCTTCGGAAGCCTGTGGTAGGAGATCTTCTCCGAGTGGCGGGAGGTTACGATCTCCTCCGCCTCCGGCCCCTGGCTTGCGTCGGCGATCACAATCTCGAAATTCTGGTAGGTCTGGGACAGGACCGAGTCCAGCATGGACGCAAAGAGCGCCCTGTCCGGCTGCCAGCAGGGCACGAGGAAGGAGATCAGAGGAAGCGGGGTGTCCCTCTCCTCGAGGGACTCCCACTCCCTTTTCTGATTCTGCAGAGTCTCCAAGGCCGGTGCCTCGTAGCTGTAGGAGGCACCGACCTTCTCGTGGAGACGCTCCCCCGCGGCATAAAAGGTCTGCCGCAGTCCGTTTCTTCCCGCATAATGGATCGTTTTCGAGATATCTTCAAATATCGACATATCCCCTCAGATCAGGGCCCTGACAGCCTCTGTGAGCTCATCGCACTTCGCAGCGGCATCGGAGAGGTCCGTCCCCCGAACACCCAGGTAAAACTTGATCTTGGGCTCCGTGCCGGAGGGCCTTGCGCAGCACCACGCGTCGTCATCCAGGGCAAAGTAAAGGACGTTTGACTTCGGAAGGCCGGTGGGTTTCTCCGCCTCGGTCTCCAGATCCTTTGCAATGCCGGTCTCGTAGTCGCGGAACTCCTCCACCTTCCAGTGGGCAAAGGACTTCGGCGGTTTTTTGCGGATCTTCTCCATGATGGCTTTGATCTTCTCCGCGCCCTCGATGCCCTTCATCGTGACGGCGATCTGCGTCTCCTTGTAGCAGCCGTACTCGCGGTAGATGTTCTGCATCTGATTCCAGAGGGTCAGGCCCTGCTTCTTGTAGAAGGCCGCTGCCTCGCAGAGCATCATGACCGCAACCGGTGCGTCCTTGTCTCTCGAGTGGGTTCCCGCGAGGCACCCGTAGGACTCCTCGAGACCGAATACGTAGTTGTAGCTGTGGTTCTCCTCAAACCGGTGGATCTGCTCGCCGATGTACTTAAAGCCCGTCAGGGTCTCCACGTAGTGGCAGCCGTACTTTTCCGCAACACGCCGCGCAAGGTTCGTCGTGACGATGGTTGTGACAAAGGCGGGATTTGCCGGCATCGTGTGGGTCTTTGTGCGCTCCCTTAAGATATACTCTCCGATCAGGATGCCGGACATGTTTCCGGTAAAGCCCACGTACTCTCCGGTCTTTGTGTCCCTGCAGTAGACACCGAGACGGTCTGCATCGGGATCGGTTGCGAGCACGATGTCCGCATCCTTCTCCTTTGCAAGCTTTAGAGCCAGCGTAAATGCCTTCGGGTCCTCCGGGTTCGGATACTCGAGGGTCGTGAAATCGGGATCAGGATCCCGCTGCTCCGGGACGACATAGACGTGCCGGAAGCCCAGCTCCTTCAGGACCCTTGTCACCGGGACAAGGCCTGCCCCGTGGAAGGGCGTGTAGACGATGCGGATGTCATCCGCCATCTCCCTGATGACCTCCGGATGGATGATCTGCTTTTTCAGGGCCTCCATGTAGGCATCGTCGATCTCCTGCCCGAAATAGACGAGGAGTCCCTGTGCCAGGGCATCCTGCTCGGACATCGTCTTCACCTCATCGAAGGAGGCAACTGCATTGACATCGGCGATGATGCCGGAGTCGTGGGGCGGCGTGATCTGGGCGCCGTCCTCCCAGTAGACCTTGTAGCCGTTGTACTCCGGCGGATTGTGGGATGCGGTGATCTCCACGCCCGCCTGGCAGTGAAAGTAGCGGAGGGCAAAGGACTCCTCCGGGACGGGACGGAGCCTGTCGGAGAGATAGGCCTTAATGCCGTTTGCCGCAAGGCAGAGCGCCGTCTCCTTTGCAAAGACGTCGCTGTACCGTCTGGAATCGTAGGAGATCGCAACGCCCTTCTTCGGATCTCCGTTCCTGATGATGTAGTTCGCAAGGCCCTGGGTCGCCTTCCGGACGACGTACAGGTTCATGCGGTTTGTGCCGGCGCCGATGACGCCGCGAAGGCCGCCGGTGCCGAAGGTCAGGTCCTTGTAGAACCGGTCCTCCACTTCCTTTTCATCGTTCCGGATGGCGAGAAGTTCCTGCTTCGTCTTATCGTCGAAGTAGGGATCATTCAGCCAGTACGAAAACTGCTCTCTGACTCTCTTGTCCATGGTTTTGATACTCCTCCCCATGCAAGGGTTTCTGGTTTCCGGCCTCTCACACAGACCGGTCTTTCACGAAAGTGACGGCGTGCAAAGTGCCGCTTTGCGGCACTTTTCAGTCCTGCACCTTGAGCGAATAGTCGCTCCGGTCCAGGGTGAAATTCGGATTGTAGTAGGGATCTCCCGCATCGAGCACCTTCTTCCACTTCGTGCGGAAGTGCTCCGCCTCTTTGTTGTAGCGCTCGGCATTTGCCCCTGCAAGGTCCGTCCCGCGGGAGGCGCTCTCATAGTGGTAGAGCTCCGCAAACGGGGTGAAGACGTTGAGATACCCCTTCTCCCGGCACTTCAGGCAGAAGTCCACATCGTTGAGCGAGACCTCAAAAGACTCGTCGAGGCCGCCGACCTCCTCATAGATGGACTTCTTCACCATGAGGCAGGCGCCGGTGACGGCAGAGACGTCCTGGGCATAGCAAAGGCGCCCCATGTAGCCAAGGTTCTCCCTGCGCTGTTTGTAGTGGGTGTGGCCCGCCGTCCTGTGGGCGCCGAGGCCGATCACAATACCGGCGTGCTGAATCGTCTTGTCCGGATAGTAGAGCTTTGCCCCGACACAGGCGACATCCTTCCTCTGGGCGTACATCAGAAGCTCCTCCATCCAGTTGATGGAGATGACTTCGGTGTCGTTGTTGAGGAGCAGCACGTAGTCTCCCTTTGCGTACTGCACGCCGAAGTTGTTGATCTTCGAGTAGTTGAATGTCTCACCGGGGGCATATCTGTATTCTACTACACGAACCCTGTCCCTGTACGGCCCGCTCGTCACCTCTTTATAATAATTTAATACCCCCTGTTCGGTGCTCCCGTTCTCCACGATGATGATCTCGTAGTTCTCCCAGGTGGATTTCTCAAAGATCGAGGTGAGGCACCGCTTCAAGTCCTCCGCGTGGTCATGGCTGGGGATCACGATCGAGATCAGGGGCTCGCCCTCGATCTCATAGGTGATCTTGAAGATCGTCTCAAAGGCCCTCGTGGAGGTGATCTTGAAGTTCTTGTAGCCGTGGCGGCGCAGATGATCCGCCACCGCCCCCTTGGCCGCATCGATTGCGTAGGTCTTGGCCGCGATGTTCCCCGCCGTGGATCCCGCATGGCTCCTCCAGTAGTAGAGGAGCTTCGGCACGTGCACGATGTGCTTTGCCTTGTCGGTGAGCCGCAGGATCATGTCGTGGTCCTGGCTGCCGTCAAACTCCGAGCGGTAGAGCTCCTCTCCCTCGAGGAGCTTCCGGTCAAAGCAGGAGAGATGGCAGATGTAGTTGTTCGCGCGCAGGTTGTCGATCGCGTAGTCCGGCTTGAAGTGGATCGTCACGAAGTGATTCAGGTCCGACTCCTTAAAGGTCGTCTCATCGCAGTAGAGGAAATCCGCATTCTGCTCGTTGATCGCCTTCGCGTACCAGTAGAGGACGCTGGGGTGCAGGTAGTCGTCGTGATCGAACGGCGCGATGTACGCACCGGCTGCAAGCGCAAGGCACTGGTTCGTGTTGTAGGAGATGCCGCCGTTGTGATCGAGCTTTTTGTAGACAATCCGCTTCTTAAGGTTCTCATCCCGGTTCTGGTACTCCCGGACGATCTCCCCCACATAAGAATGGGCCTCATCCGACCCGTCCGCAAGGCAGAGCTGCCAGTTCCCATAGGTCTGGTTCAGGACGGAGTCGATCATCTCCCGAAGGTACTCCTTCGGGGTGTTGTAGAGGGGCACCAGGATCGAGAAGAGGATCTGCCTCGGAAACCCCGCAGCCTCCTCCGCCTGTCTCCTGCGCTCCGCCTCATCCGGGAAGCTCTTTGTGCCATAGCCCTTCTCCGCCTGCTTCTCCCGGATCTTGTACTGGATCTTCTTCACAACGCCCCTGGCATCGCCCTGGTTTTTCACCCGGTCCGCCTGGCGCTGCAGGAAGTGGTAGACGTCCCTGGCGGGCTTCGAGGCCTTCCAGAAGCGGTTGTTCCTGATGCGGTTTAACTTGAACTGCAGGTCATCGACCTCGTCCTCGAGCTGGGCGACCCGGTCCGTCAGGAATGCCGCCTTGGCGCGCTCCTTCTCGTACAGATCCTCCCAGTTCTTCTCTCCCCCCGCTGCGGGGGTGTTCTTTTCTTCCATCTCCATCTGCCTGGCTCCTTACCTGATGACGAGGATCACATCCGACCAGTTCACAAGGCGCTGCCTCGACGTGCGGTCCTTTGCAAGCATGCCGACCTGATAGCGCCCGGAGGGCAGGGCATTGCGGCGGATCACCGTGCCAAAGCCCGTCAGCTGGTCGTGGATCTGGTTCTGGAGGTTGTCTGCGATGTCCGGCCGGTACGCCCGGTCTGTGGCAAGGCGGTAGACGGGCTCTGTCCCGTTCTCAGGCCGAAGAAGGATGGAGCGCTCATAGACCGCCTGGTCCGCATTGATCACAAAGGCATAGCCCCGGATGTAGTAGCCGGAGGTGAGGCTCTTCTCCCCCGCCGTGTCCGTGAGAGGTCCCGTCAGCCACCGGTCCACGCTGTTTGCAAACTCGACGCCGATCTTCAGCACCGGATCCTCCCACTTCTCCGGCAGTGGCTTTTCCAGCTTTTCCGGCTCGGTATAGTGGGGATTCCTGAGCTCCACATCCTCCACGGAGACCGTAAACTCCCGCTCCGCGGGATCCTGCACGAGGTAGGGGTGGTAGAACGGATCGTCCGCAAAGAGCGGCCGGTGGGCCGCAAGGAGGCTCTCCAGCTCCCTGGAGAGGCGCCTGCTCTTGACGTCGTCCTTCCTGTCATCGCCCCGGGAGAGGGACTCATGGTGGTAGAGGTACATGTTGTTGCGGACGACGTTGTAGTAGCCAAGCTCAAAGACCTTCAGGCACAGGTCGATGTCGTTGAAGGCGACCGCAAACTTCCCGGCGTCAAACCCGCCGACCTGCCGGAACAGATCCGTGCGGATCATCAGGCAGGCCCCGGTGACCGCGATCACGTTCCGGACGCCCTTGTTGAAGCCGAAGTAGTGCTCCTCGTTGTTGGAGAGGTACTGGAGCTTGTGGATCGGACCTGCATGGACGTTGACAACGCCTGCGTGCTGGATGATGTCGCTGTTGGGGTACAGAAGCTTCATGCCCACGCACCCGACATAGGGAAGCTTTGCCTTCTCTGAGAGATAGGAGAGCCACTCGGGCCTTCGAATCTCGATGTCGTCGTTGAGAAACAGGAGGAGCTCACCGTTTGCGTGGGAAGCGCCCAGGTTGCACATCGCGGAGAAGTTGAACTCCATGGGCTCATAGAGATAGAGCGCACTCCCCGTCTCGTTGTGGGATGCAAGGAGCGCCTCCACGGCCTTTCTGTTCTCCTCCGAGGAGCCGTTGTCCACGATGATGAGCTCGTAGGGAAGGGACTCCGTGTACTTCTCAATCGAATGGATGCAGGAGGCGAGGACCTTCGGATTGTCCTTGCTGGGGATGATGATGCTGATGAGGCGCGTTGCGGCGCTCTCTGCGGAGTAGCGCCCTGTCAGGGACCCGTGGATCAGCTTGGAGTCCCAGGGATTGTGCTTTCTCGTTGCGTGGTAGAGCACCTCCCGGATGTGCCCGATCGGGAACTTTCCGCCGCTTCTTCTCGTAAAGCCGCCCTCTGCCTGCGCGAGCTTCATGCAGAAGCTCCCGTAGATCCAGGCCCGCATGCCGTCGTCCAGGTCCGTCTTTGCGGCCTTTGCCTCCTCGTCCTTATCCTCCTCGATCTTTGCCCGGGACTCAAAGGTGTCCGCGGTACGGAGGCCGGGGTTGATCATGAGGAGCTCCGTCTTCCGAAAGGCAAAGACGTGGCCGATGTAGAACGTCGAGAGGAAGGTGTCCGGTGCCCAGTCGGACTTGAGCCAGGGGTCGCAGAGACCTCCCCTCTCGTCGATGCGGTCCTCATCGCCGTAGACCATGCCGATGTCCGGGTTCTCCGCAAAGAAATCCCGGATCATGGTCTCCGCGTAATCGGTCAGGTATCCGTCGTCATCCACCGCGATGATGATGTCCGCCTTCTTTGTCCCGGAGATCACGTAGTTGCGCAGGTGGGAGTACTTCACCTGCTCCACGGAAAACGTTGCCCCCTCGCTGTGATCCTTCTCCTTCAGCTCCCGGTCCAGCTCCGCCTTGTGGGAGGTGTACCAGTTGGCATAGGCGTTGTTCTTGTTCGCAAGCTCTTTTTCGTATTCCTCATCACACCGGTTCACGAAGTACTGCCTGATCTTCTGCTTCAGCATGCTGTTCTCTCCTTACCTGCTGCCCTTCTGAATTGCCTCCGACATCGTGCCGGGGATCCCCGCCATCTGGATGGTAAAGGTCAGCTCGTCCACAGTCCCGGCGTCCTCTCCCCTGCGCCCCGACTTCTTCCTTATCTTCTGAAGGTCGAGGGAAAACCAGGGGTCGCCGGTTGCAAAGAGCACCGCACCGCCTCCGCAGGCGGTGCCGTTGTGCGTCACATATCTGGAAAACAGGGCGCCGCTTTTCTCCTCGCCCGTAAACTCCGCCCGCCGCAGCATGGCAACGCAGGGAACGCTTGCGGGGTCGAGGCGGAGTGCCCTGACGTTCCGCCCTGCCCTTACGGCAAAGGAAACAAGCCCTTCCCGCTCATAGAAGGCCTCCGGCATGAAGGTCTCCTTTTCATTATAGCCGTTTCCGGTGTCAAAGTAGACTTTCACGCGCACAAGGGCCTGTTCCCTCTCCCGCTGTGCCCGCACATCCTCTTCGTGGCGGCGCCTTGCTTCTTCGAGCTCCTCCACGCTCTGGAGCTCAGCGGGGCGGATCACCTTCCCGCCGAGAAGCTTCAGCGCCCTTCCCGGGGGAAGGCTCCCCGCTGCGATATTCTCCTGGAAGGCATCCTCCTCCTGGGAGAGCGCCTCAAGCTTTTCCCTCGTAAGGCCTGCCAGGGACAGGAGCTCCTCCTCTGGGAGGAGCTCCCGGAGCTTCTCCTTCCTTGCGGGGTCCTCCCGGAGGAAGAGGACGAGGGATCTGCCGAGAAGGTCAGAGGCTGGGATGGCATGGTCCACCTCCCACTCGTAGTCGATCGCCGTCCAGGTGGTTCCGGAGAGGATCAGGTTCTGGAAGGTCATGTCGTAGTCAGAGGCGGGAACCTGTGGATTTGCGCCGACCCGCCGGAGATATTCCCGAAGGAGGGCACAGAAGCCCTCCCGGTCCCCGGCATCGAGCTTCTCCTCGAGGACCTCCTCGAGCGTCTTTCCCTCGATGAAGGCAAAGGCAGCGCCGCCGTCCTCTGTCAGCTGGCAGGGGGCGATCACAAGACTGGAATCCTGCTCATACCTTGCCCGGAGCTTCCGGTATGAGTCCGCCATCCTCGCGACGTGATCCCGCGCTTTCTCACAGAGGGGATACTTCACAACATGCCTTGCCCCGCTGCCATCCTCTGTGATCTCTGTCCGGATCCGGTACTCCTGTGCCCTCTCCCCGGAGAAGCGGCAGTAGGCGACGGGAAGGGGTGCCCCCGTCACCACGGCAAAGGAGTTTGCAAAGATGTCATAGAGGCCGTCGTCGAGGACCCCCGCATAGGCCTTTTTCTCGTCAAAGAGAAGCAGGCGGTCCCGGTCAAAGTTCCGGATGTTCCGGGAGAGCTCCGAGGCCTTTGGCGGCCGCTTTTTCGAGTAGACCGTATCCGTGAACTTGTAGTCCGGGTACGGATAGTAGAACTGCACCTCCGGGAAGCCTGCCCGCGCAAGGAGGGCAGAGAGGGCGGGCTTTGAGAACGTCTCTGCCGGGGACTTCGGCGTGTTCTCATAACTTTCTATGCCGTCAAAGTACCGGCCCGAGTGGTCCTCCCGGCAGCCCGCAAAGTACTTCATGCCGAGCCGGTTCTCGATGGCGATCACAAGCCGCCCGGTTCCGGGCTTTAGGTGCTTTTTCAGAAGTTTCAGCTCCCTCGCAAAGGGATCCTCTCCGGGAAGATAGCTTCCCGCGTACTCGAGGACGCCGATGAGAAAGATGTAGTCATACTCTTCCGGGAGCGTGGGCTCGATGTCCTGGAAGTTCCCGACGAGGATCCGGATGTTGTCCCGGTCCCTGTGGCGATACGCATTGATGAGGGAGCGCTTTTTCGAGAGCTCCACGCAGGTGACGCTTCTGCAGCGCCTCGAGAGGAGCCCCGTGATGGCGCCCGGCCCCGCCCCGATCTCCAGGACGTTCTCCGTGCCGGCAAAGGGGAGCCACCCGACGATGTTCTCCCGCATCGGAGAGAGGTGGTACAGGATGGGCCAGCTCTTTTTCTCCTCGATGATCCGATGGAAGGCGTCCTCGCCGTTGTCCCTTGCGATGGCGAGGAGTTCATCCTCCACGTCGCCATCACAGTAGAAATCTTCCCCCGGATACCGGGAGAGGTCGAGCGTAACGCCGCCGATCTGCTCTGTGCTGCTCATTCCTGCTTCCCTCCCTGCTGCCTTATGTTGCGTCCGTCACCGTCACGACGGAGTTCATGTCGTAGTAGCCGACGGAATTCTTGTCCGATACCACGGTCAGTCCCATCACGTCGTAGAGCCGGTGGTAGACCGTGAAGTCCTCCCCCTCATAGCCGGTGCAGCCCAGGGAGATCAGGTACTCCCCGCCCTGCAGGTCGACCCTCTGCCGGAAGGTGATCTCCTTGACGTCCCCCTTCTTCACAGAGTCGAGGAAAGCCTTCTCAAACATCGTGTTGGTGCCGGTGATCTCCACCCCGTACTTGTTCTTGATCGTAAACGCAAAGATCGGCGCCTTCACGTCCTCAAAGAACTTCACCTTCATCCGGATCGTGCAGACGGAGCCCTTCATGATCGTGGAGTTGCGGATGCCCTTGTCGTCGATGACATCGTACTCCGTGATCTTCGCCTTGCCGGAGCCGTAGTCCAGGACCTTTGTCTCCGACTTCTCCGCGTTCTTCTGCGTCCGGTCCGTGTTCTCATCCGCATCGTACTGCCCGACCAGCACCTGCTTGTAGATGTCGATCATCTCCTTGGGGCTGCCCTCACCGAGCTTGACGCCCTGGTTCAGGACCATGACCCGGTCGCAGTACTTGCTGATGCTCGAGAGGTCGTGGGAGACGAACAGGACCGTCTTTCCCGCCTTCTTGAACTCCTCAAACTTGCGGTAGCACTTTGCCTGGAAGAACACGTCTCCGACGGACAGCGCCTCGTCGACGATCAGGATCTCCGGGTCGATGTTGATGGCGACCGCAAAGGCGAGCCGCATGAACATGCCGGAGCTGTAGGTCTTCACCGGCTGATAGATGTACTCCCCGATGTCCGCAAAGTCCAGGATTGCGGGGAGCTTCTCCCTGATCTCCTCCTCGGAGAAGCCGATCATCGTGCCGTTGAGGTAGATGTTGTCGATGCCGTTGTACTCCATGTTGAAGCCGGCGCCCAGCTCCAGGAGGGCCGAGATGCGCCCGTTGACGGTGACGGTGCCGGAGGTCGGGGTCAGAACCCCGGTGATGATCTTCAGGATCGTGGACTTTCCGGAGCCGTTTGTCCCGATGATGCCCACGGTCTCTCCCTGCCAGACGGTCATGGACACGTCGTTCAGGGCGAGCTTTTCCGTGTACCGGTGCTTTTTTGAGCCGAAGGCGTCCGCCACCCGATCCCGGTTCTTCTTGTAGAGCTTGTACTTCTTGACCAGGTGCTCCACCTGGATTGCAGCCATTCTTGTCTCTTCCATAGATATGTCCCGCCTTCTCCCGTCACATCACATCCGCAAACTGGGGCTTTAACTTCCGGAAGATCATGGCGCCGATGACAAACAGGAGCACCGTCACGATCCAGAAGTAGGTGGAGGAGTAGAAATGGGTCCAGAACCACTCCCCGCCGTAGATGGAGTTGCGGTAGCCCTCCACGATGTATGCCATCGGGTTCAGCTTGAAGTAGGGACGGAGGTTCTCGTTGACCGTCGTGACGTTCCAGAGGATGGGCGTCGCCCACATGCCGACCTGCAGGAAGATGCTGACGATCTGCTGCAGATCCCGGAAGAACACCACGATGGCGCTTGTCGCATAGGACAGGCCCAGGACAAACAGGTACTCACACAGCGTGTAGTAGATCAGCTGCAGCCAGTATACCGTGGGGAAGTACCCGTAGAGCATGCTGATAATGAGCAGGATGACGGTAAAGCCGATGTGTGTGATCACCGCCGCGTTGATCTTGATCATCGGCAGGATGCTGACCTTGAAGACGACCTTCTTGACGAGGTAGTTGTACTCCAGAAGGCTCGTCATGCCGCCTGTCACCGCATCGGAGAAAAAAAACCAGGGGACGAGGCCCGCCGTGAGAAACAAAACGTAGGGCACGTTGATCGTGCCGGTGATCTGCTGCCTGCCGGAGCGGAAGATCCGGTCAAACACGATGTAGTACATGAGCACAGTCACGACAGGAGGCACAAGGCTCCAGACAACGCCGAGATAGGACCCTGCATAGCGCTTCCGGAAGTCGTTCTTGGAGAGGCGCAGAATCAGCCGCCTGTTGTTCCAGAGCTCCACCGGAAGCTGGGTCAGCCGGCTGTAGCCGAAGGTGACAAGGAGCACCACCAGCGTCAAGAGCAGGCAGGCGCAGATCTTCTTGAGCCTTGCCGTATCCGGGTCCTCCAGGGGATTGGTGTGGCCGATCACAACCGCCGTCAGCACGATGGCCGCGGCCCATACAATCAGCAGCACACGTCGTTTTGTTTGCTTTTTTCTGTCTTCTGTCTTACTCATTCCCGTTCCTGTCTAAATGGCTATGCCATAATGGTCCAATCAGTATACCATACCCGTCTCCGGACTGTGCCGTCAATAGCTCCGGTACACCCGGCTCATGTCCACGTCCCCGGAGATGCCGTACACCCTGCCGGTCTTTGTGTACTGCCAGATGTCATACCGCGTCGACTGATAGGTCGGCGATGCCGCGTACTGCGCCATCCAGATGTGGTAGGACGTCAGCTGCGACGTGTTGATCTTCTCCGTCAGCCAATTCGTATTCGCATAGACGCCGGCGCTGTAGCCCGCGTTCGTAATCGTCCTGCAGAACGCCTGGATGCACTTCGTGCGCATGCCCACGCTGATCGCATCTCCCCGGCCGCCGGACGTCTCCACATCCAGGAAGATCGGGAGGCTTAAGCTGTACCCCGACACGAGATCCAGCACCATGGAGGCCTCCTCCACGGCCTCCGCCTCGGTCGTCGCCTGGCTGAAGAAGTAGACGCCAGTGCGGATGCCTGCTGCCTGGGCGCCGGCCATGTTCGTCCGGAAGGAGGGATCCTCCACAAGGGCCCCTTTGGAGGAGCCCCGGTACCCGCAGCGGATGATCGCATAGGAGACACCGGAGCTCTTTGCCTGGGACCAGTTGATGGTCCCGTTCCAGGTGGAGACGTCGATGCAGAGGTTTGTATTGCTGGCATCGAGCACGCCGTCCGAGGAGAAGTGATAGGAGGTACCGCCGATGACCTGGTCCCCTGTCACCTTGTTTCCGTCCTTGTCGTAGTAGTAGGTCAGGCCGCCGATCGTCTGCCAGCCCGTGTAGCGGACCGCCGTCTTTTCCGAGGAGGCTGCAGCAGCCGCGGCAGCCGCAGCGGCTGCTTTTTTGCGGTAGAACACCGTATAGGCCGCATAGTCCGCCGCCGTCGCCTCCCGAATCGTATTTCCGTCCCTGACATAGAGCTGGTTTCCGTCTGCATCAAGGAGCGGAGAGCTGTCCGTGACGCTCCCGGAGACCGTGACGGAAACCTCTGCCGTCACGGAACTGTCCGCCGTGGCCGTCACCGTGATGGTGCAGGACCCTTCCGCCTTTGCCGTCACCGTGCCATTCCCATCGACCGTGGCAATGGATGTGTCGGAGGAGGCGAAGGAGACGCCGGAATCCGAGGCATTCTCCGCCTTTGCCGTGATCTTTGCGCTCTTTCCCGTCCTGAGGGACAGGGAGGCGGGTGTCAGGGCGATGGAGACGGGCTTGTCCGCATCCAGCTTCACCTCGATCGAGATGCTCCCCGTCGCCTCGCCGCTTCCCGTCTTTGCCGTGCACAGGATCTGGGTCTTTCCGGGGGCGATGCCCGTCACCAGCCCGTTTCCGTCCACGGAGGCGATGGAGGTATTGTTGGACTTCCAGGTATAGGACGCATCCGAGGAGGGGCTCACAGAGGCGGAGAGCGGAAGGGTTCCGTTGACACTGACGCTGGTATCCCCGGAGATCTGCACCGTGATTCCCGCAGTCTCGCTCTTTTCCTTTACATTCACCGTGCAGACCTCGGAGTGAGACCCCGCCGTCGCTGTGATCTTGCAGGTGCCCGCCCCCACAAAGTGCACCGTCCCTCCCGATACCGTCGCAACGCCGGTATCGCTCGAGGACCAGGTGCAGTCCTGGTTCTCCGTCCCGTCGCTCCAGCGGACCGTGACGCCGATCTTCATGTCCGCATCGCCGACGCTGGCGCTGATGCTGTTCGTGTCAAAGAGGACGTACCGGACCGTGGGAAGGAGCAAAGCTTCCGGTTAAAAGATCCGGGATCTCTGCCCTCGCCGTCGCAAAGGGATCCGGGACGTCGCTCTTTGCGACCTCCTCGTAGTTGTCCGCAAGGTCCTTATCCGCTGCTGCCTTAGCGGCTTCTTCCGAGGAGGCTGCATCTGCAGCTTCTTCTGCCGCCGTATCCTCGGTCACGGCGACTTCCGTCTGGGTGGACTCCGTCCACTCCACCGTGTCCTTTACGGTGCTCTCCACCTTCGTGTTGTTCCTGGCCGTGTCCTCCCTGGCGACATTCACCTCGGAGGCGGACTTGATCTCGTCGGAGACATCGACCTGCTCATAGGCGATCTCCTCCGCGACATCCGCGGTCTGCGGGCTCTCCGGGAGCGCATACTTTCCGTAGTTCTGATAGTCCGTGTTGTCGGCAAGGGCGGTGGTCCCGTCATCCGAATAGAGCGGGGAGAGGGTGATCTTGTAGGTCCCGCCCGCAAGGTCCTGTCTGTAGATGATGCCGTCCTCGTCGTCATCGTGCCAGACTGCTGTCGTCCCGTCCGGGAAGGTGACGCTTGCCTGAAACGGAACACCGGTGATCAGGGCGCCGGTGGTATCATCCCGGATCTTGATCTTCAGATCCTTTAAGATGGAGCTTATGCTCAAAGAGACAGGGACCGTGCCGGCACTCTCCTCGAGGGCTTTCTTCTCCGACGCTTCCTCTGCTGCCGCCTCTTCTCTCTCGCTCTGCGCCTTTTCCTCTGCCGCGATGTTCTGCGCCGCCGTAAGGCCGGGTGCCTTCCTCCCCGCAAGGTCTTCTCCGATGGAGGCATAGGCAAGAAGGGATGCCTGCCTGCTCTTCTGCAAAGAGGCGGTATTGCCCGCATACAGGGCAAGGCCTGCTGCCGCCGCAAGGCCTGCGATCGCCAGAATCTTCCTTCCCCTGGGAACAGGCTCTGCCGCTTCCGCCGCTTCTTTCTCTACCTCTTTTTTTTCTTCCTCTTCCCCTGCTTCCTTCTTCTCTGCCTCTTCTCCGGCCTCCGTGATCACGATGCCGTCCGGGAGGACCGGATCGTCCTCTGCAGGCGTCTTCTCCGCCGTCCGGAACGGCGCATCCTCCGGGAAGGGCTCCTCATCGAGAAAGTCGTCCTCGTCGTCGAGAAAGCCGGCTTCTGCGGGCTTTCTCTCCTGCTCTTCTTTCTCGGGTGCGGCCGCATGATCTTCCTCTTCCCCTACGCTGTCCGCATCGAGAAAGTCGCCATCGTCCTCATCATCGAGAAAGCCGGGCTCTTTTTCCTCCTTTCCCTCTTTGTCCTCTTTTTCCCTTTTCCCCTCTTCCTCCCCGGGAAGAAGGATGCCCTGAAGCGGATCCCGGGAAGCCCCGTCCTCTGCCGCATCTGTCTCCGGCAGGTACTGGGTGAATTCCACGTCCTCTTCCGAAAGATCCGGGAGTTCCTCTGTGAAGCTTTCCTCAAATGTCCCTTCCAAGTCCGATTCCGCCTCCAAGTGCCCATAAACCCACATTTACTTTGCGATTATAGCGAAAGGGACGGACTGCGCTGCGGGCAGGGTCCCTGTTTGTGTTTTGAAAATCGCCCTCCCTGGTGTATGATGGTAGGAAAGCTGCAAAGAAGCAAGATTTCATACGGATATCAACACAGAGGAACTGCATGAAAAAGGACGACGAGCTGGAATACATGGACTTCGGGGACGAGAACGGCAGCCCCGATGAGGGTGGCGACGACCTCTCGTTTGAGGATATCGACGACGAGGCTGGTGCGGACGACTACTTCGGCGAAGAGGAGCCGTCTCCGGCCCGGCAGCCGCAGAGGGGGGCAGCCTCCAAAACCTCCCGGAGGGGCCGCAGAAAAAGAGGCGGCAGGAAAGACGACGATGGAAACAGGCCGCTCCTTCCCTGGTACGTCCACCTGATCGTACTCGCAGCCATCGTGCTGATCGCGGTGATCGCTGTGGTGCGCTTTTCCATCTGGAACAAGGGGGAGGCCATCGAGATCGACCCGGAGGCCTCCTCCATGTACAACGTGGAGGTCAACGACAGCATCGTCTTTCTGACGGACAAGGTCCTCGCGGACAAGACGGACGACGGCGTCACAACCGTACTCTGCCTTGGCGATGCGCCATTCTCGGATGACACGGGGGAGAGCGGTCTTGCGGGACAGATCTCTGCCCTCTCCGGCGTGACAACCATCAACGCCTCTTTCCCGAACTCCCAGGTGACCTGCCGAAACGCGACCTATCAGACCGACACCCAGGAAAACATGGATGACGTGTTCAACCTCTTTTATGTCGCCTACGACATCTCCATCGGGGACTTCACAAACCTGGAGACCGTCGCCACGTTCCACACGGATGACCCCCAGTACCAGGCCGCCATCGATGCCTTAAAGTCTGCGGACTTCTCCTCCCTGGACTACATCGCGATCATGTATGACGCCGTGGACTACGAGAACGGCATGGCGATGTACAACGACCAGAATGAGGACGACCTGACCTGCTACGTGGGCTCCCTCGCCAATGCCCTGCAGCTCATCAGGGACAAGTACCCCTGGATCAGCATCGTCTTCCTCTCCCCGACCTATGCAGAGCACGACAACGGGGACGGCACCTACTCCGATGCGAGAACCCTGAACCTGGGGAACGGCACGCTGAACCAGTACTGGCAGTACGCCTATGACACCTGCGCAAACCTCGGCGTCTCCTTCCTGGACAACTACTACGGTTCCATCAACGACAGCAACTACACGGAGTATCTGACCGATGACCACTTCCACATCAATGCAGCTGGCCGCACGAAGATCGCGGACCACTTCGTCTACAAGGTCATCAACGGCACCTACAGCGAGTACAACGCGGACGCGCTGATGGTGGCGGGAAGCAGTACAGAGAGCAGCAGCCAGTAAACTCAAGAAAGAGGCAGCAGATGAAGGTAATTGACATCCTGAACACACACGACGTGACGATCTCCTTTGAGGTGTTCCCGCCAAAGACAGACGACAAGTTTGAATCCGTGCGCGGGGCGGCGACGAAGATCGCAGCGCTCCACCCGTCCTTTATGAGCGTCACCTACGGCGCGGGCGGCGGCACGAGCAGGAACACCGCGCAGCTTGCCGCGGACATCCAGAACACCACCGGCACCCCGGTCCTTGCCCACCTGACCTGTGTCTCCTCTACCAGGGAGCACGTGGCGCAGATGATCAGGACCTACCGGGAGAAGGGGATTGAGAACATCATGGCCCTTCGCGGCGACATCCCGAAGGAGGGCAGGACGATCTTCGACTACGACCACGCCTCCCAGCTCATCCGGGACATCCGCTCCCAGGACGACTCCTTCTGCATCGGCGGCGCCTGCTACCCCGAGGGGCATGTGGAGTGCGAGCGCCCCTCCGAGGACCTGCAGCACCTGAAGGAAAAGGTGGACGCCGGGTGCGACTTTCTGACGACCCAGATGTTCTTTGACAACAACACCCTCTACAACTTCCTTTACCGCGCGAGGGAGGCCGGCATCACGGTCCCGATCCTCGCCGGCATCATGCCGATCACGAACAAAAAGCAGGTGGCAAGGTCCGTGTCCCTCTCCGGCGCCACGATCCCCGGGAGGTTCCGGATGATGGTGGACCGCTTCGGCGACGATCCCTCCAAGATGAAGCAGGCGGGCGTCATCTACGCCTCGGAGCAGATCATTGACCTCATCTCCAACGGCGTCACCCACATCCACGTGTACTCCATGAACAAGCCGGATGTGGCGGCGGGCATCATGAATGCCCTCTCGTCGATCATCGGGTGAGCCGAATCATGAACGCAGCGGAATTATCCGTGGAATTCCGGGAGATCTGCCGCTATCTCGGGTACCGGGGCACTGCCCCGACCCCGGAGGTTGCGGAAAAGATCTCCCTTTGTCTTTCCAACCTTCAGAAGGCATCCGTCCTCTCGGAGACCCACGTTGTTCTCCCCCTGGAAAGCCCTGAGGAGAACGTCCTTGTCGCCGGGGAGATGGAAATCCACTCGAAAAACCTGTACAAGAACATGCGGGGGTGCCATGCCTGCTGCCTCTTTGCCGCGACGATCGGCATCGGGTGCGACCGGCTGATCGCAAGGGCAGAGCTCACCTCGATGGCGGATGCCGCGATCTACCAGGCGGCCGGCGCCGCCCTGATCGAGGCCTGGTGCGACGTTGTCAACCAGGAGATCATCAAAGAGGCAAAGGAGAAGGGCCTCCACGCAAGGCCCCGGTTCTCCCCGGGGTACGGGGACTTTGCCCTCACCCATCAGCGGGACTTTGAGAAGATCCTGCAGATGGCAAAGCACTGCGGCATCCACCTGACGGATACCCTCCTCATGATGCCGTCGAAGTCTGTGACCGCCATCATCGGCCTCTCTGAGACCGATACGCCCTGCATCCTGCAGGGCTGCGAAACCTGTGACCATGCTTCCACCTGTTCCTTCAGGAGGTGAATCTTGCGCAAACCATTCTTAGAACGACTCGGCCATGCGTGGCTCTTCTGCGACGGTGCGACCGGCACCGTCCTGCAGGCAAAGGGCCTCAAGGGAGGAGAGCTCCCCGAGACCTGGAACCTGACCAGGAAAGATGACGTCTACGACCTGTACTGCGGGTATCTGAAGGCAGGATCGGACATCATAAACGCCAACACCTTCGGCGCAAACCTCTTAAAGTATCCGGATCCCGGGTATCTTGAGGCCTGCATCACCTCTGCCATAGAGATCGCAAAGAAGGCCCGGGCGGACTGCGGCAGGGAGGATGCGTACATCACCATCGACATCGGCCCCACGGGAAAGCTCCTCGAGCCCCTCGGAGACCTCCCCTTTGAGAAGGCGGTCTCCCTGTTCGGACAGGTGGCAGAGATCGGAGAGAAGGCCGGGGCGGACCTTGTCCTCATCGAGACGATGAACGACCTCTACGAGGCAAAGGCCGCCGTCCTCGGCGCAAAGGAGCACTGCTCCCTCCCCGTCTGCATCACGACAACCTACGACCAGAGCGGAAAGCTCCTGACCGGCGCCTCTGTCGAGGCGGTGGTCGCCTGCATGGAGGGCCTTCGCGTCGACGCCGTCGGCGTCAACTGCTCCCTGGGGCCGAGAGAGATGCTGCCCATCGTAAAGCGCCTTGTCGCTGCGGCTTCCGTCCCCGTCATCGTCAATCCCAACGCAGGCCTTCCGAGGACCGAGGACGGAAAGACGGTCTATGACGTGACGCCAAAGGAGTTTGCCTCCTGCATGTCCGAGATCGCAGACCTTGGCATCCAGGCCGCAGGCGGCTGCTGCGGAACGACGCCGGACTTTATCCGGGAGATGATCGCTGCGATCCGCCAAAAGCCCTTCCGGGAGCAGACGAAAAAGGAGAAGACGGTTGTCACCTCCTTCTCCCAGGCCGTGGAGATCGGGGAGAAGCCCGTCATCATCGGTGAGAGGATCAATCCCACCGGCAAGAAGAAGTTCAAGGAAGCCCTCCGGAACGGCGACATCAGCTACATCCTGCAGGAGGGCCTCAAGGAGGAGGACCAGGGCGCCCACATCCTGGACGTCAACGTGGGCCTTCCGGAGATCGACGAGCCGTCCATGATGGAGACCGTGGTGAAACGCCTGCAGGGCGTCACGGGACTTCCGCTGCAGATCGACACCACAAACAAGGAGGCCCTGGAGCGGGCGATGCGCTGCTACAACGGAAAGCCGATGATCAACTCCGTCAACGGAAAGAAGGAGTCAATGGACATGGTCTTCCCGCTCGTGAAGAAGTACGGCGGCGTTCTCGTGGGGCTCTGCCTGGACGAGGGCGGCATCCCGGAGACCGCAGAGGGAAGGCTGGCTGTTGCCAAAAAGATCTACGAGGCGGCGGATTCCTGGGGCATTCCCAGAAAGGACATCGTGATCGACGGCCTTGCGATGACGATCAGCTCCGATCCCAAAGGGGCCCTTGCAACCCTCGGAACGCTGCGGGGCGTCCGGGATCTCTTCCACGGGCACTCGATCCTCGGCGTCTCCAACATTTCCTTCGGCCTTCCCGCCAGGGAGCTCATCAATGCGAACTTCCTCACGATGGCGATCGAGAGCGGCCTCTCCTGTGCGATCATCAACCCCGGGAACGAAGCGATGATGCGCGCCTACTACGCCTCCTGCGCCCTTCTGTCCATGGATGAGAACTGCGCGGCCTTCATCGACCGTTATAGAGACTACAAGCCTGGCAGCACGCAGACTGCTGCCCCCGGCACGGCAAAGGAGGGCTCTTCCTCAAACCCCGCCGCAAAGGACCTCTCCCTGAAGGAGAGCGTGATCCGCGGTGTGAAGGAAGCTGCCGCGGCTGCGGCAGAAAAGGAATTGCAGACGAGGGATGGCCTTGCCATCATCAACGAGGACCTGATCCCCGCCCTCGACGTCGTGGGCCAGGGCTTTGAGAAGAAGACGCTCTTCCTGCCCCAGCTCCTCATGAGCGCCGATGCTGCCAAGGCCGCTTTTGCGGTGATCCGGGAGGCCATGAAGGGCACACCCCAGAAGATCAAGGCAAAGGTGATCCTCGCCACGGTCAAGGGCGACATCCACGACATCGGAAAGAACATCGTGAAGGTCATGATGGAGAACTACGGGTACGACGTGATCGACCTGGGGCGGGATGTGGACCCGAAGGTCATCACGGACACCGCCCTTCGGGAGAATGTCCCGCTCGTCGGGCTCTCTGCCCTGATGACCACCACCGTCGTAAACATGGAGGCCACGATAAAACTCCTGCATGAAAAAAAGCCGGACACGAAGATCGTGGTCGGCGGCGCCGTCATGACGCAGGAGTACGCCGATGCGATCGGCGCAGACTGCTACGCAAAGGACGCCATGGAGACCGTCCGCTATGCGGACAGCCTGTTTGATAACTGAGAAAAGACAGGAGCGCGCTGTGCCAGAACCCGCGGAGGGTCCGGTGCAGCGCTTTTTTCATGGGACGAAAGTTTTCCTTGCATTCTCCCGAAAACGCGGTATCATGCTATATGCTTACCAATGTTAATTACCAATGTTCACTTTTAGGGGAGGCTGCAATGAATTCCATGCTGACAAGACGGCTGATGGATGCCTTTCATGAGGCGGCGGGCGTTCCCGCCCTGATGCCGCCGCTTCCTTCGGGCATGACCAGCCAGTACGTCCACGTGATCGATGCGATTGCCCAGATCGGGGAGAAAAAGGGATCCGTGCGCTTGCCCTGACGCCGCTCGGACAGACCTGGTTTCAGATCTATGTCGAAGAGTACCACGAAAAGCTCTCCGCTCTCCTCTCCGACATCCCGGAGGAGGAGGCAGAGGTGACGATTCAAACGATTTCACAGGTGATGGAAAGAATGCGGGGAAACCCCATTGCGCTTACGGGGGAAAGGAGTACAGACCAATGAACAGACAGCAGGCCCTCACAAAGGCAGGAAATGACGCAAATGACTTTACAACCGGGAGCATCCCGAAGAAGATGCTTCGGTTCATGCTCCCGATCTTCGGCTCCCTTGTCCTTCAGGCGATGTACGGCGCGGTGGACCTGCTCGTCGTCGGGCGCTTTGGAACAACGGCCGGCCTCTCCGGCGTCTCCACAGGGAGCAATGTCCTGAACGTCGTGACCTTCACCGTGACCGGCTTTGCGATGGCCGTCACGATCCTGATCGGCCGGTATCTCGGGGAGAAGCGAAACGAGAAGATCGGGCCCCTCCTCGGTGCGACGATCTGCCTGTTCCTGATCCTCTCCTTGTTCCTGTGCGCCGTGATGGTTGGCTTTGCCCGGCCGATTGCGGTGATCATGCAGTCTCCCGCGGAGGCGCTGGACCTCACCGTCTCCTATATCCGCATCTGCGGCGCCGGCATCTTCTTCATCGTCGCCTACAACGTGATCGCCGCCATCTTCCGCGGCCTCGGCGACTCGAAGACCCCGCTCCTGTTTGTCGCCATCGCCTGCATCATCAACGTCTTCGGAGACCTGCTCCTTGTCGCCGGCTTCCACATGAACGTTGCCGGTGCCGCGATCGCAACGGTCGCTGCTCAGGCGGTCTCCGTGATCCTCTCCCTTGTCATCATGGCAAAGAAGGCCATGCCGTTTACGATGAAGAAGTCCGACATCCGCCTCGGAACGGAGGCGGGACACATCCTGCAGGTCGGTGCGCCCCTTGCCCTGCAGGAGTTCCTGACCCAGATCTCCTTTGTCTGCCTCTGCGCCTTCATCAACCGGCTCGGCCTCACCGCCTCCTCCGGCTACGGCGTTGCCAGCAAGCTGATCTCGTTTATCATGCTGGTGCCCTCCTCCCTGATGCAGTCCATGAGCTCCTTCATCTCCCAGAACGTGGGCGCCGGAAAGGAGAGGCGCGCCAGGCAGGCGATGGGCTTTGGCATGGCCTTTGCCTTCTGCGTCGGCGTTGTGATCTTCGCCCTGATCCAGACAAAGGGGTATCTCGCTGCGGGGCTCTTCTCCACGGACGCGGATGTCATCGCCGATGCCTGGGATTACCTTCGGGGCTTTGCCGGAGAGACCCTCGTCACGCCGTTTCTCTTCAGCTTCATGGGCTACTTCAACGGGCATGAGAGATCGCTGTTTGTCATGCTGCAGAGCATGGCCCAGACGCTGCTCGTGCGCCTTCCGTTTGCCTGGTTCATGAGCATCCAGCAAAATGCCTCGCTCCTTTGGATCGGCCTTGCAGCGCCCCTTGCCACGTCGTTCGGCATCCTCCTGAATCTGTGCTACCAAAGAGCACGGAGAGACCGCAGAGGTTCTCCAGGGAGGGAAGGCACCGCCCCTCGATCCACTTGTAGACTATCGCCGACCCGGAGAGGCCGAGGGCTGCTGCCACCTCCTGCGGGGTCATCCCCGCCTCTGCGGTGTACTTCAGGATCTTCCTCCCGGTCCTCTTCGGAGAGATGCTCTTCCACACCATGTCCGGCTCCTTTCGCCATTGATGGATGATCCTATCACGATTCTTCCCGGCCGGGGAGTACAGCAGTGCCGTGATTTCGGGCATTTCAGACGTAAATTTCCGCCAAAACGGGTATTGTCTATGCCAGAATGTCAGAGAGCGCAACCGTGACAGTGCTTCGGGAACATAAGACACGCAATCCGGAAATTGCCGATCGGCAAATATCAAATCGTGGATTTTATTTCCGAAAAATGTGGTGTTACCTGATGCACAAACAGCTCCGTTTCTGATTTCGGACTGTCATCACCGGTTTTGGGTGGATTTAAGCAGAAGGGAAATGGGATTCCCGGAAGCGTCCTATGGACAAAAACAGTCCCCCGCTCCTTTGGGAGCGGGGGACTGTTTGCATTTCTCCCTGCGGTTCTGGCGCTGTCTTTTCAACGCTGCATTTTCCGCCTCTTACCTTCCGGGTCTGTGGTCTCTCTTCTCCGGGAACCTCTGTCTCCTCCTCAGAGTTTCGAGAGCACCTCTTCCTGCGCATACGCTCTTGCCTGGACGACGGCATCGCAGAAGGCATCGAACTCCGGGTCCTCCACCTGGAGCTCCGGGTGGGCGGTGAGATAGTCCCTGGCAATGCGCACGCCCTGGTCAAACCGGATGTGGGTTTCCATCTCCGGGACGAGGCGTTTGAGCTTCGTGTTGTCAAAGAGGACCGTCACCGCCTTGTCGCCAAGAAGGCTCCCGCGAAGGTCATACTTTTTCCCGACGGCAGCAAGAAAGTCCGAGGAGACGTGGCAGGGGCGGAGGGTGACGCCAAAGGCCTCTGCAATGGTCTCATGGATCTGGTTCCAGGTCAGGGACTCGTCCCCGGTGATCTGGAAGGCCTCTCCGATGGCGTGGGGATTGCCCATGAGGCCCGTGTAGCCGATCGCAAAGTCCGTGTTGAAGGTGACGGTCCAGAGCGATGTCCCATCGCCCGGAATGAGGACCTGCTTTCCCGCAAGCATCCGCCGGATGACCTGCCAGGAGCCCTTTGCGCCGTGGATCGCGACCGGGATGTGGCGCTCGTCATACGTGTGGCTCGGGCGGACGATCGTGACCGGGAACCCCTGCTCCCTGTATGCCCGCATCAGAACCTCCTCACAGGCGATCTTATTCCGGGAGTACTCCCAGTAGGGATCGGATGCGGAGCTCGTGAACAGGTACTGCCTGGTCTTTCCGGAGAAGAGCCGGATATCCCGCTCTGCCTGCTCCTTTGTGAATCCGATGAACTCACAGACGCAGTCAAAGGACAGGTCCCGGAGCTTCTCCCGGACGTCCGCCTCATCCCCCATATCCGCCTGGATGCTGTGGACCCTCTCGCCGAAGCCGAGCTTCCGGTTCCCGCGGTTTAAGAGCCAGATCTCCCAGTCCCCGCTCTCTTCGAGCCGCCGGACGATGGCCGCGCTGATGGTTCCTGTGCCCCCGATAAAAAGTGCTGTTCTCATGGATTTCCCTTCTTTTTGTTATCCCTCTTCTGCTGTTTCCAGTTTTGCAAACTCCCGCTTCCGCAGGATGAGATAGGCGGTGATGACCGCCGTGCCCGTGATAATCCAGCTCACGGGATAGAC
>ONMH01000059.1:21774-37209 GCA_900318875.1 uncultured Lachnospiraceae bacterium | reverse complement strand
CTGCCGCCCGCCCGACCGGGAAGAGATGACGGCAGACAAGGAGGTCCTCTTGGAATATTCTCTGGCGCTGTTTCTGATATTCTTCCCCTTCGTGGTTGCCCTCGTCCTCTACCTTATGGGCAACGGAGAGCGGGTCTACCAGGCGAGAAAGGTGATCGTGAAGGGCTCCGCAATCCTTCTGATGATTGCTGCCATCGCCATGGCTGCTCTGATTCTGGGCAGGGGAACACCCTATACCTTTGCGGAGCACACCAGGATCCCGGACCTTGTCATGGCCTGCGGCGAGGCCTTCCTGATGATTCTCGTCTTTTACTATTCCATCCGCTACCGGAAGATCTACACGGCGATTCTCTCCGCCTGCGGAACCCTCCCCATCCTGTGGCTGACTTTCTCCGGCGCTGCGGGAGAGAGCAATGCACCCCACATGAAGATTGACAACCTGACGGTCCTGATGATCCTGGTCGTCGGCATCGTCGGCGGTCTCATCGCGGTGTACGCGATCGGCTACATCAAGGACTACCATCACCATCACACGAAATATAAGGACCGGTCCAACTGGTTCCTTGCGATGCTGTTCGTGTTCCTGGGAGCCATGTTTGGGCTTCTCATGAGCGACTGCATGGACTGGATGTACTTCTTCTGGGAGATCACTTCCGTCTGCTCGTTCCTCCTCATCGGCTACAACTACGAGAAGGAGTCCATCCACAACTCCTTCACCGCCCTGTGGATGAACCTCCTTGGCGGCGTCGGCTTTGCTGCGGCAATCCTCTACAGCGAGCTGAAGCTCGATGTCTTCACGCTGACAGAGCTCTTAAAGGTCGACAAAACTGCGGTCCCGGGTGTCATGATTGTGGTTTCCCTCCTTGCCTTTGCGGCGATGACAAAGAGTGCCCAGATGCCGTTCAACCTCTGGCTCCTCGGCGCCATGGTGGCACCGACTCCGACCTCAGCACTACTTCACTCGGCAACGATGGTCAAGGCGGGCGTGTACCTCTTAATCCGCATTGCACCGCTCCTTTCCCGCACGACAGCGGGCGTCATGGTGACGCTCATCGGCGGCTTTACGTTCTTTGCCGCGTCTCTCATGGCGATTGCAACCTCGGACGGCAAGCGTGTCCTTGCCCACTCCACGGTCTCGAACCTGGGTCTTATCGTCGCCTGCGCAGGCGTCGGCATGCCGGAGTCCGTCTGGGCCGGCACGATGCTGATCCTGTTCCACGCAGTCTCCAAGTCGTTGATGTTCCTGTGCGTCGGTGCGGTTGAGAACGTCACCGGCTCCCGCAACATCGAGGACATGCACGGCCTCATCGTGAAGCTCCCCCGCCTTGCCATGGTGATGATCATCGGTATCTGCGGCATGTTCCTGGCACCGTTCGGCATGCTGGTTGCAAAGTGGGCAGCCCTCCGCTCCTACATCGACTCCGCCTCCGTGTGGCTGGTGCTGTTCCTGGTCTTTGGCGCTGCCAGCACCACGTTCTACTGGGCAAAGTGGCTTGGAAAGCTCCTCGCCGTGATCCACGGCTCCCAGGCCATCAAGGATACAACACACACCGGCGAGTGGGAGTCCATCTATCCCCTGGCAGGCCTTGTGGTTGCCATGTGCTTTTTATTCCCTCTGATCTCCAAAGGCCTGATCCAGCCCGTTCTGAACCAGCTCTTCAATGAGGAGGTGCCGCCCGTCATCGGACAGTCGGATATGATCATCATGATCCTGATGTTCGTTTTGATCGCGCTCCTTCCGATCTCCGCCGTGCTGACCTCCAAGAAGCGTGTCGGCCTCACGGACCAGAACACCCGCTCCTACATGTCGGGCATCAACTCCGGGGATGACCGCCACTTCCAGAACTCCTACGGCGATCCCCAGAGCGTCTACATGGCCAACTGGTACATGACCGATCTCATCGGCGAGCTCAAGATCATGAAGCCCTGTCTTCTGATCTCCGCCGGCATCCTCGTCACGATGATGCTGATTATCATTGGAGGTGCGCTCTGATGCTGTACTTACTCGGGTTTATCTTCGTCATTCTGGGGCCCCTCTGCGGCGGGCTCCTCTCCGGCATCGACCGGGTCTTCTCCGCGAGAATGCAGAGACGCCAGGGACCGCCCCTTCTGCAGCCCTTTGCGGACTACGTAAAGTTCATGAAGAAGAAGTCCTACATCATCAACGGGCTGCAGACCTTCCTCGTCGCGGGACACCTGATCTTCATCATCCTCTCCGGCTGGATCCTCTACGCGGGGCAGGACATCCTGCTCTCGATCTTCTCCCTGACGCTCTCGGAGATGTTTTTGTGCATGGCGGCCTTCTCCGCAAGTGCCCCCTACTCCAACATGTCCGCCCAGAGAGAGCTGATGCAGATGGCCTGCACGGAGCCGATGCTCCTCATGATCGCCATCGGGTTCTACCTCTCCTCGGGGAGTTTCATGGTGACGGACATCATCTCCCAGAAGACGCCTGCCATCCTTCATGTGCCCGGCTTTTTCCTCGGCTTTCTGGTGATCCTGATTGTGGAGCTTCGGAAGTCCCCTTTTGATGTCTCGACAAGCCACCACGCCCACCAGGAGATGGTAAAGGGCGTCACGACGGACATCACAGGGAGCCTTATGGGCATCATTGAGCTCTCGGAGTGGTATGAGTACTTCCTGATGTTCTCCTACGTGGCACTCTACTTCGTCTCAAGCAATCCCGCCTCGATCATCCTCGGCATTGTGATGGGCTGTGTGGTCATGTTTCTCATGACCCTGGTCGACAACACCTTCCCCCGTGTGCGGTGGGAGAGAATGCTGTCGGTGTGCTGGGCGACCACCCTCGTCTTTGCGGGCGGCAACCTCTTGCTTCTGACGCTCCTGAAGATGTTTTAAGGGAGCTGGAAAGGATAGGATATGAAGATCTCGAAATCGCCCTGGATCCTGCACTACGACGGATCCAGCTGCAACGGCTGCGACATCGAAGTGCTGGCCTCCACGACGCCCCGGTATGATCTGGAGCGCTTTGGCATCATCAACACCGGAGACCCCAAACACGCGGATGTCTTCCTCATCACCGGCGGCGTGAACTACCAGAACCGGGACGTGGTGCAGCAGCTCTACGCCCAGATGCCCGATCCCAAGGTGGTTGTGGCTGTCGGCATCTGCGCCTGCGATGGCGGTGTGTTCAAGGACTGCTACAACATCCTCGGCGGGGTCGACAAGGTGATCCCGGTGGATGTGTACGTGCCGGGCTGTGCTGCCCGCCCCGAGTCCATCATCGACGGCGTCGTAAAGGCCCTCGCGATCCTCGACAAAAAGCGCGAGCGCATGGAGCAGGGCCTTGCCCCGGACGAGCAGGCCTGGACGAATACAATCGTGCGGCCGGGTTCCCAGGAAAAGCAGGAGGATTAGGATGTCGGAACAGGAAAAGAACACAAAGGAGGGGGAGGAGAAAGAGCCCCTCATGGACATCAAGGAGATTGAAAAGGAAACCCTGCTCGATGAGGTGACGAGGATCAGCTTCGACAACTGGCGCCTGATTCAGATCTGCGCGACCAAGGTGGGAGAGGAGCAGTATGAGATTCTCTATACCTTCGGAAAGGGATATCAGTGGAAGAACCTGAGAATTCATCTGAAAAAGGGAGAGGCGGTCTCCTCGATCACGAGCGTCTATGAGATCGCCTACCTGTATGAGAACGAGATCCACGATCTCTATGGGATCCATATCGATATGCTCAATTACGACTTCGGCGGCAAGCTCTTCCGCACCGGCGTCCAGTATCCGTTTGCATAAGGCAGGAAAGATTTGATATGGCAGTCAACAATAACGCAAAGAAAATCAGTGTGGTCCCCTTCGGCCCGCAGCACCCGGTGCTGCCGGAGCCCATCCATCTGGACCTGGTGCTGAAGGACGAGAAGGTGGTCTACGCCCTCCCGTCCATCGGCTTTGTCCACAGGGGACTGGAGAAGCTCGTTGAGAAGCGGGACTATGAGCAGTTCGTCCTGATCGCAGAGCGCACCTGCGGCATCTGCTCCTTCGGCCACGGCATGGGTTATGTGGAGGCGATCGAGAAGATCATGAACCTGGACATCCCGCCCAGGGCAAAGTTCCTGCGCACCATGTGGGCAGAGCTTGCGAGAATGCACAACCACCTGATGTGGCTTGGCCTGCAGGCGGATGCCTTCGGCTTTGAGTCCCTGTTCATGGAGTGCTGGCGCCTTCGCGAGAAGGTCCTGGACATGCTGGAGCTCACAACCGGCGGAAGAGTCATCTTCAGCGTCAACAAGGTCGGCGGCCTTCGCAAGGATGTGACGCCCGAGATGCTCGAGCAGATCCTGCACACGATTGACGATCTGGAGAAGGAGTGCCGCGTCGTCACGGATACTTTCCTCGGAGACCCGGATGTCCTCTCCCGTATGAAGGGTGTCGGCGTCCTGACCCCCGGCAGGGCAGAGGAGCTTGGCTGCTGCGGTCCGTTCCTCCGCGCTTCCGGCGTCAAGCGCGACTGCCGCATGCTCGGATACGAGGCATACGGAGAACTGAAATTTGAGCCCATCGTGTCCTATGACGGCGACTGCTATGCGCGCTGCGTCGTCCGCATCGAGGAGCTCTACCAGTCGATGGATCTCGTGCGCCAGTGCATCGCGAAGATGCCGGGCGGCGACATCGACGTGAAGGTCAAGGGCAATCCCAACGGCGAGTACATGGTCCGCATCGAGCAGCCCCGCGGCGAGGCGCTCTACTACGTCAAGGCAAACGGAACGAGATTCCTGACAAGGTACCGGAACCGCACGCCCACCTATGCGAACATCCCGGGGCTCATCGAGACGATCAAGGGCGCGGAGCTGGCAGATGTCGCCATGATGATCCTGACGATTGATCCCTGCATCAGCTGCACAGAGCGGTAAGGAGGTTGCGATGGCATTTTTACCCTATGTCGGCATGGCATTGAAGAACCTGTTCTCAAAGCCTGCGACGGAGTCGTTCCCCGCAGGGGAGCGGGAGTACACGGACCGTTACCGCGGACACATCGAGAACGACATTGAGAAGTGCATCCTGTGCGGGAACTGCCAGAGAAACTGTCCCTCCGGCGCCATCAAGGTCAGCAAGGCGGACTTTACCTGGGAGATCCATCCGTTCTCCTGTGTGCAGTGCTCGAAGTGTGTGGAGGTCTGCCCGGTCAAGTGCCTCTCCATGGTGAATTCCTTCACGGGAATTCCTTCACGGAGCCCGGCGCGGAGAAGACAAAGATCGTAAACCGCTACTCCGAGGAGAAGATTGCCAAGGAGAAGGAGAAGCAGCGCCTGATGGCAGAGAAGATCGCGGCGGCAAAAAAGGCAGCAGCCGAGAAAGCTGCAGCGGCAAAAGCTCCCGCACAGACACCTGCGGGAACGTGAGAAGCGCAGCGCGGGGCAGCGATGCCCCGCTTTTCTTTTTGGAGGTGAAAAACATGTGTGTTGCCTTGGCGGAACGAGAGTGGACGCAAGAACCGGATTCATCCCGGTGAAGGAGGGGGACCACGTCCTGATCCACGCGGGATGCGTGCTGCAGGTCTTAAAGGAAGAGGATGCGGCGGCGATGGAGGAGATCTTCAACGACATCGCCAGGATCGAGAACCAGGAAAAGCCCTATGAGGAGGATCTGAAGCGCCTGGGAAAGGACGGAACGCCGTATGACGCGACGTGACGGGATCCTGAACTTTCTGAAAACCTATGACGGCCCCGAGGTGCGGATCATGGAGGTCTGCGGCACCCACACCGCCCAGATCGTAAAGAGCGGGATCCCAAGCCTCCTCTCTCCAAAGATCCACCTGATCTCGGGACCCGGGTGCCCGGTCTGCGTGACGGTCACGGACTACATCGACCGGCTTGTCGCGCTTGCCATGGACCCTTCCAACACAGTCTATGCCTTTGGGGACCTTCTGCGGGTCCGGGGAAGCCGGTATTCCCTCTCCGAGGCAAAGTCCCTCGGCGCCAGGGTCCGGATGGTCTATGCACCGTCGGATATCCTCTCCTTTGCGGAGAAGAATCCGGATACCTTCCACATCTTTGCCGCCGTCGGCTTTGAGACGACGGTCCCTGTCTATGTCGACCTTGTCCTGACAAGCCTCAAGACGATGCCGGGCATTGTCACGTGGCTGTGCAGGGAGAATGAAAAGGCTGCATCGGATAAGAAAGTGACGGGATTTCTTGCTCCGGGACACGTCTGCGCCGCAGCCGGGTACCGGGACTATGAGAAGATCGCAGAACAGTTTCAGCTCCCGTTCATTGTGGCGGGGTTTTCCGCAGACCTCCTCCTTGCTGCGATCTACGGTCTTGTGCGGGAGCAGGGAAGGGGCATTGTCCGAAACTTCTATCCCCAGGCGGTCACAAGGGACGGGAATCCTGCGGCAAGGCGGCTTTGGCACGGTCCCGGGAACGGGCCTTGGCCTTCGGCCCGCCTATGCGGACTTTGATGCGGGGTCGGAGGGCCTTATGCAGGATCATGTTTCCGACGGCTGCCGCTGCGCGGATGTCCTGATGGGGCGGATCTCCTCCAGGGAGTGCCCGCTCTTTGGCAGGACCTGCACCCCGGACAATCCCCAGGGTGCCTGCATGGTGTCCCAGGAGGGGAGCTGCTTCAACCACTTTCAGGAAGGAGTGCCATTTTGATGGACAGAGTGACAATGGCGGACGGCGCAGGCGGCGTCTCGACGCAGCACCTGATTGAGCGCCTGTTTGCAAAGTACCTTGGCAACAAATACCTCTCCCAGATGGAGGATGCAACGAGGGTTCCCGGCGGGGCGGAGCTTGCCCTGACAACGGACTCCTTCGTTGTGACGCCGATCGAGTTCCCCGGCGGGAACATCGGAAGGCTCTCCGTCTGCGGGACGGTCAATGACGTTTTGATGAGCGGGGCAAGGCCGCTGTACCTCACTGCGGGGTGGATCCTCGAGGAGGGCCTTCCTCTTACGGTATTGGAATCCTGCGTCCGCGCCATGGCAGAGACCGCAAAGGAGGCTGGCGTTGCCGTCGTTGCAGGAGACACCAAGGTGATCGAAAACCGCTCCGGGGAGGAGCCGGAGATCCTCATCAACACCGCAGGGTGCGGCATCTTTGATGAAACGCACCGCCCGGTGTCTGCGGATCTCGTCAAGGAGGGGGATGTGATCCTCCTCTCCGGGAACCTGGGAGACCACCACGCGGCGCTCCTTGGAAAGAGGATGCAGATCGAGAACGACATCACAAGCGACAGTGCGCCGCTGTCGGAGATGGTGGAGGCCCTGGAAAGAAGCGGCATCCGCATCCACGAGATGCGGGATGTGACAAGGGGCGGCCTTGCCACGGTGCTAAACGAGTTTGCAGAAAGCACAGGGAAGACCTCATGGGGAATGAGGGAAAGATGGTCTGCATGGTCGGCAGGGAGGATGCGGACCGGGCACTGTCCCTGATAAGAGGTGCCCGCTACGGAAAAGATGCTGCGGTGATCGGGCACGTGGAAAAGGCGGAGGGACCTGCCCCCTCCGTGATTCTTGAGACCGCCGTTGGCGGAAAACGGATCCTCGGACCCCTCTACGGCGAGGGCCTTCCCAGGATCTGCTGAGGGGGCAGAAACAGCCACTGGTGTCATAAGAGAAAGGCAGCATCCTGTCTCTCCGGCAGAAAAGCACGCGACTTTCGCCGAGTGAGGCTTCACAACACGCGAAAATCATTGTATCCTTAATAGCTGTGTGAAACGAGATCACGTACATCAGGAAGGGTATAAGAAACCATGGCATTAATTACAAAACCGGTCACCGGGATGAAGGACATCATGCCGGAGGAGATGGAAATCCGAGACTACTGCATCTCCGTCATCAAGAAGACCTACGCCTCCTTTGGATTCCAGAGCATCGAGACCCCCTGCGTGGAGTCCATCCAGAACCTGACTTCCAAGAGCGGCGGGGACAACGAGAAGCTGATCTTCCGCATCCTAAAGCGCGGGGAAAAGCTCCGCCTCGACGAGGCAAAGAGCGAGGCGGATCTGACGGACGAGGGCCTTCGCTACGATCTGACCGTCCCGCTTGTTCGGTACTTCTCCAAGCACCAGAACGAGCTGCAGATGCCCTTTAAGGCCCTGCAGATGGGCAATGTCTGGCGCGCCGACCGCCCGCAGAAAGGCCGGTACCGCCAGTTCATGCAGTGCGACATCGACATCATCGGGGAACCCACAAATCTTGCGGAGATTGAGCTGATCCTCGCAACCACGACAACGCTGGGCAGGCTTGGCTTTTCCGGCTTCCAGATCCGCATCAACGAGCGCAGAATCCTGCGCGCCATGTCTGACTACTCCGGTTTCCCGGGCGAGCGCTTCGACGAGGTCTGCATCACCCTCGACAAGATGGACAAGATCGGCAAGGGCGGCGTGAAGGCGGAGCTTCTGGAGAACGGCTTTGCAGAGGAGTCTGTTGCAAAGTACATCGCCCTCTTTGAGGGTATGGAGCAGGCGCAGAACAAGCTGGATTTCCTCGAGAAGGCGCTTGAGGGCAATATCCCCGCAGACGTCATCCCGAACCTTCGGGAGACGATCGAGACCGTCGAGACGACAAAGCAGGCGGACTTCGAGATGGTGTTTGACCCCACGATCGTCCGCGGCATGTCCTACTACACAGGGACCATCTTTGAGATCGCAATGCCCCAGCTTGGCATCTCCTGCGGCGGCGGCGGACGGTATGACGGCATGGTCGGGAAGTTCACGGGAACCGATGTCCCCGCCTGCGGCTTCTCCATCGGCTTTGAGCGCATCATCCTGATCCTGATGGAGCAGGGCTTCAAGGTGCCCGGAAGGCCGGAGAAGATCTGCTACCTGCTCGAGAAGAACCTTCCCTCTGACCGCCTTGCCGAGGCGATCGAGTCCGCCCAGAAGGAGAGGGCTGCGGGGAAGGATGTCCTCGTCGTCCGCATGAACAAGAACAAGAAGCACCAGAAACAGCAGCTTACGGATGCGGGCTACACGAGCTTTGAGGAGTTCTACGCAAACCCGATCCAGAAGTAAGTGCTGCTTTATGATAAGGAGAGAAGAGAAATGATGCAGTCCAGAACGCATACCTGCGGAGAGCTGCGCATCGGCGACGTGGGAAAGCACGTCGTGATCGCCGGCTGGCTTGAAAACATGCGCATTGTCTCCGCAAACCTCGCCTTTGTCGTCGTCCGCGATTTCTACGGCACCACCCAGGTGGTGGCAGAGACCGAGGAGATGATGAAGACATTCCGGGACATCACGAAGGAGTCCACGATCCAGGTGGCAGGCACCGTCCGGGAGCGCTCCTCCAAGAACCCGAAGCAGGCAACCGGGGAGATCGAGATCGTCCCGGATACCGTGAAGGTCCTCGGCAGATGCCGCTATGATGCCCTTCCGTTCGAGATCAACCACTCCCGGGAGGCCGATGAGGCGGTCCGCCTGAAGTACCGCTACCTCGATCTTCGCAATCCCGAGGTCAAAAAGAACATCATCCTCCGCTGCAGCGTGGTTGCCGCCCTTCGCCAGGCGATGACAGACCACGGGTTCCTGGAGATCACAACCCCGATCCTCACGGCATCGAGCCCTGAGGGCGCGAGAGACTATCTGGTTCCCTCGAGAAAGCACCCGGGCAAGTTTTACGCTCTGCCACAGGCGCCGCAGCAGTTCAAGCAGCTCCTCATGACAGCGGGCTTTGACCGGTACTTCCAGATCGCACCGTGCTTCCGCGATGAGGATGCCCGTGGAGACCGCTCCCCGGGAGAGTTCTACCAGCTGGATATGGAGATGGCCTTTGCCACCCAGGAGGACGTGTTCGCCGTCCTCGAGGATGTGCTGCCGCCAATCTTTGCAAAGTTCGGCACCTACAACCGCGCTTCCGCAGCGCCCTTTGTCCGGATCCCCTATCAGGAGGCCCTGGAGAAGTACGGCTCCGACAAGCCGGACCTTCGAATTGACCTTGTCGCCCAGGATGTCACAGACGTCCTTGCGGACACGGGCTTTGGTCCGTTTGCAGCGACGAGGGAAGTGAAGGATGAGAGCGGCACTGTGACGGGGAGCGAGGCGACAAACGTCGACATCAAGGCGGTCGTTGTCTCCGGTTTTACCGGGACGAGAAAGTTCATCGACAAGACCCTGGCAGACGTCGAGGTCCAGGCAGGGGCAAAGCCCTACTGGTTCCGCGTCGATGAGAACGGGGAGCTTGTGGGCGGCATCTCGAAGTTCGTCTCCCCGGTAAAGGAAAAGATATTTGCAGAGCTCTCCTTAAAGGCAGGCGACTTTGTCGCCATCGCTTCCGGAAAGCGCTCCCAGGCACAGAAGACGGCAGGTGTCCTCATCAAGACCCTGGGCGCTGCCGTCCCGGGTCACATGGACAAGGAGCAGTACGCATTCTGCTGGATCGTCGACTTCCCGATGTACGAGATCGGCGAGGAGTCCGGCGAGCTGGAGTTCTGCCACAACCCGTTCTCCATGCCGGCAGGGGGGCTTGAGACGCTGCTTGCCGCAGAGCGCGGGGAGATCGATCCGCTCTCCATCACGGCGGATCAGTACGACCTTGTCGTCAACGGCATTGAGCTCTCCTCCGGCGCTGTCCGGAACCACGATCCCGAGATCATGGTCAAGGCCTTCGAGCTTGTCCGCCTGGGCGAGGAGGATGTGAAGAAGCGCTTCCCCGCCATGTACAATGCCTTCTGCTACGGCGCACCGCCGCATGCAGGCATTGCGCCCGGCATCGACCGCATGGTGATGCTGCTCGCCGGCGAGGACTCGATCCGCGAGATCATCCCGTTCCCGATGAACAAGAATGCACAGGATGTCATGATGGGTGCGCCGTCCGAGGTGACAAAGCAGCAGCTCGACGAGCTCCACATCAAGTCCACCGCGACCAAAGAGGAAATCGAGGAGGACAGGTAAGAGGAAAGGCAAAAGGACAGGAATCCGGAATCCTCCGGACGCCTGTCCTTTTCTGATGGGAGCGCGCTGCAGGACTTCTGCCTGGAGAGTCCGCCCCTTACGGGACCTCCTTCCTGTGAAGGAGGTCACCATCGTGATATTTTTCTGCGGCGAGGGCACCGGGTAAAATCAGCGCGCACATGTTTCCGACAGGAGCGGATCGATCCATCAGCAGGTTAGATCTTGGGCTGCCTGCATCGACCGCTCTTCCTGCCCTGCGGATTTGCAGTGCAAAAGGCAGAATGGGTCAGCAGGTGTGCGGAGTCCTTTCCCACTGTCCATGTTCTGACTTGGGCTGTATGATAAACAATGCGCGAGGATAGCGCGGCACCTGGAAAAGGATACTCCTGCCTTGGGCAGGAGAAAGCTCGCAGCGCTCCCGGTCAGCCGATTTCCGGCAGCCGCGGCAGCAGAAAGTACGCGGGCTGGTGCTGGGAATCAGAAAATCGGGACAGGAAGGAAAGATATGGCAAGTCGGGAGATGGAAGCGCTCAAAAGGATCATGGCAATGCTGGGGCAGGGGCACACCGCAGCCTTCGGCGCGGATCTGAATCTGGAGCACATCCGAAGCGCCTTTGCGAGGACACGGGCACAGATGCCCGTGGAGAGGGGCGTAACCTTTCTGTCGGATACCTTCGGCGGCGTGGAGACCGAGTGCGCCGTTCCAGAGGGGGAGAGAGGCGATGCGGCTGTCCTCTACAGCCACGGCGGAGGTCTGATCTGCGGAGACGCAAAGACCTCCCGGGGCTATGCCTCTCTCCTTGCCGCAGAGACCGGCTATCCCGTCTACTCCTACAGCTACCGGCTGGCACCGGAAAATCCCTATCCTGCCGCGCTGGACGACGCGATGGCGGTCTACCGGGAGGTTGCTGCGCGCCATCCCGGAAAGTCTCTCTTCCTCCTGGGGGAGAGCAGCGGGGGATCCCTTTCTCTGGGGATGGGACTGAAGGCAAGAGATCAGGGACTTGTCATGCCGAGGGGGATCATCGTCTATTCCCCCATCCTGGATCTTACCGGCGCCCTCGACCGGAGATTTCCCGGCAATTGTGACCCTGCGGTATCGCCGGAGGGCCTTGCGCGCCTGGCGGAGCTGACCTGCAAAAAGGAGGAGCGGAAGGACCCCTATGTCTCTCCATACTATGCGGACTTTGCCGGCCTTTGCCCGATCTTCGTGGCCTGGGATGAGAGCGAGACCCTCTCAGTGGACGCTTCCCTTGTGGAGAAGAAAGCGAGAAAGGCGGGAGTCCCCGTAACGGCAGAGCACTTCCCGGACTGTTTCCACGCTTTTCCGATCAGCGGCAGGAGCACCGAGGAGGGCAGGAAGGTCCTTCGCGACACGGTGGCGTTTATGAGAGCGCACGGCTGACAGGAGGCCGTGCAGAACAGGCAGGGACGGGAAGCGGTTCGGGACGTCACCCCGTTCACGGGAACTGGCGGGGAAGGGATGCCAGATTCCCCGCCAGATGGGCAAAGGTTGCAGCCCAGGTTCCCGTCCAAAGTCAGAGCCATCTGCTGCCATATTTTCCTGTCTGGTCAGATCGAGAGGTCTGCCTCCATCCCGCCGTAGTCAATCCGATGAACCGTGCCGTCTTTGAGGTGCAGGTTCACAGCGCCGTACACGCCGCTGTGCCAGGGATCCTCCCAGTCGATCCTCTGGATGGGGAAGAGCTCCTCATCGGAAAACGTCTTTCCGTCATTGCGCATGAGCACCTGGGAGAGCAGTACGTGGGGCTCTGCCGCATCATAGTGGTGCTGATACCGGACGGAGGCGGTGAGCATCACGGACCGCTCCGGGTCCGGATTGGTGCCGGATGATTGCAGACGGGACAGGTCCTGCCAGCCGGAAAAGATGGTTATGGCAAGGCGCCTGGGCCGCCCCGCAGCATCTGTCCCGGAGAGGATCATCGTCGCCTCGCCGTTTGGGCACTTCTTTGTCTGAACGTCGGTCCCGCTGTCCGGGAAGCCAAAAGACCCGAGCAGGAGCTTTGAGGGACGATGGCAGAGCCGGATCCTGTCACAGCGAAGGATCCCTTCCTTCACCGGGAAGTCCGCAAGATCCATCGCATCGAGCCAGTGCACCTCCGTGCCGGTGGAGAGCGAAAAGAATGCCCTGCGGAAGAGCACCTTCTCCCGCACTCCGCAGCAGAAGAGATCGCAGCAAATGCATCAAGAGCTTATACACAAAAGAAAAAGCCCTGATCGAGTGGATCAGAGCAAATCAAATCAGAGTCTGTAACAGCGGTATCCGAATTGCTGCCGCTTAACCTATAGATCCAGGGGAGACCGACTATGCTCCCTGTGTATCGCAAGATACACGAGCATCCGCTAATGCGATCGCTTGATCGCTGGGATGCGAAGTTCTCTGCTCAGGCAGAAAGACAGTAATCCAAAGTCTGCGAATGATGCACGATTACTGCAGATTGCCACCAGTAAGAACCCCCACGGCTTGCCGTGGGGAGCAGATTGTTGATGCGAAGACAATCGAAAGAATATTGACAAAAAATTAACAAGTTGGAAATGCATTCACAGATACTATAGACACAATAGATTATCTGGAGCGGAAAATAATTCCAGATGATGGGGAAATATTGCAATTCTGCGTATCTACTATAACACGATCAGGAAACTGCGCTAATATTTATCAATCACTAACAGTTGGGTGCAGCGTCCGGTTGGACACTGTGCATGGAGGAGAGAATCCTGCCGCACCTCGCAGGCATGGCTTTTTGTGACACGCTGCCTGCTGTGGGGCGATGTGGAACAAGCAGATGGCCGGGGCATGGGAGGGAAAGTCGGGAATCCGCACAGGGATGGGGTAGGACCATGACAGATTGGGAGATCCTGAACGCCGGGATCGAGCATGCAGAGCATGCGATCGCGGTGTACCAGTTTGAGGGGAAAAGGAAGCGGGTTGTCTGTGTTTCAGACGGCATGTTTTCCATGATGCGCGGTGCGGATGAGGCCGACAAACCGGCCTTCCTTCGCCGCCTGGAGTCAGATCGATATCGAAATGTACCGGCGGAGGATGCCAGGATACTCGCCGAAGAGGTTCGGCGCTTTGCATCCGGAGGCTGTCTTGACATTGTCTACCGGGAAACGCTTGGCAGGAATTCAGGCAGCACCCTGATCCATGCCGTGGGGCATCACCATGTCCTTGATGACGGCGAGAGGGTTATGATCGTGGAATACTCCGACCTGACAACAGCGGCATGGACACAAGTACAGCCGCGAAAATCCTTTGAGCAATCGCTGCAAAGCTTCCTGGACCAGAGCGACCTTGCGCTTCTGGCTGTCACGAAGGACCGGGGGGAGCTTCGCTACTGCAATGCGCGCATGAAAAGCCTCCTGAAACCCGCCCGGGATTTCTGTGTGGGAGAGTCCGTCTCCCAGTGGCTTCTTGGATGGGAGGATGCCGACATTCTGGAGAGGATTGCCGCTATGGACGGCCGCGGAAACCAGCTCTTTTGCGCAAGAGAAGGGGAGGAGGATCTGGTTGTCCGGGTGAATTCCGGAACCTGGGAGGGCGAGGCGGTCTACTGTATACAGTCCGATCCCTGGAGTGAGCTGTTCTCCGATGCCCTTACCGGCCTTCCGAACCTGTCGACCTTTTATCGAAAAGCCCCGGGGGAGATCGGCCGCATCCGGAAGCAGGGGAAGAATCCTGCCTTCGTGTACGTCAACTTCTTTGGTATGAAGGCCTATAACGCCCGATTCGGCATTGAGGAGGGAGATCGGATCCTGAAGGTGGCGGCGGGAGAGCTGCGCCATCTCTTCCCGGAGTACCTCTGCTGCCGGGTCTCGGATGACCACTTCCTCATTCTTGCAGACGGTCAGGATCTGGAGAAAAGGCTTGCAGACCTTGTCGAGCAGGTGCAGAGGAGAGCCTCCGGGAGCGTACTGCAGTTGAAAGCCGGCGTTTATGACGGAGCGCTGTCGAATAAGCCATCCCAGGAGGAGATCTCCCGCGCCTGTGACGGGGCGCGGCTTGCCTGCGGACAGATCCGGGAGAACGCGCGGCGGTCCTGGTGCCGGTACGACACGGACGTCCAGGAACAGTTCCAGAAGAAAACATACGTGCTGGCGAACTACAGGACGGCACTGAAGGAGCACTGGATCCGGGTGTACTACCAGCCCCTGTACGACACGCAGACCGGAAAACTTGCGGGCTTTGAGTGCCTCGCCCGCTGGCAGGATCCCAATCGCGGGCTGCTCTCGCCTGCGGATTTCATTCCTGTGCTGGAGCAGCACCATCTGATTGGCCTGTTGGATCAGTACATCCTGGAACAGGCATGCCGGGAGGCGCCGCTCCGGGCGCAGAAGGGACTGGGGCAGGTCCCGGTGTCCTTCAACATCAGCCGGGATGATTTCGATTACGGGGATGTCTATGAAAACGTGAAGAGTACCGCGGATCGATACCACATCCCCCACGAGCTGCTCATCGCGGAGATCACGGAGAGCGCCTTTTCCCGGGATTCGGATGGAATCCGGGAACAGATCCGGCGCTTTCACGAGGGCGGTTTCCAGGTCTGGATGGATGA
>ONMH01000059.1:20102-21767 GCA_900318875.1 uncultured Lachnospiraceae bacterium | reverse complement strand
AGCGAGTACTCCTCCCTGGGAAATCTCCAGAACCTGGATGTGAACCTGATCAAGCTCGACATCCGGTTCCTGCACGCCTATGCGCAGGAGCGCAGGCATGGGGATGGCACGCGCTCGGCAGCCCTTCTTCAGGCTGTGGTCGGAATGGCCAGAGCCCTGCATCTGCGCACGCTCTGTGAGGGCGTGGAGACCAGGGAGCAGCTGGAACTTCTGCGGCAGGTGGGCTGCCGGGGAGCCCAGGGGTACTTTCTGGGGAGGCCGGCGCCCCTGGAACAGATCCAGGTTGAGTGATCAGCCTGCCCGGAACCGGAAAGTTTTGGGTTATCTGCCAACCTTCTCGTCATCGGCATGTAAGGTGGCGAGGTGATAGTCATCGAGCAGATCGTTGGCTTCGTTGACACCAAGGCGCTTCTCGATGCAGTGGAGGAGGATGGCATCCCGACGGTTTCTTGCATACAGCGTGGACAAAAGAGCGTGCTGGGTCTCCTCCACCGACAGCTCTGCCGCCAGGCAGAGCACGATGACCTTGTTCCGCCCGGGATGTTTGCTGCCGGCTCGCAGATGACCGAGATACGAGCGCTCGATTCCGATCTTTTGCTGAAGCTCGGCGGTACTCATCTTTTGTACTTTATCCAGCCAGAAGAAATTTTTTGAGGTAGTTGTCCAGCTGCCTGCGGTTTTCCACCTCCAGCAGGGCGCTTTCCAGAGTCTGTGTCGTGGTCTTGCTGCGCAAAACAGGATCCTTTCTGCTATGATGAGGGCAGCAATGCTGAGGCGATGTTTGGACAGGATGACGAGGAGACCAAAGCTGCAGAGCGCACGGTTCTGACGCAGAACCTGGAGGGCTTTGCCAGCTGTTTCCCGGACTGGGACATTCACCCGCCGGTGGATTACTGAAAAAATATCGGGAACACAAAACTGGCCCTGCCGCTGAGACAGGGCCAGTTTTTTATACGTATTGAACTTCCTGAAGAAGTGCCGCACTGTTGGCGGCAGCGGTCAGAACATACCCCGGTTCCGGGAAGGAGAACTCCCGGACAAAGGCACTCTGGGGCGGGAAACCTGGCCGGACATCTGTCACCGGACAGACCGTGTCCTCTCCCGAGAGAAAGGCGGGAGAGGTGCAGCCTGCAATCCCGTGGAAGATGCCCTCTCCGGTCAGCTTGAAATAGGCCTCCTTCATCGACCAGAGTCGGAAGAAGAGAAGCCGCCCCTCCTCTTCCGGCAGGGAAGCAATGGCCGCGGCCTCCTCTTTGGCAAAAAAGCGGCGTGCAAGGGCGAGGTACCTGGGGGAGGAAGCTGTCTTTTGAAGATCAATTCCCAGAGACGCTGTCCCCGCGGCGAGAACCAGAAAGGAACCGGAGTCCGAAAAGTTGAAGAAAAAGTGCGGGACATCGGGGAAATACGGCTTTCCCCCGGGAAAGTGGGAGAGCGCGGGAAGCTCCGGACAGGAGCGCCCGGTGACCCTTGGAAGGAGCGACAGGAGAAGCTCCTCCTGCGCCCTTTTCGCGATTGCCCTTCTGTCAGTCCCCTTTTGCTGCTCCGGGAGTCTTTTGCAGGAGAGCAGGATCATGGCTTATCCGCCTCCCCTCTGGGCTCCTGCACGCGGCTCTTCTCCCCCTTTTTGTCCTTGCCCTCTTCCTCCTTCTCCGGCAGGCGGATGAG
>ONMH01000059.1:9771-20090 GCA_900318875.1 uncultured Lachnospiraceae bacterium | reverse complement strand
GGCAGGCGCTCGAGCGCCTCGATGATGAGGCCGCCGATGGAGTCGTAGTCCTCACTCTCAAAGTCCGTGCCGATCTCATCGTTTAGGTCTGCAAGCTTCATGGAACCATCCACGAGGAAGGTCCTGTCGTCGTACTTGCGGATCTGTTCCTTCTCGTCCTCATCGTACTCATCCCGTATGTCGCCGATGATCTCCTCCACGAGGTCCTCCACGGTGATCATGCCCACCGTGGAGCCGTACTCGTCCAGGACGAAGGTGATGCCGACAGAGTTCTGCTGCATCTCCCGCAGAAGATCCGCGGTCTTCTTGTACTCATAGGTGTAGTAGGACTGCCGGATGAAATCCTGGATGCGGAAGCGGTCCGCGTTCCGGATCGCGATGAAGTCCTTGATGTTCAGGTGTCCGATGATGTTGTCGGGATGGTCCTTTTCATAGACCGGGATCCTCGTGAACATCTCCCTGCGGAACACAGCCATGACGTCGCTGTAGGTTGCCTCTTCCGAGACGCAGGTCATGTCGATTCTGGGGACCATGATGTCCTTTGCCACGGTGTCGCCGAAGTCAAAGACGTTGTAGATGATCTTCTTCTCACCGCCCTCGATGGCGCCATCCTCGTGGCCTGCCTCCACGTAGGTCTTGAGCTCACTCTCTGTGATCGGGTGCTTCTCATCCGGGTCGATCCCCCGGAGCTTTAGGATGATCCCTGCCAGAAAGTCCGTCGCGATGATCAGCGGTGTCAGCACGGTCATGAGAAATTTAATGACGGCGGCATCCTTCTTTGCGGTCTCTTCAGAGCGGATCTTGGCGATATTCTTGGGCGTGATCTCGCCGAAGATGATGATGAGCACGGTAAGGATTGCCGTGCCGATGGAGACGGCACCCTCGCCGAACATGCGGATCACCAGGGAGGTCGCAAGGGCAGATGAGGAGAGGTTGACGATGTTGTTCATGATCAGAATCGCGGACAGCATCTTGGAGTACTGGGAGAGGACCCGGAGCACAAGGGCAGCTCTCTTGTCGCCCTCGTCGGCTTCCGCCTTTAACGCCACCTCGCTCACCGTCGTGAGAGCGGTCTCCGCACCGGAGAAATAGGAGGAGAGGGCGATCAGAATGATCAGGATGAGAAACTGAATGACAGCAGTCTGGTTCATACATTTCCTTTCGGGAAATTCAGAGGATACGGCCAGAATCGGCCGGCTGAAGGAAATTGTAGCGTTTCCAAATCGGTTTTACAAGTTGGCGCCCTGTGTTATAATGACAAAGTTACGGGGTAAGGGAAATTGTCTTTTTTTTGCCCTATTATCAGAAAGGAGGGAAATCCGTTTTCCGGTCTGACCGGAAGGCGGATTCCGCGAGCAATGAAAAAGAAGAAAAGAAATTCCGTGATCGGACTCATTCTGCTCCTCGCTGTCATGTGCTTTCTGCTGTACACCGCAGTATTTGGCATCGGGGAGGATCAGGACGGCTCCATGGAGAACATCCGCCTGGGCCTGGACCTGGCGGGCGGCGTGAGCATCACCTACCAGGCCGTCGGCGATGAGACCCCCTCAGACGAGGACATGGATGATACGGTCTACAAGCTGCAGCGCCGTGTTGAGCAGTACTCCACGGAGGCACAGGTCTACCGGGAGGGCACCGACCGCATCAACGTCGAGATCCCCGGTGTCACGGATGCCAATGCCATCCTGGAGCAGCTGGGCCGCCCCGGATCCCTGTACTTCATCCGCCAGAAGGATGCGGACGGAAACGACAACTACACGCTGAACAGTTCTACCTATCAGTATGAGCTCGCCAGCGGCAAGACGATCGCCTCTCTGGAGGAGAGCGGAGACATCGTACTGGAAGGTACGGATGTCGCCAGCGCCCAGGCGGGATACCAGACGGACTCCATGAACAACCAGCAGGTTGTCGTGGAGCTGACCTTCACCGATGCGGGCAAGGAGAAGTTTGCGGCAGCAACCAAGGAAGCCTACGCAAACGGCGAGTCCATCGGAATCTACTATGACGGCTCCTTTATCAGCGTTCCCACCGTGCAGGCAGAGATTACCAACGGACAGGCAGTCATCACCGGCGAGTCCACGATTGAGGATGCCGAGAACCTGGCCTCCACGATCCGCATCGGCGGTCTGAAGGTTGAGCTCGAGGAGCTGCGCTCCAACGTCGTCGGTGCCCAACTCGGCCAGAGTGCCATCACCACCTCGCTCCGCGCCGGTGCGATCGGTCTGGCCCTCGTCATCATCTTCATGATTGCGGTCTACTTCCTGCCGGGCGTTGCGGCAAGCTTTGCCCTTCTGACGTATGTGGGGCTTCTCGTTCTCGTTCTGGTTGGCTTTGATGTCACCTTAACGCTCCCGGGCATCGCCGGCATCCTCCTCTCCATCGGTATGGCTGTCGATGCGAACGTCATCGTCTTTGCGAGAATCCGTGAGGAGCTTGGAAACGGAAAAAGCGTGCGCCAGGCTGTTGACGCCGGCTACAGCAAGGCACTCTCTGCCATCATCGACGGCAACGTGACCACGCTGATTGCAGCGGTAGTCCTGGGCGTTCTGGGATCCGGCTCCGTCAAGGGCTTTGCCCAGACCCTGGCCATCGGTATTATTCTCTCGATGTTCACGGCCCTGTTTGTCACCAAGTGGTACATGAACTGCTTCTACAACCTGTTCGCACAGGACAAGAAGTGGTACGGCGTGGGAAAGAAGAAAAAGCCCGTGCACTTTGTGGAGCACCGCAGGATCTTCTTTGCTATCTCCATCTGCGCCATCGTCCTCGGCTGGGCGGTCATGGGCGTCAATGCCCACCGCGGGATCGGTGCCCTGAACTACAGCCTGGACTTCGTGGGAGGCACGTCCACGACCGTCACCTTTGACAAGAGCTACACCCTGGATGAGCTGGATGAGCAGGTTGTCCCGGTCTTTGAGAGTGTCACCGGTGATGCCAATGTTCAGGTGCAGAAGGTCGCCGGCGGCAACTCCGTCGTCTTCAAGACAAGAACCCTCACCGTGGACGAGAGGGAGACCCTGAACAAGGATCTGGAGGATCAGTTCGGCGTATCCGAGGACAACATCACGGCGGAGACGATCTCCGCAACGGTCTCGGATGAGATGAAGAACGACTGCATCCGCGCGGTCATCGTTGCCCTGATCCTGATGCTGATCTACATCTGGTTCCGCTTCAAGGACATGCGCTTTGGCGCATCTGCCATTCTGGCCCTTGCCCATGACTGCCTGGTGGTGCTCACAGTCTACGCGGTGCTTCGGATCTCCGTCGGATCCACGTTCATCGCCTGCATGCTGACCATCGTCGGCTACTCGATCAACGCGACCATCGTCATCTTCGACCGTGTCCGCGAGAACCTGGCGAAAAAGAAGAAGGAGACGGACCTTGTGGCGCTGGTGGACACCTCCATCAACGACACACTGTCCCGCTCTATCTTCACCTCCCTGACCACCTTCATCATGGTGTTTGTGCTCTACATCCTGGGGGTATCCTCGATCCGTGAGTTTGCACTGCCCATCATGTCGGGTATCATCTGCGGTACCTATTCCTCCGTCTGCATCACCGGTTCCCTCTGGTTCGTGCTGCGCAAGAAGTTCCCGCCGAAGTACGATGACTCCGGCCGGTACCATCAGCAGAAGGCATCTGCGGACAAGGCAGAGAGAAAGAAGAAGTACGAGGACGAAGTAAAGAAGAAGACCGTCATCTGACGAAGGCGGCAAGAGAAGGTCAGAGGTTTGCCCTCTGGCCTTTTTTGATAAAGGAGTAAATCTTGGCGAAGTGGGTTGTGCTCAGAAAGAGCGGAAACTTTCAGGAGATCGGGGAGAAGCTCCATATCTCCCCGATCCTTGCGCGGATCGTGCGAAACCGCGGCGCCGTTGGAGAGGAGGAGACAAAAGCCTATCTCTGCGGAACGCTGAAGGATCTGCACGATCCCTACCTGCTCGATGGCATGGATGCGGCGGTGGAACTGCTCGGGGACAGGATTGCGGAAAAGAAGGCGATCCGCATCATCGGGGACTACGATGCGGATGGTGTCTGCTCCTCCTTCATCCTCTGGAAGATGATCACCTATCTCGGGGGAAATGTCACCGTGCGGCTCCCGGACCGCGTAAAGGACGGATACGGGCTGAACGAGCAGATGGTGGAGGAGGCCCTTGCCGACGGCGTGGACACCATTATCACCTGCGACAACGGCATTGCAGCAGCGGGTGCCCTGCAGCGGGCAAAGGATGCGGGCCTTACGGTCATGGTGACGGATCACCACGAGATCCCGTTCCGGACAGAGGGGGACACCCAGTACTACGTGCTCCCCCATGCGGACGTGATTCTCGAGCCAAAGCTTGCAAGGACGGATATCCGCAGAGAGGATGCCGGTCAGGAGGAGTTCTATTATCCCTTCCGGGACATCTGCGGTGCGGAGGTGACCTACAAGCTTGCCGCGGCGATGCTGGGAAATCCGGACCTTACGGATTCCGGGGAGAACAGCCCGGAAGCGGGGCTTCTGCGGGAGCTCCTCGGGTTTGCAGCGATCGCAACGGTCTGTGATGTGATGCCGCTGCAGGATGAGAACCGGGTCCTCGTGCGGGAGGGCCTGAAAGAGGCGTCCCGCACGGAGAACGTTGGCCTGAAAGCCCTCCTTCTTGCGACGGGACTCTACGGAAAACCCCTTTCCGGGTATCATGCGGGCTTTGTCATCGGTCCCTGCATCAATGCAAGCGGCAGGATGGAGAACGCGGAGAAGGCCCTGCGCCTGTTCATGGAGGAGAACCCGGTCCGGGCAGCGTCCATGGCAGAGGAGCTCAAGATCCTCAACGAGGAGCGAAAGAGCCTGACAGAGCAGGGGGTGCTGGAGGCAAGCGGCCAGGTGGAGAAACAGAAGAAGGAGCAGGGGGCCATTGACCCGGTGCTTCTTCTCTACCTCCCAGATACGAGGGAGTCGATCGCCGGCATCATCGCAGGCAAGGTCCGGGAGAAGTACGCCCATCCCACCTTTGTGCTGACGGATGCCGAGGGGCAGCCGGGGATGCTGAAGGGCTCCGGGCGCTCCATCGATGCTTATGACATGTTTTCGGAGATGAACACGGCAAAGGACCTGATGGAGAAGTTTGGAGGCCATAAGCTGGCAGCGGGACTCTCCGTGAAAAAGGAGAACCTGCCGGCCCTCAGGGAGAGGCTGAACAATCACTGCAATCTTCCGCCGGATGCCTTCCGGAACGTGATCTACGTGGACTGCATTCTCTCCCCGGGCTTTGTCACAGAGGCACTGGTGCAGCAGATGCGCCTTCTCGAGCCCTGCGGCCAGGGCAATGCAAAGCCCCTCTTTATTGCGGCGGGGCTGAGCGTCAGGAGCGGGCGCATCATCGGAAAGAACCAGAACGTCGTGCGCTTTGATGCAGCGGATGACCACGGTTCCGGATACCAGTTCATCCTGTTCTCCCCCGAGGGCGACGTGAACAGCCTCCTCACCCCAGGCACGAAGATCGACGCCGTGTACTACCCGGATCTCAATGCATACAACGGGAACGTGACGCTCCAGTTCGTGGTTCGGGACTGGCAGCTCTCAAAGCGCTGAGAAAGCGGCGAATTGTCTGCCCGCCGGGGAAAAACTCTGCTAAAATAGGAAACGTACCGATCTTTTGCAAAAGAGGAGAATGCCATGAACACAAACGAGACAGCATTGGAATCGGAAGACCAGATCCGGAGAATGGGGAAGCGGGCTCTGGCAGACTACTGCATCCGCCTGCAGGAGATGCAGGAGGCACAAAAGAAGGAACTCCTCTCTCAGAAGGAGGCTGCGCTGACTGCCCTCTCAAAGGACTGCGAGGAGAAAATCAAACAGGAAAAGCAGCAGCACGAGAAGGAGATGCTCTCCCTGCAGAGTGCGTTCCAGGACAGGATGAGGGCCAGAGAGGAAGAGCTGTCGAAGCAGGAAGAGGAGACGGCGGCTGCCGCAAAGAAGGAAGCAGAGGAAGCCGCAGAAAAGGCAAAAGAGGAAACGCAGGAGCTGCAGAAGCAGCTCCAGGATCTGCAGTCCCAGAAGGAAGCGCTCAGCCAGGAACTTGCAGCGCTCAAGAAGGAGATGGCGGAGAAGGATGCCCAGCTTGCAGAGAGCAAAAAGGCGCTCTCTGACAGGGCGATCCGCCTCGAGAAGGCCGGCACCATCGCGGAGGCCGCCTTTGATCTCAACAACGTGCTGACCGACGCGCAGAACGCGGCAAAGCAGTACCTGGACAGCATTCAGGCCCTGGAGCAGAGGCGAAAGGACGAGCTCGCCTGTGTCAACGCCGAGGCGGAAGCGGAGCTGAACAACAAGCGGGAGGAGACGGAGAGCTACTGCGAGAACCTTCTGGAGAAGACGAAGGCAGCCTGTGCCCAGAAGGAGCAGGAGACGGAAGATGCCTGCCGTGCAAGGGAGGAGAAGGCGCAGAGAACCCTGGAGGAGCTTCGGCAGAAGGTGCAGGAGGTTCTGAACGCCAGGAGCGGTCTCGATTCCTTCTTAAGCGGCATCGATGGTGAAAACTGACTACGGGTTTAGAAATGCTTTAGACTTTTTTCGAAAAGGATTATCCGCAGGTCACGAATTTGAAAGAACAGGGGTGTACACTATAGAAGGATCAAGAAATTGATCCACTCTCTCCCCCTCATAAAAATGACAGACAAAGGGACTCCGCGAGAGCGGAGTCCTTTTGCCGTCTCTGTGAATTTTGGTTTTGGATTCATTAAAATCAGTCTTTCCCCGAAGGAACCGCCTCAAAAACAGCTAAGACGCGCTCCGCCGTCTCATCGTTTACACAGGTGATGTGCAGCGCCTCCATGGCCTCCTGAATGCTGCGGACCTCGTCTGTGTCCAGGCAGAGATCCTCAGCCACCTCGGAAGCAGACCTGTTTTCCAGGAGCTTGCAGATCCTGAGAGACCGGCTGCAGGGAAGATGAGAGGGATGAGTCCCGTAGCTCTGAAAGCCAGATGCCGGTCTGCCCGGATCGGACGGCCGGTTTGCGCCATGTTCAGACACCGGGTGGGAAATGGACATGACAGAGACGGCAAAAACCGCATTGCACTGCAGCGCAATCCGAAAAAGTTCCCGGGACGTTCACAAATCGTTTATGGAATTTCGAAATCTCTAAGATTCCTGACACAGTTTGATCACAAATCCTGCGCATAATACCTATCAGATAGTTGCTACAGACTATCTCCCCCCTCATAAGAAAACAGGCAAAAGAGCTTCTCCCCCGGGAGAGGCTCTTTTGCCGTCCTGTGCTGTTTTCTCCCCGCTTGTTCCCCTTTCCATCGGTGCATCCTCCCCTGACAGCGCTTCTTTGGGATTCCAACACCACCCATCGGATGATATAATCCGGGATACGGGAACCTGAGACGCTCCCGGCGGAAAGGGGAAATGACATGATATTAAAGAGCCTCTTGGAGGGTCTGGAGTACGACCTGGTGGCAGAAGACGGATCGGTGATTTCCGATCCCGGCCTTGTCACAGCGAAGGAGAGCATGGAAGTGACCGGGATTCAGAACGATTCCCGGAAGGTAAAGCCCGGAGATCTGTTTTTCTGCATCACCGGGGCGACGAGTGACGGCCATGCCTATGCGGGCAAGGCAGCGGATGCCGGTGCGGATGTTCTCGTCGTGGAGCACGCGGTGTCCATTCAGAATCCAAACGTGGTGCAGGTCCTTGTGGGGAGCTCCCGCCATGCGATGGCGGTCATCTCCGCCAACTGGTACGGAAATCCCGCCCGCCGCATGAAGATGATCGGCGTCACGGGCACCAAGGGAAAGACCACGACCACCTACCTTGTGAAGTCGATCCTCACGGCAGCAGGCCTTGACGTGGGCCTTGTGGGCACGATTGAGTCCACCTACCACGATGTCCACGTGCCGAGCGCCAACACGACTCCGGAGTCCATCGTCCTGCAGAAGACCTTAAAGGACATGGCAGATGCGGGCGTACAGGCAGTCGTCATGGAGGTCTCCTCCCAGGCGCTGATGCTTGAGCGCGTGGGCGGCATCATCTACGACATCGGCGTGTTCACCAACATCTCCCCGGACCACATCGGCCCGAACGAGCACGCCTCCTTTGAGGACTACATGCACTGCAAGGGCCTCCTGTTCCAGCAGTGCCGCGTCGGCATTGTCAACGGCGATGATCCGCACGTCACAGATGTGCTGCAGGGCCACACCTGCAGCGTCGAGACCTTCGGCCTTGCGAATACCAATGACCTGTATGCCGACAACTTCTCCCTGATCGAGAAGCCGGGAGAGCTCGGCATCTCCTTTGACACGGAGGGACTCTTAAAGCTCCACGCAGAGGTTCCGACCCCCGGACGCTTTTCCGTCTACAACGCGCTCTGCGCGATTGCGATCTGCCGGCACTTCAACGTCCCGAAGGAGGACATCGAGTACGCCCTCGGAAAGGCCCACGTGAAGGGCAGGATCGAGCTCGTGAAGGTCTCGGATGCGTTCACGCTGATGATTGACTACGCCCACAACGCCGTGGCGCTGGAGAGCCTCCTTGCAGCCCTGAAGGAGTATCGGCACAACCGCCTTGTCGTCCTCTTTGGCTGCGGCGGAAACCGCTCGAAGCTTCGCCGCTATGAGATGGGAGAGGTCTCCGGAAGGATGGCGGACTTTACGATCATCACCTCCGATAACCCGCGGTTTGAGGAGCCCCTCGACATCATCAAAGACATTGAGACCGGCATGAAGAAGACCGACGGAAAGTACGTCGTGATCCCGGACCGGAAGGAGGCCATCGCCTATGCGATCCACAACGGGGAGCCGGGCGACATCATCGTCCTTGCCGGGAAGGGCCACGAGGACTACCAGGAGATCAGGGGCGTCAAGTACCCGATGGATGAGCGCGTGATCATCCGGGAGATCCTCGAAGAGGACAAAAAGAAGGCAGAATAAGAGCAAGCAGTGAGAGGAAGGATGCCGGCCTTGTGGCCGGCATTTTCATCGGAGCACAGATGGAAAAACGGTATGCACAGGTGATTGTAGACATCTCCGCAGGGGCTCTCGACCGGCCGTTTACGTACCGGGTTCCGGAGGAGCTCCGGGACAGGATCCGCCTCGGGAGCCTGGTGGAGATTCCGTTCGGGAGAGCGAGCCGGAAGATCACGGGCTTTGTCATCGGATTTTCGGAGAGCTGCGATTATCCGAAGGAGAAGATCAAGGACATCGCGGGTATCGGGCGGAAGGGTTCGGATGAGACCGGAGAGAAGGCGGTGGAGCTCGCCGCCTGGATGAAGGAGCGGTACGGCTCCACCATGATCACGGCACTCAAGACCGTGCTCACCGCAAGAAAAGAGAAAAAGCCCGTTGAGACAAAGGAGATTCAGCTGACATTGGACCGGGAGGCTGCACTCGAAAAGCTGAACTTCTACGAGAAAAAGCATCAGGTCGCAAGGGCAAGGCTTCTGCGGGCACTGATTGATGTCCCGACCCAGCCCTATACCCTGGTCACGGAAAAGCTCCACGTCCCTGCAAGGACCGTTACTGCCATGAAGGAGCAGGGGGTGCTGGAGGTGAAGGTGGAGACGAGCCTTCGGAATCCGGTCTCCCTCGGGGAGGTGAAGGCAAAGGACCTTTGTCTCTCCCCGGAGCAGGAGAGGGTCGTGGATGGGATCTTCCAGGACTACCTGGACCTCCAGGCGGGGAAGGAGGAGGCAAAGAGAACCTGCCTCCTCCACGGCATCACGGGCTCCGGAAAGACCGAGGTCTACATCCGGATCATTGAGAAGGTGGTGGCGCAGGGCAGGCAGGCGATCATGCTGATTCCGGAAATCTCCCTGACCTATCAGACCCTGCTTCGGTTCTACCGGCACTTCGGGGACCGGGTGTCCGTCATGAACAGCACGCTCTCCGAGGGGGAGAAGGCGGACCAGTTCGAGCGGGCAAGAAGAGGAGAGATCGACGTCATCATCGGACCCAGGTCCGCGCTCTTCACGCCGTTCCCGAGGATCGGCATCATCGTCATCGACGAGGAGCACGAGGAGTCCTACAAGAACGAGCACATGCCGAAGTACCACGCAAGGGACATCGCGGAGAAGATTGCCAAGATGCACGGTGCGGTCCTCGTCCTTGGCTCGGCGACGCCGTCCCTGGAGTCCATGTACCGGGCGGAGAGCGGAGAATACCAGTACTACCGCCTGACAAGGCGGCTCACGGGCGGCACGCTCCCCTCTGTCGAGATTCTGGACATGCGGCAGGAGCTGAAGAAGGGAAACCGGAGCATCCTCTCCCTGCGCCTTCGGGAGCTGATGGAGGAGAAGCTCTCCCGGAAGGAACAGGTGATGCTGTTCCTGAACCGCCGGGG
>ONMH01000059.1:8100-9762 GCA_900318875.1 uncultured Lachnospiraceae bacterium | reverse complement strand
AACGGGAAGCTCATCTGCCACTACTGCGGGTATGAGACGGATATGGTAAAGCAGTGCCCCTCCTGCGGCTCGAAGCTCGTCTCCGGATTCCGCGCAGGGACCGAGCAGATCGAGGAGCAGGTGAAGAAGATGTTCCCGAAGGCCAGGGTTCTGCGCATGGATGCAGACACCACGGCAAAGAAGGGGGCGTATGAGAAGATCCTGACGGCCTTCTCCAATGAGGAGGCGGACATCCTGCTCGGCACGCAGATGATCGTCAAGGGCCATGACTTTCCGAATGTCACGCTGATGGGGATCCTCCTTGCGGACATGTCGCTTGGCGCCTCCGACTACATGGCCTCCGAGCGCACCTTCTCGCTCCTCACGCAGGCGGCTGGCCGGGCGGGGCGCGGCGAGAAGAAGGGGAACGTCGTCATTCAGACCTATCAGCCGGAGAACTATGCAATTCAGTACGCGGCAGATCAGGACTACGGGGGCTTCTACCGGGAGGAGATCCAGTACCGGAAGCTCCTTTTGTATCCCCCGGTCTGGCACCTGCTGGCCGTCGAGGTCTCCTCAAAGGAGGATGACACGGCCCTCCTCTTTGCAGGGCGCTGCAAAGAACTTCTCGATAAGATCTGTGCCGGGCTCAACCGCGGGCAGACGCCCCCAAGGGTCCTCATCATCGGCCCTGCGCCGGCATCCTTAAGCCGCCTGAAGGACTGCTACCGGTACGTGGTCTATGTTAAATGCCGTAAATATGGTACACTTGTTACTTGTAAAGACAGAATCGAACTTCTGTGCGCTGCGGTAAACCCCGAGGGGAAACTGCCGCTCTCCGTGCAGTTTGACTTTGATCCGGTGAGCAGCTGGTAAAAGAGAAAGGAATGATATCGATGGCACTTTTGACAATCCGGGAGATCGGAGATCCCATACTGGAGAAGAGAGCAAAAGAGGTGAAGGAGATGACGCCGCGCCTCAAAGAGCTGGTGAAGGACATGCTCGAGACGATGTACGACGCCAACGGCGTGGGCCTTGCGGCCCCGCAGATCGGCATCTTAAAGCGCATCGTCGTCATCGATGTCTCCCCGGAGCAGAACGACCCTCACGTCTTTATCAATCCCGTCATCATAGAGCAGGACGGCGAGCAGGACGGCATGGAGGGGTGCCTCTCCGTCCCCGGCAAGATCGGCGAGGTGATCCGCCCCGCCCATGTGAAGACAAAGGCCTTTGACGAGAACATGCAGCCCTTCGAGATCGAGGGCACGGAGCTCTTTGCCCGCTGCATGTGCCATGAGTTTGACCACCTCGACGGCATCCTCTACACCACGAAGACCATCGGCGGCCTGATGGACACGGATGCGCCGGCAGAGGATGAGGAAGACGAAGAAGAGGACGGAGAAGAGGAATGAGAATCGTATTCATGGGAACGCCGGACTTTGCGGTCCCTGCGCTTAAGGCCCTTGCCGCATCCCGGCATGAGGTGACGCTTGTTGTCACACAGCCGGACCGGCAGAAGGGCCGCGGCAAGGCCGTCCTGGAGTCCGATGTCAAGAAGTGCGCGGAATCCCTTGGGATTCCGGTGTTTCAGCCTGCAAAGGTAAAGACAGAGGATGCGGTTGCAGTCCTTCGGGAGCAGCATCCCGATGCGATCGTCGTCGCCGCTTACGGCCAGATCCTCTC
>ONMH01000059.1:0-8092 GCA_900318875.1 uncultured Lachnospiraceae bacterium | reverse complement strand
TGGCGGGGCGCCGCGCCGATCCAGTGGTCCGTCATCGACGGCGATGAGAGGACCGGCATCACGATCATGCAGATGGACAGGGGCCTCGACACCGGGGACATCCTGCTGCAGGAGAGCGTGGAGATCGGAAAGAAGGAGACCGCAGAGCACCTCTATGAGCGGCTCGCCGCGATGGGAGGGCCCCTTGTCTTAAAGGCCCTCGATGCCATCGAGGACGGTACGATCACACGGACAAAGCAGGATGATGCAAAGTCCTGCTATGCAAAGATGCTCACAAAACGCCAGGGCGAGATCAGCTGGACCATGCCCGCTGTGCGCATCGAGCGGCTTGTCAGGGGCCTCAACTCCTGGCCGAGCGCCTATACGTTCTACCGCGGAAAGATGCTGAAGATCTGGGATGCGGATGCGGAGCCCCAGAAAGAGATGGAGGCGGCTCCCGGGACGATCCTCGGGACCACAAAGGATGCGATCCGCGTCCAGACGGGAGACGGCGTTCTGGTTCTGAAGGAAGTCCAGCCCGAGGGCAAAAAGCGCATGGCAGTGAAGGACTTTCTCCTTGGCTACCCCGCTGAGGGCATCCTCGGACAGCGGAAGGAGGGCTGAGGCCATGTACGGATATTACTACTTCGACTGGACGTATATTCTGGTCATCATCGGAGCCGTGATCTGCATGGCGGCCTCTGCCCAGGTGCAGAGCACGTACCGGAGATATTCCACCGTGCGCTCCTCCTGCGGCATGACAGGAGCCATGGCGGCGCAGGAGATTCTAAACCGCAACAGCGTGACGGACGTCCACATCGAGCACGTCCGGGGCGAGCTCACGGACCACTATGATCCGCGGGCCGGTGCGGTGCGCCTGTCCGATGCGGTCTACGGCAGCACCTCGGTGGCTGCCATCGGCGTTGCCGCCCACGAGTGCGGCCACGTCATGCAGCACGAGAGAGGGTACGTGCCGCTCCAGATCAGGACAGCCCTCGTCCCCGTCGCCAACTTCGGCTCCAACGTCGGCATCTGGGTTGTGATCCTTGGCCTGATCCTCGGCCTCTCTGACACCTTCGTGAACATCGGCATCGCCCTGTTCTCCTTCGGCGTCCTCTTTCAGCTTGTGACGCTCCCGGTGGAGATCAACGCCAGCAGGAGAGCCCTTGCCATGCTGACGGATTACCGGATCCTCTCCCCGGAGGAGGAGAGGGGAAGCCGCGCGGTGCTTCGCGCGGCGGCCATGACCTATGTGGCGGCAGCGGCATCGAGCATCCTGCAGCTGCTGCGTCTTGTGATCCTCGCAGGGGGAAGAAGGCGGGACGACTGATGCCGGAAGAGAACGAGAGAGAGATCGTCCTTTCCATCTTGCAGGAGAGGGCACACACAAAGAAATATTCCAACGTCCTGATCCGGCGGGCACTCGATGCCCATGATGCCATGGATCAGCAGAAGAAGGCCTTTGTCAAGCGCCTTGCAGAGGGCGTCATCGAGCGGGAAAAAGAGCTCGATGCGGTGATCCGGGCGCATCTGAAGAATCCGAGAACGAGCATCAAGGGAACCATCTGGCTCATCCTGCGCATGGGCGTCTACCAGATCCTGTACATGGACTCGGTTCCTGACTTTGCGGCGGTCAATGAATCCTTAAAGCTTGCAAGGGCCCATCACCTTGCAGCCCAGACAGGCTTTCTGAACGCAGTGCTCCGGAGCATCTGCAGGGACAAGGAGCAGGGTCAGAAGCCCGGAGAGAAGACCGTCTATATCGCGATGAACGGCGCCTCCAGGAGGGTGACGAGGAGCCTTAATCAGGAGGAGCAGGCGGCACTGTCCATGCCGGAGGACATCCGGAAGATCTGGGAGGAGGACTACGGGAAGGAGACGGAGGAGGCGCTCTCGAAGGCCATGATGGAGATCCGCCCGGTCTGCATCCGCTTTGATCCCAGGGTATCAGAGGAAAAAAGAAGAGAGACGGAGGAGGCAATCCGTGCCCTGGGGGCAAAGGTCGAGCCTGCCCACTGGGTTCCGGACTGCCGGTACCTCACAAAAATCCCTGCGGTCACAAAGCTTCCCGGCTTTGCCGAGGGACTCTTTACCGTGCAGGATGAGAGCAGCGCCCTTGTCGGCATGGCGGCAGGCCTTTTGGGGGATGAGAAGATCCTGGACCTGTGTGCAGCGCCCGGGGGAAAGAGCGTTCTGCTTGCCTGCCTCGCGCCGAAGGGAACGGTCCTCTCCTTCGACCTTACCCGGGAGAAGACCGCGCGCATCGCGGAGAATGCAAGGCGCATGCACGTCGAAAACATCACAATCCGCGAGGGGGATGCCACGCAGGAGAACCCGGAGCTTATCGACAGCGCAGACTTTGTGCTCTGCGACGTCCCCTGCTCCGGCCTTGGCGTCATCACGAGAAAGCGGGACATCAAGTACAACGCGGATCCGGAGAAGATCCGCTCCCTTGTAAGACTTCAGAGGAAGATCCTCGACAATGCGGTCCGCTATGTCCGCCCCGGCGGGATCCTCCTCTACTCGACCTGCACGATCGACCTTGCGGAGAATAACCGGCAGGCGGCCTATCTGGAGAAGCAGCTTGGCATGGAGCCGACAGACCTTGCGCCGCTGCTTCCGAAGGATATGCCGGGGATTGAGGGAAACTGCCTGCAGCTCTTCCCCCACATCCATCGAACGGACGGGTTCTTCCTCGCAAGGTTCCGGAAACCGGAGAAGGCAAATGGATAAGACAGTTTCAGAAAAGACAGATCTTCGCTCTCTGCAGCTTTCAGAGCTGGAGAACCTCCTCACCAGGGCGGGGTATCCGAAGTTCCGGGCGGGGCAGCTCTATCAGTGGCTGCAGCAGAAGGGCGTCACGGACCTCTCGCAGATGTCAAACCTGCCGAAGGCCATGACCGCGGATCTCCAGGAGAACTACCGCATCAGCGGGGTCCGCATGGTGGACCGGCAGATCTCGAAGCTCGACGGCACGCAGAAGTTCCTCTTTGCCATGGACGACGATGCCCTCGTCGAGGCGGTGTTCATGAAGTACCACTTCGGGAACAGCGTCTGCATCTCCTCCCAGGTGGGCTGCCGCATGGGCTGCAGGTTCTGCGCCTCCACACTGGACGGCCTGCAGCGAAACCTCCTCGCCGGTGAGATGCTGGGGGAGGTCTCTGAGGTCGGGAAGATCACCGGGGAGAAGATCTCCCACGTGGTCGTCATGGGAACCGGAGAGCCACTGGACAATTATGAAAACCTTGTCGCATTCCTTCGCATCCTGACAGACGAAAAGGGCAGAAACCTCTCTATGCGCAACATCACCGTATCGACCTGCGGGATCGTGCCAAGGATCTATGCCCTCGCAAAGGAACGTCTTTCCATCACGCTGGCACTCTCACTCCATGCAACGACGGATGAGAAGAGAAGGAAGATCATGCCGATCGCCAACGAGTACACGATCGCGGAGCTCATGCAGGCCGTGGAGGCCTACTTTACCGAGACGGGAAGGCGGGTCACGTTTGAGTACAGCCTGATCGCGGGCGTCAACGACTCCCCGCAGGAGGCGGATGCCCTGGGGGTACTCGCAAAGCGTGTGGGTGCCCATGTGAACCTCATCCCGGTCAATCCGGTGAAGGAGCGGGGCTTTGCGCATCCGGACCGCCGCGCCGTGGAGGCATTCCAGGTTCGGCTTGAAAAACACGGGATCAATGTTAGTATAAGAAGAGTGCTGGGACGGGACATTGACGGCGCATGCGGCCAGCTCCGGCACAGAGTCCTTCGCGGGAATCAGGGTTAAGGAAAATCGAGCAGCATCCCCTGCTCGATTTTGGCGCTTGAAACAGCGCAGAAAGAAACTTTCGTTATGGCACAGTCTTTTTCTGTTACAGACATTGGAAGAAAAAGAACCATGAATCAGGACTTCGTCTTCGCCAGCGATGTGCCGGTGGGGCAGCTCCCCAACCTCTACATCGTGGCGGACGGCATGGGCGGGCACCGCGCCGGGGATTACGCCTCCCGATACGCGGTCACGCAGATGGTGGAGCAGGTGAAGCAGCAGACGTCCCAGAACATCCGGGACATCCTGGATGTCTCCCTCCACAACGTGAATGCAGGCCTGCACCGCACGAGCCGGATGGTGGAGGCCTACCGCGGCTGCGGCACCACCATGGTGCTGTGTGTCGTCGCGGGGAGTGTTCTGCACGCCGCCAATGTCGGCGATTCGAGGCTGTACCTCGTGGGAAAGGATATCACCCAGATCACGGTCGATCACTCCCTTGTGGAGGAGATGGTGCTCTCCGGGACCCTGGACGAGAAGCGGGCGAGAACCCATCCGGAGAAAAACGTGATTACCAGAGCAGTCGGCGTGGAGGATTACATCGATGTCGATTTCTTTACGAGTGACCTGCACAGGGGGGACAGGATCCTGCTCTGTACGGACGGTCTGACAAATATGCTGGAGAACGAGGAGATTCTGCGGATCCTGCAGAGCGATTCGCCCCTCTCCGGCAAGGCGCAGGAACTTGTGGACGAAGCGAACAAACGGGGCGGCCCCGACAACATCTCTGCCATGATCATTGACCCGTTTGCAGAGCATGAGCCTCGGAAATAATACCAGGGAGAACTTGAATGGTTAAAATCGGTATGCTGATTGCAGACAGATACGAGGTGCTCGAGAAGATCGGCACCGGCGGAATGTCTGTGGTGTACAAGGCGAAAGACCACAAACTGAACAGATTTGTCGCAGTCAAGATCCTCAAGCAGGAGTTCTCGGACAATGCAAACTTTGTCTCGAAGTTCCGCGTCGAGGCCCAGGCGGCAGCGGGGCTCATGCACCCCAACATCGTAAACGTGTACGACGTCGGCGATGAGCACGGCATGTACTACATCGTGATGGAGCTCGTGGACGGCATCACGCTCAAGAAATACATCGAGAAGAAGTCCCGGCTCTCCACCAAGGAGGCGGTCAGCATCGCGATTCAGGTTGCCATGGGCCTGGAGGCAGCACACCGCAACCACATCATCCACCGGGACATCAAGCCCCAGAACATCATCATCTCCAAGGACGGCAAGGTGAAGGTCACGGACTTCGGCATCGCCAAGGCCGCAACCTCCAACACCATCACCTCCAACGTGATGGGCTCTGTCCACTACACGAGCCCGGAACAGGCGAGGGGCGGCTACTCTGATGAGCGCTCCGACATCTACTCCCTCGGCATCACGATCTTCGAGATGCTGACCGGGCGCGTCCCCTTTAACGGCGAGACGACCGTCGCCATCGCCATCAAGCATATCCAGGAGCCGATGCCCTCCCCCCGGGATTTCGTACCCGACATCCCGGTCTCCGTGGAGCGCATCGTCTTAAAGTGCTGCGAGAAGAGCCCGGACCGGCGCTACCAGAACATCACCGAGCTCATCGCAGATTTAAAGCAGTCCCTGATCCATCCGGATGACGACTTCGTCCAGATGATCAACCCCGATGAGGAGTCGGCAACGCGCATGGCGCCGGACCGCGCCTCGCAAAACATGCAGGAGGACTACCGGGGGCGCGGCTTCGACACCGGAGAGGGCTACCAGGGGCAGCCAGGGTACCAGGACCAGCAGGGCTATCAGGAGCAGCAGGGCTTTCAGGGAAATCCCGGCTACCAGGACGATCCCGGCTACGGCCAGGGCTATGCCCAGCAGCCGCAGCCGGGGTACCCGCAGGATGACGGGTATCCGCAGCAGGGCTACCCGCAGGAGGGGTATGCGGAGAACGACTTTGCCGAGGCGCCGCAGCGCAAGGACCCGTATCAGGAGGATCCCTACCGCAGAAGGCGCAAGGCGGACCGGCTCGATGAGCCCCTTCGCAAGAATCCGGGGAAGCGGTATGACCGGGACGACTACAGCGAGGACTTTGACGACGGGAACGAGGACCCGGGGCGGGAGAAGAAGATCACTGCGCTCTCGATCGCGGCAGCGGTCATCATCGGCTTTCTCATCAGCTTCCTTGCGGCATCGCGCCTGGGCCTTATCGGCGGCTCCTCCAATAATGCCACCGAGTCTGTCACCTCGGAGAGTGTGATGCCTGCGGTCGTCGGGAAGGATCTTGACACCGCAAAGAAGGCGCTGAACGACCTCGGCGTCACCGCGGAGGTGACCTACAGCGAGTCCTCCGAGTACGACGAGGGCATTGTCATCTCCTCCAGTGTGGAGGAGGGAACGGCCATCGAGCCCGGGGCCAGCGTCGTGCTGACGGTCAGCACCGGAAAGAGCGGCATCGAGGTACCGGACGTGACCGGCAAGAGCAAGGCAGAGGCCGTTGCCACCTTAAAGAGCAAGGGATTCCAGGTCAAGGAGCAGGAACAGGCCTCGGATGAGGTCGATGCGGGGGATGTCATCTCCCAGGATCCTGAGGGCGGAAAGACCGCAGCATCCGATGCCGCCATCACGATCACCGTCTCCACGGGCCCGGACCAGGTGGAGGTTCCGAACCTGGTGGGCATGACCCAGTCCTCTGCGACCACGAAGCTCTCCGACAGCGGCCTTCGCGTTGGGAACGTGACCCAGCAGGAGAGCGACCAGTCTGCGGGCACTGTCATCGGCCAGAGCGTGGATGCGGGCACCACCGTGGACCCGGATACCGCCGTGGACATCACGGTCTCCTCCGGCAGAAAGCAGGTTACCTACAGCTACAATACTCCGATCCCGGCACCGACTTCGGAGGAGGATCCCAACTATGTGAGCGGCACCCAGGTGTACGTGGTGCTGATCGCCGCCGACGGGACCGTTCTGTACAACAACACGGTGACGAGCTTCCCGATCTCCGTGGGCTTCACCGGTCTCTCCTCCGGGACCGGGACCCTGAAGATGAGCTACACCGACACGATTACCGTGACAGATGAGAGTGGGAACCAGTCCGTGACCACCGAGGACAAGGTGATCACGCGGGAGATCACCTTTATGCAGGACAGCTGATGGCCATACAGGGAAAAATCATCAAGAGCATCGCCGGATTCTACGAGGTCTACACCGGCGAGGGAGAAAAAACCATCTACCGCTGCAGGGCAAAGGGGGTGTTCCGCGCCCTGGGGGAGAAGCCCCTGGTGGGGGATGACTGCCTGATAGAGGTCACGGATACGGTGTCCTCCCCGCCGGAGGGAAACGTGGTAAAGCTTCTGCCGCGGCGGAATGACCTGATCCGCCCGAATGTCGCAAACGTGGACCAGGCGCTGCTTTTGTTTGCCATTACCCACCCGGTGCCGAGCCTTGCCCTTGTGGACCGGTTTCTCATCATCCTGCAGCAGAAGAACCTCCCTGCGATTCTCTGCTTTAACAAGCAGGACCTGGCAACGGGGGAGGAGATCGAAGAGCTCCGAAAGGTGTATGAGGCCTGCGGCTGCAGGGTGCTGTTCCTCTCTGCGAGGGACGAGGAGGGGGATCTTGCCCCTGTCCGGGACGAGATCCGCGGGAAGACGACGGTGATCACCGGCCCCTCCGGTGCGGGAAAGTCGACGCTGATCAATGCGCTCTGCCCCGGCGCCAGGATGGAGACGGGAGAGCTCTCCAGGAAGATCGCGCGGGGAAAGAACACGACAAGGCATGTGGAACTCCTTCCCGCACAGGAGGAGAACACCTTTCTCGTGGACACGCCGGGCTTTACCTCCCTCTATCTGTTTGACACCAGGGCGGAGGACCTGAAGGCCTACTACCCGGAGTTTGCTCCCTATGCGGGCAGCTGCCGCTACCACGGCTGCAATCATGTCTCGGAGCCTGGCTGCGGCGTGCGGAGGGCATATCAGGACGGGAAGATCCCGAGAATCCGGTATGAGAACTATCTGGCGCTCTTTGCAGAGCTCAGGGACCAAAAGCCGGTGTACGGAAAGAAAAAATGAGAAGCAGAAAGCCATTCCAGAAATCGTTCCTCCGGACTCACTAACCCCACGGCAAGCCATGGGGGTTGTGTGGAAACACACAATCCCATCGGTTCAACATGAGGGTTGCAGCACCATCACAGCCCTGAGTGAGTAGCCAGAGCCTGTCCAAAAGTCTTCGGATTGCGGATGGGCTACGTTATCAGCAAATTCGGCAGATCAGTTTCGGCTTGTCTGTTCGTGAACACAGGCACCAGTGGATGCTCCACAAGTCC
>ONMH01000013.1:2659-23193 GCA_900318875.1 uncultured Lachnospiraceae bacterium | reverse complement strand
TCAAACTGACACACCGATCTGACTGTTTTGACTGTACAAGGGAACCTTCCTGTCGTAAGATAGGCGGATGCAGGCAAAACTGCAGTGGAAAAACAGGAAGATGTCATACCTGAAGCAGGCCGGCGGACGGCCAGATAGGGAAGATTATGATTGTTGAGAATATCGATTTTGTTTCTGTTGTGGTGCCGATGCTCCTTGCCTTCTTTGTGAGCGCCATCTCCGGCCACTTTCTGATCCCCGCCCTCATCCGCCTCAAGGCGGAGCAGACGGAGCGGGATGACGGGCCGAAGTCCCACCTCTCGAAAACCGGCACCCCGAACATGGGCGGCCTCATGATCCTCCTCGGCTTTACCGTGGCGTGCCTTGCCTTTGTGGGGAGGAGCCCTGAGTGCCTGCCGATTCTCTTTCTGACCCTGGGCTTTGGCATCGTCGGCTTTACGGATGACTTCATCAAGGTGAAGAAGAAGCGCTCCGAGGGCCTGACCGTGAAGCAGAAGATGCTCTTCCAGATCATCATTGCGGTGATCTTCGGCCTGATCCTCACAATGCACAACGAGATCTCCCTGGACATGAACGTTCCGTTTGCAAAGGGCCTCGTGTTAAACCTCGGCATCCTCTCGTTCCCGGCGCTCGTCTTCATCGCGGTGGCGACGGTAAACGGCACGAACTTCACGGACGGCGTGGATGGCCTTTCCTCCTGCGTCACGATTGCGGTCGCTCTGTTCTTTACGATCGCTGCGGTCCTGCAGGGGAGCGGAAGCGCAGCAGCAGGCGCTGCCATGATCGGCGCGCTCCTTGGCTTTCTTCTCTACAATGCAAACCCTGCGAAGGTCTTCATGGGGGATACCGGGTCCCTGGCACTCGGCGGCTTTGTCGTCGGCATGGCCTACGCCATGCACCTTGCACTCTTCATCCCGATCGTCGGCTTCATTTATCTGCTGGAGGTGGTCTCTGTCATCATCCAGGTGACCTACTTCAAGGCGACCCACGGCAAGCGGTTCTTCCGCATGGCACCGATTCACCACCACTTTGAGCTGGGCGGCTGGAGCGAGGTGCAGGTCGTGGCCCTGTTTACGATCATCACGGTTCTGCTCTCTGCGGTGGCACTGCTCGGACTCTGGTAACAACGGTTTGGGAAAGGATACTCGGCACGGATGGCAGCAAAGACTGGGTATGCGGGACCTCCCGCGAAGCGAAGAAAAAAGAATACACCGGTAAGGCGCAATTATCCGCACCGCGCCGAGATGCAGAAGATTTCGAAGGAGCAGGAGCGGAAGAAGAAAAGACAGCAGGCCGGGGCGCGCTATGCGGACTACAGCATGATTCTGGTTGTGCTGTTTCTTCTTGCCATCGGCCTGATCATGCTGTACTCGACGAGCTCCTATGAGGCAGCGCTTGAGCATGAGGACGGGGCCTACTACCTGAAACGGCAGCTCCTGTTCACCCTGATCGGCCTTGTCGTGATGGTGATCTGCACCTTTGTGCCGTTCCGGCTCTGGAAGAAGACGTCATACCTCCTCTTTGGCTTTTCCATCATGCTGATTCTGCTCATCATCCCCTTTGGCCGGGAGGTGAACGGCGCAAAGCGCTGGCTCTACTTCGGACCGGTCTCCGTTCAGCCGGCGGAGATCTCGAAGCTCGCCGTCATCGTGCTCACGGCGAAGATCCTCACGGACATCCCGAAGAAGAAGCTCCGGAAGTGGCACACTCTGATCCTTGTGCTGATCCCTGCCATCATTCAGGCGGGCATGATCTACTTCATCACCGACAACATGTCCTCGGCCATCATCGTGGCGGCGATCGGCGCGGGCATGCTCTTTGTCGTCATCAGGGACTACTGGCGGTACTTTCTGATTGGCGGCGGCGTTGCGGCCGCGGGCGGAGCCTGGATCTACCACGTCATGCATTCGGACTCGGACCTGGGCTTCCGCTCCCAGAGAATCCTCGTCTGGCTTGATCCGGAGAAGTACGCAGACGGCAAGGGCTTTCAGGTCCTGCAGGGCCTCTACGGCATCGGCTCCGGGGGGATCTTCGGCAAGGGCCTTGGCAACAGCATGCAGAAGCTCGGCTACATCCCCGAGGCGCAGAACGACATGATCTTCTCCATCATCTGTGAGGAGCTCGGCGTCTTCGGCGCGGCCTCGATCATCGCCCTGTTCCTCATCCTGTGCTGGAGACTGCTTATCATTGCAAACAACGCGGAGGACCTCTTCGGCGGCCTTGTGACAGTGGGCGTTCTGCTGCAGATCGCCGTGCAGGTCATCCTGAACATCGCGGTCGTCACGAACACGATCCCCAACACCGGCGTGTCCCTGCCGTTTATCAGCTACGGCGGCTCCTCGGTGATCATCTTGCTTGCGGAGATCGGCATCACGATGAGTGTTGCCCGGAACATCCGGCTCAGGGAACTGAAATGATCTACCGGGAGGACTTTGAGAGCGCGAGCGACTACATCGAGGCGGTCCTCGCGGCGAGAAGGCGGAGAATCCGCCTCACGATCCTCTTCATCGTGCTTGGCATCGCATCGGTCCTGCTGTTTCTCTACGAGTACTACAAGGTCCGGAACGTGACGGTGGAGGGCAGCACCCGCTATACGGATGCGGAGATCGTGGACTACGTCTGTACCGGCTTCCTGGGGGACAATTCCCTGGCTCTCTCGATCCGCTACCGGAACCGGGAGATGCCGCAGATCCCCTTCGTGGAGACGATGTCCGTCGACATCGTAAACCACAACACGATCAGGATCACGGTGTACGAGAAGGCCATTGCCGGCTATGTTGACTATCTCGGACAGTACATGTACTTCTCGAGGGACGGCACCGTGATCGAGAGCTCCTCCGAGCGCCTTTCAGATGTGCCGGAGGTGGTGGGACTTTCCTTCTCCCATGTGCTTCTGTACCAGAAGCTCCCCGTGGACGATGATACGATCTTCCAGCGGATCCTGAACTGCACCCAGCTTCTGACCAAGTATGACATCCACGCGGACAAGATCTACTTTGATCACTCCGGAAATATGACCGTGTTCTTCGGAAGCGTGCGCGCGGTCCTGGGCGCGGACGAATACATGGACGAGAAGCTCTCCACGATCTCAAGGATTCTCCCCTCTCTGGAGGGAAAGTCCGGCGTCCTCGAGATGTCGCAGTACACGCCGACTACGGACTTTGTGACCTTTGTGGCAGCCAAGTATGACTCAGCGGCGCAGGCGGACAGCAGCGAGGATTCGACCAAAGAGGAGACAATTCCCGTCGTTGTGCCGGATGGACAGGATGCCTCAGAACAGGCCGCCGCGGCATCGACCGAGGAGAATAAGGAAGACGCAGCGCACAGCGGCATCAACATCACCAACGGATCTGATCTCTCCGGGAGCCTCGTGGAGGACATTCCGAAGGAGGACGGGGCGACATCGGGGAGTGCAGCCTCCTCCCAGAGCACGAACAGCACGGAGAACAAAGAAAATCCCGGGACCACAGACGGCACCGCCGGTACCGGGGAGAGCACGGGCACCGGGGCAGCCTGGGAGAGCGTGCCAAAGACCGACGGGAGCGCCGCACCGCAGCAGACCCCTGCGGAGAATGCCGAACCGCAGCAGTAACCGGTCCGGTCAGCGGAGCACCTGCAGGAACCTGTGGGTAAAACAAAATTTCGACCGGCACCTGCAAAAGGGATTGCGAAAACCCGGATTCAATAGTATGATGAACGAGTATGTAAAGATATCACAGGGAGTCTGTGCATACCACTTTCATGTGCAGACACATGGCAGACCGGCCCGGCCGGCCACCTGAGGTGGCATTTAAGTTTGCGATTTTTATTACAATCTAAGGAGGCACCAAAGTGCTGGAGATTAAAACAGACGAAAATGAAACAGCATGCAAGATCATCGTCGTGGGAGTCGGTGGTGGCGGAAACAACGCCGTCAACCGCATGGTAGAGCAGGAGATCAGCGGCGTTGATTTTATCGGTGTGAACACCGATGTTCAGGCGCTGCACCGCTGCAAGGCTCCGAAGCTGATCCAGATTGGTGCCAAGCTCACGAGAGGTCTCGGCGCAGGCGCAAATCCTGAGGTCGGCAAAAAGGCAGCAGAGGAGTCCACAGAGGAGCTCTCCCAGGCCTTAAAGGGCGCGGACATGGTGTTCGTGACCTGCGGCATGGGCGGCGGCACCGGAACCGGCGCTGCTCCTGTCATCGCAAAGATTGCAAAGGATCAGGGCATTCTGACCGTTGGCGTTGTGACCAAGCCCTTCAGTTTTGAGGCAAAGCAGAGAGCGACCAGAGCCGCATCCGGCATTGAGGAGCTGAAGCCCAATGTCGATACGCTGATCGTCATCCCCAATGACAAGCTGCTCGAGATCATGGACCGCCACACGAACCTGCCGGATGCGCTCAAGAAGGCAGATGAGGTGCTGCAGCAGGCAGTGCAGGGAATCACCGATCTGATCAACCTGCCGGCCATCATCAACCTCGACTTCGCAGATGTCCAGACCGTCATGCGCAACAAGGGCATTGCCCATGTGGGTATCGGTACCGGCAAGGGCGATGACAAGGCGACGGATGCAGTCAAGATGGCAGTGGAGTCTCCGCTGCTTGAGACCAGCATTCAGGGCGCAACCGATGTCATCCTGAACATCTCCGGTGACATCTCCCTGTTCGACGCCAACGATGCGGCTTCCTACATCCAGGATCAGACCGGCTCCGATGTCAACGTCATCTTCGGTGCGAAGTACGACGAGAGCGACGCGGATGCCTGCACGGTCACCGTCATTGCGACCGGCATCGGCACGAAGGAGCCCCCGAAGAACGAGAAGGCAGGCGGCTATCAGAGAAGTGCATGGAACCAGCAGAACACCGCAGGGGCAGCTTACAGCCAGCCTCCGTTCCGCACGGCACCGACTTACCAGCAGCCGCAGTACACACAGCCCCAGTACAGCCAGCCGCAGTACCAGCAGCCTCAGCAGCCGCAGTACACGCAGCCGCAGTACCAGCAGCCGCAGTATACACAGCCGCAGTATCAGCAGCCCCAGCAGCCGCAGTATACACAGCCGCAGTACCAGCAGCCCCAGCAGGCACAGCCGCAGCAGGCTCAGCAGCCGCAGCAGCCCCGCCAGAACTACAACTTCAATCCCGGCAGCATCCACAGCGGGGATACGCAGAACATCGTGATTCCCTCCTTCCTGACGAGGAACGGGAATGCAAACGGCGCAAATAACAGCAAGGATGACGACGATACGCTTGACTGATTCCGCCTTTTGAAAAGAGAGCAAAGAGCCGCAGCATGTGCTGCGGCTCTTGTTGCTATCGGAACGGGGAGGGAAAAAGATGATCTTTACCGGTAAGCAGTACATGTTTCTGGAGAAGGAGTTCGGACTCTCCCGAGAAGCAGTGGACGCCATGACAGAGGATGAACTCCTGGAGCTTGCCGACCGGTGCTTCGACATCGAACTTGAGGGAGACCTCCAGGATGGGAGCAAAATGCCGGACCGCTGCGGGATCGCAGCGGAGCTTGTGGACCGCATCAACGCCGCCTTCTGAGACAGAGACGACGCAGCAAAATTCGGTAAAAATTTATAATACACTCGTGAAAGATAGACAGAATATGGCATTCTGGTGTTCCAAAAACCTTCTTCCTGTGATTAAATATCGGTCTGAGTCCCATCAGGATGGGACGAAAAGGAGGAAAACATTCATGAAGAAGAAGGCACTTGTTATCGGCACTGCTCTTGTGATGGCTCTGCAGGTCGCTGCCTGCGGCAGCTCCAGCAGCTCCACCGCATCCAGCACCACCGCTGCAACCGAGGCCGCAACCACAGCAGCTACTGAGGCTGCAGCTGCAGCTTCCACTGAGGCTGCTGCTACCACCGAGGCCGCCGCAGAGGCAACCACCGAGGAGGAGATTGCAACCACCGGTTCCTACACGATCTACAACCAGACCGGCGAGAAGGTCACGGAGCTGACTGTGACCCGCAACGACGCCACCGAGGATGCAGAGAACTATGCCGGTGATGCAGGTCTTGCAGACGGCGAGTCCGTCACCGTGGACAAGGATTATCCGGATGCCACGGCTGACACCAGTCTGACCCTGACATTCACCACGGAGAGCGGATACACCGCTTCCTTCACTACCCTGGGCCTCGAGGAGGCTCCGATCACCCTGCTCTCTGCAGATGCGATGACCGGCGCAACCCCGATCAGCTTCTCCATCCCTCAGTAATATCTGAGAAATCGGATCCCAGAACACAAAAGAGCGCCCCGGCAGCTGCCGGAGCGCTTTTTACATGCCTGAAAGAAAATCAGGCTCACTTTTTGAGGGCCAGGCCGTCGTGGAAGGCCTTTCCGACGATAGGGCCAAAGCTCCGGTAGGACCCGGAGGTGCTGTCGAAGAGGATGGGCTTGAGCTTGTCGAGATCGACCTTTCCGTCTGTCAGGACGGACTCGTCCGCCAGCATGCACTCGATCTTTCCGGTGAGGAATCCGGATTCCTCATCCCAGCTGACAAGGCTGCACTCGAGCGTCACGGGATAGCACTCGAGGACCGGCGCATTGACGTGGGGCGCCCTGTGGACACAGACCCCTGCCTTCTCGATCTTGTTTACGCGGCTTCCCGTCTCCATACCGAAGTAGTCAGAGACGACAAGAGTATCCACAGTTGCAAAGGCGACCGTGAACGCATGGGTCTTCTCGATGTTCTCTGTCGTCTTGTGGTGCCCGAGAAACAGGGTGATCTGCCCGTAGTCGCTCTGCTGTCCCCAGGCCGCGTTCATGGCGTTCGGGACGCCGTTCCCGTCGTAGGTCCCGATGATAAAGACCCCCTCCGGGGTCACGATGGCATCGTTTGAAGCATATTCGTGAATCATGATGGCTGCCTCCCTGTGTGGGAATGTCTGTACTGCTGCCTTCATTATCGGGGCTGCGCGGACGCTTGTCCATGAGGGAGGAAGTTGTTTATAAAAGTTTCACGAACCCGGCGGGGAGAAGGAACATTCTGTGCTATGATGAGGGAATCAAATGGAGGAGACAATGAAAGTTTCAGAGAGAGAAAAACACAATCAGGAAGCCCTGGAGCGGCTTCACAGGATCGACAGGAGACAGACCTCGGTGGCGACCATCCTGAAGGGCTGGCCCCTGGAGGACGTTGCCTATGTGGCAGAGCAGGCGGGAATTGCGCCGGAGGGCATCCCGCTGGAAGACCTTGCGGAACTCACCGCGGCAGAGGTCCTCTCCAGGTCCGGCATGCAGCGCATCTTCATCACGGCGTCGGACGAGGAGGCTGCAGCCTTTGCGCACACGGTGGACGAGGGTGTCTGCCCAAAGGAAGAGGAGAAGGACATCACCCCCTTCAACGAGCTTGGCCTCACAGCGGTCTTTGAGGACGGCAGGATCGAGGTTCTGCCGGATGCGGCGAGGAGCTTTCTCCTCTACTGCACGGACGCGGAGTTTGAGACAGAGCGCAGCGCCTGCAGCTGGCTCTGCACCTGCATCGATGCCATGTTCCATCTCTATGGCGCCTGTCCCAAGAAGACGATGTATCTGATGTTCCGGAAGAAATTTGCCAACGCGGACATGGACGAATTCTGGCAGGCCTACTACCGGATCCCGGAGGAGAAGCGCTACGTCACGATCCAGAAAGACAGAATGATCTATGACACGCTGACAGGTTCCGCCCTGTTCTCAAACCTTGGCTTCTCGAAGGAGCCCTACTGCATTCCGGAGGTGGAGGAGATCCAGGACCTTGCAGAGAACGGGTATCCCACAGGGCCGGCGTCCTGGAAGAAGCTCTCTGCAGCGCTCGGTGAGCTGAACTGCTTCAGGGACGAGGTGGACAGGACAGAAGCCCTCTGCGGCATCTATGAGCAGCTGCGCCTGCAGACGTCCCCGGAGAATACCCTGAAGATCAGGAGTCTTGCCCTCACCAGGGAGCAGCAGGAGAAACTTCTTCCCTACGTCCGGGAGGCGGCAGAGGATACCAGGTGTCCTGCGCTTCGCGGCTTTACACCGCTGGAGTACCGGAACCGGGAGGAACAGACAAAGACGGAGCAATAACAATGGAACTGCTTCTGAAACTATGGAACAACAGAGTACTGATCAGTGCGGCAGGGGGCTGGCTCTTTGCCCAGGCGATCAAGATCTCCATTGAGATCGCAAAGGGCGAGTTCACGCCGGCAAGACTTGCGGAGGGCGGCGGCATGCCGAGCGGACATTCCTCGACGGTGACGGCGCTTGCGCTCTCCTGCGGCCTGACGCAGGGCTTTGACTCCGCAGTCTTTGCGGTTGCGGTCTTTTTTGCCGTCGTCGTCATCTTTGATGCGACCCATGTGCGGTATGCGGCGGGGGAGAACGGAAAGGCCTTAAACCGCCTGAATGAGGAGCGAAAGAGAGAGGGAAAAGAGCCCCTCTTTTCCGGCACCATGCCGGAGAAGCTCGGCCACACGGTCCCGGAGGTGCTTGCCGGGATGGCGGTCGGCATCTTTGCTGCCGTGCTGTTTTCCGTCTGGATTCCATGAGAAGCAGGACAGGAAGGAGAGATTCCGCGATGAAGGGACACTACGAAGACCCCTATCTTGGAAAGAACAAAAAGATCGAGGAGGCGATTGCGGCCTTCTCTGCAGACGCGAGCAGGGAGACGCTGGCTTCGGTCCTTGCCGCCTTTATCGAGGTGATGGAGGATGATGGACACCTCCTCCTTGCCGTCGACATGGTGGACCAGGAGGGCGTCGGGATTCCCGGTACCGCGGCGGACCCGGTGCCGCTCGACCGGGACGCCTCCTACGTCTGCCAGACCATCAGCCCAGGAGACGGCAGATCCTATCTTGCGGGCTTTACCTCCCATGAGGAGCTGCACAGGGGCCCTGACACGGACATGATCTCGGACTTTATGAAGCCGCTCTTTCAGGAGCTTCTGACCAATGAGGCGCTCTCCGGGATTCTGATCAATCCCTGGAGCCCGAACGCGTTCCTGCTGACCAAGGATATGATCGCTGTCATGCTCGGCGCCGCGGAGGGAGAGGACGATGCGACTTGACCGGTTTCTCGCGGACATGAACCTGGGAACCAGAAAGGAGCTCAAAAAGGCCATCCGGGACGGGAGAGTCCTGGTCGGAGGGATCCCGGAGCGGGATCCCGGAAGAACGGTGGAAGCAGGCGATGAGGTTTCCCTCGACGGCGCTCTGGTTTCCTATCACGCCTATGAGTACTGGATGATGAACAAGCCATCCGGGGTCCTCACGGCGACAATGGACAAAAAGCAGAAGACCGTGCTGGATCTTCTTGGCCCGGAGAGAAGAAAGGACCTCTTCCCCGTGGGAAGGCTCGACCGGGATACGACAGGGCTCCTGCTTCTTACCAACGACGGGATGCTCGCCCACAGACTCCTTGCGCCAAAGAGCCACGTGGACAAGGTCTACAGGGTCCTGGTGCGGGGAATCCTTACGGAAGAGGACCAGAGGGCCTTTTCCTCCGGGATCCGGATCGGGGAGGACCTTGTATGCCTCCCTGCAGCGCTTGCAGTCACAAAGACGGATGCTTCGGAAAATACCTCGGAGGCGCTGGTCACCATCCGGGAGGGGAAGTTTCATCAGATCAAAAAGATGATGGCAGCCTGCGGAAAAGAGGTGCTGACACTAAAGCGCCTCTCCATGGGCCCCCTTGCCCTCGACCCTGCCCTGCAGGAGGGGGAGGTAAGGCCCCTGACGGAGGAAGAGACGGCGGCGCTGCTGGAAGTTTCTCAGAGCACAGCAGCAGAAGGGACGAAATTGTCATAAAACAGGTCTGAAAAAGCCGACATCGTCTGTTTGAACAAAAAATGGACGGGGATTCGGGAAAATATTTGGACAAATGCATGTTTGGGACACCTTGCCGAATCTGTCCAAATCGAATATGATAGTCATCGGTGAGAGGTGAAACACAGATTCCGTGCAGGACAAACGCACGGATCTATGATTCCGGGTCTTTCCCGGCAAGAGGTGACAATGTCCAAAGAAGAAGTAGACCGCTACATCTATGAAGTCGGTTCCGGCGTGATTGATGCCTCCGTCTTCCAGGCAGGATATTTCCAGAAGCACCACATGAGAACCAGCGTTGCGGCACACACCCTGAACGTGGCCCAGTCCTCTGTCTACATGGGACGGTTCCTGACACATCTTGGGTTCCGCGTCAACATGCAGGATCTTGTTCTCGCAAGTCTGTGCCATGATCTCGGCATCGTCGGACGCTACAGCAAGTATGCAAACAACAGGGAGTGCTGCAATCGGCATCCGCTGGATTCCGCAGCCCTTGCCAAAAAGCTCGTCCCCAATGCGGACGATGTGGTTCTCAACTCCGTGGAGTGCCACATGTGGCCGATCGGCCCGACCGGACATCCGAACCACATCGAGGGCTTCATTGTGACCGTCGCGGACAAGTACAGCTCCGTCAAGGATCTCCTCCGTCCAAACGGCTGGGATCGCTGGAGAAAACCCGCCGCAAAGGCAGGCACTACGAGACAGGACGCTTCCAGCGCCATCGCATAAACTTTATACCGGAACAGGCAGGGAAGCAGAGGCAAAAGCCCCTGCTTCTTTTTTGTCTTTACAGCACTGCACCGGAGTGCTAGAGTGTATTAGAACAGTTAATACAGTAATTCCGGAGAGCGTGATTATGGATCTGATAGATTACCGGGATGCGCGGCCGATCTATGAACAGATCACGGAGCGCTACAAAACACTGATCCTGAAGGGAGTCCTCCTTCCGGACGAGCAGATGCCCTCCGTGCGCTCGCTCGCCATGGAGCTCTCCACCAACCCCAATACGGTGCAGAAGGCCTATGCGGAGCTGGAGCGGCAGGGATTCCTCTACACGGTGCGCGGCAGGGGAAACTTTGTGAGCGGCGGGAAGAACCTCCTGGAGCAGAAGACAGACGAGCTCGCCTCCCGGCTGAAGGCTCTGAAGCATGAGGCAATGGATCTTGGCATCGACTGGAAGTGCGTGGAGGAGAGAGCGGGGGAGGTTGGAAAGCCCTGCTGATGCAGGGCGTTTCAGCAGCGGTGCGGACGCAACCGCATTTGCGGATTTTGCCACAGCGAGGTAGAAGCATGATTGAGACAATGCATCTTGAAAAGTCTTTCGGGAGCGTAAAGGCGGTGGCAGATGTTTCGCTCACGATAAGGGACGGGGAGGTGTTTGGCCTTGTCGGCACCAACGGCGCAGGAAAATCGACCTTTCTTCGCCTTCTTGCCGGGGTTCTGCGGCAGGACGCTGGCCAGATCCTCGTCGACCGGGAGAAGATCTGGGACAACCCGGAGAAAAAGGCGGACATCTTCTTTGTGCCGAACGACTTCTACTTCTTTCCGAATGCGACGCCGGAGGAGATGGGAAAGTACTTTGCACCCCTTTATCCCAGGTTTGACGTTGCGCGGTATGAGACCCTCCTTCGGGGCTTTCACCTCGATAAGCTCCGGCGCATCCGGGAGTTCTCCAGGGGCATGCGCCGGCAGGTGGCCATTCTCCTCGGCCTCTGCAGCGGGACAAAGTATCTCCTTTTGGATGAGACCTTTGACGGCCTGGACCCTTTGATGCGACAGACGGTGCGGAGCCTTATTGCAAAGGACATGGAGGACCGGGGGCTGACCCCGGTCCTCTCCTCCCACAACCTGCGGGAGATCGAGGACCTGTGCGACCACATCGGTATCCTCCACGAGGGTGGAATCCTCCTCTCGGAGGATCTGGAGGACCTCCGAAAGAGGATGCAGAAGGTGCAGTGCGTCTTCTCCTCGGAGGAGGAGAAGAAGACCATCCTGGAGGGCATCCGGGTGGTCTGTGAGACAAGGCGCGGAAGGCTCTCCACCCTGATCCTTGAGGCGGACCGGGAGAGCGTGGAGGCGAAATTCCGCGCAGCAGATATGATATTTTTTGAGATCCTCCCGCTGACGCTGGAGGAGATCTTTGTCAGCAAGACGGAAGGGGCGGGATATGACGTCAGAAAACTCATCCTTGATTCGCAATAGGGCGCTGCAGAGGCAGATCCTGCGCAGAAGGCTCTGGCTGACTGCCCTCACCTGGCTCTGCCTCCTTCTTCTGTACCCCGCAGCCCTCATTACAAGGCTTGCCGGCCTGATCCAGGGGGCGGGCGAGGAGTACCTCGCAGCGCAGGCGGCAAGGAACAACATCCTTGTCCTTGTCAGCAGCTGGATCGGCCTTCGGCAGCCCCTTGCCATCCTCGCCGTCCTCTTTGGCGCAATCTTTGCGATCCAGGGCTTTTCCTGGCTCTTTTCCCAGGAGAAGACGGACTTCTATGAGAGCCAGCCCGTCGGCAGGATGCAGCGGTTCTGGGCGATCTTCTGGAACGGGATCTTTCTGTATGAGATCCCCCTCTTTGTGAGCCTTTTTCTCTCTGCCCTTGGCGCCGCAGCGATGGGCGCGATGGATGAAATCCTCTGGCAGGAGGTGGGGTGGAGCTTTCTGCAGCTCTCCCTCCTTTTCCTCACTTCCAATGCGGTGGGACTTCTTGCTGTCATGTTGACGGGGCATCTTGTGGTCTCGATGCTGATGACAGCCTTCCTCCTCTCCTTTGACTGGATCTGGGGGAACATCCTCTCCGCATACGCTTCCGTCTTCTTTAAGACCGTCTACTCGCTGGGCACAGGGCCAGCTTTCCTCCTCTCCCCGCTCTACAACAGCGGCATCATCCGCAGGAGGCTCTCCCAGGGATGGAGCAGCACAGAGGGCACCAGAATGACGGCAGACCTTCTGAAGAAGTTTCTTGTCCTTCTTGGAACGCCGGATCTTCTGATGGCCGCGCTCTTTGCAGGGTGCCTGATTCTTGCCGCACTTCTCTACAGGAGCCGCAGGGCGGAGTCCGCGGGCTCAGCTGTCCTGTATGCGCCTGCGAGGTTCTTTGTCCGGGTGGCGGTCGGCCTGGCGGCAGGTCTTTATGCGGGGCAGCTTGTCTTCTCTGCCTTCTCCGGGGTGTCTGCACTCTCGGATGTGGTCATGATCTTTGCGATCCTGACGGCGGTGATCCTTGCGGCAGGCTTTGCGCAGGTCGTCTTTTCCTTTGACTTTCGAAGGTTTTTCCGCGGCACCTGGCAGATCGCACTGACCGGGATCCTCGCTGTCTTTGTCTTCTGCATTTACCGGTATGATCTCACCGGCTATGACCGGTACGTGCCGGACAGGGAGCAGGTAAAGAGCTGCGCGATTTACGTCTATACAGAAAACTATGACGGTCTCCTTGGCACAGAGGGGGACACAGACATCCTGACGGAGAAGGTCCTCGATCAGATGGCACTCGAGGATACGGACAAATTTACCCGCCTTGCCGCGGATGCCATGAAATACAGGCGGGAGGCGGCGGATTCGGCGTCTGGCGGGTTTGAAGCGGTCATCCGCTACCGGCTCTGGGACGGAAAGACTGTGACAAGGACGGTCACGATCCCGAAGGAGGAGGACCCGAAGATCCTCGATGCGATCGTGGGGAGCTCTGCCTGGCACAGCGTCCTCTTCCCGGAAAACTGGGAGGCGACAATTCCGAGGAAGTGCACCTTTTCGGTCACCAATGGCGCGGCAGTGGCCGCAGGAGACCGCAGTCAGGCAGTAGGGTTTGCCGCCGCGTACCGGGAGGACCTGAAGCAGTACACGTACTCCATGGCAGCTTCCCAATATCCCATTCTTCTGGTGGAGATCGCAGGCGGGGACTATACGGAGCAGTTTGCGGTCTACCCCTCCTATGAGAAGACCCTTGCCTTTTTGCAGGAGAGCGGGCTGTACCTTTCGCCGGTCACAGATCGGGACATCACCAGGGTGGAGGTGGACTGCACCGGGGGAGAGGTCTATCGCCAGACCGCCTACACAGACCGGGAGAAGATCCGGAAGATTTTTGCAGGCTGCACCCCGACAGCGCTTTTGGGAAGCTGGAAAGACTATAGTGACTACGACATGGATTACCTGGCAAATGCCTCTGTGAGGGATGCCGCAAGTCCCTTTACGCTCTACTTTGAGAAGAACAGCGTGCCGGATTTTGTGCAGAAGGATCTGCAGGGGGACTGAAATGCGCTTCCTTCCTGCCGCCTGCCATACTCCTTGCAAGGGTCTCCTGGGCGGAAAGGACCGTACAGGGAAGGCGCTCTCCTCCGTTGCAGCGTCGGTTTCCAGGGGACCGGGGAGGCGGCAGTCCTGCGCACGGGAGGGGGAACCGGTTCTTTGCAGGCTGGCAGAGAGACAAAGAGAAACTGGTGAAAGATAAAAAAGCTCTGGACGTTGCGCCAACCTGTGGTATACTTCTAGAAGTCAGGGGATGTAGCTCAGCTGGGAGAGCGCAAGGTTCGCAATCTTGAGGTCGCGGGTTCGATCCCCGTCATCTCCATCCCTGCCCCGGAGTCCGCAAATGTCGGATTCCGGGCTTTTTTTATCTGATGCTTTTGGACATGCGTCAAAAGGAGAATCATCTTGACCTTATCATTTTCGGAACTGATGGCACACTACAGTGTGCCGCGGAATGCCGGGATCTTCTTCCTGGTGTCGGTGGCCGCTGTGGTCGCCGTCCTTGTCCTCATCGCCCTGTACTGCAGGGGAAGAGAGAGCCGGGTGGAGGGACACTCTGCCGCCGGCATCCGTGAGAGGACGCTGTGGACGGTGGAGCGCTTTGCGGAGATCATGTTTTCCGATACGTCCATGCTGGCCTTTATCAGCGCCTATGTGATGCTGGACTGGTTTGTCGCAGACCCTGCGGCGAGGAGCTTCTGGGACAGCTACAGCGACTTCATTCTGCTGGGGCTCATCATCCTCTCCTGCGTGCTCAACACGATCCTGGACCGGGCCTTTCTGCCCCTGAAGAGAATCCGGCAGGAGGAGCGGGCGAGCCTTCGCCTCGTCTCCATGATCTACATGTTTGTGATCTTCCTCTACATCAAGTTCATCTACAAGGACAACAATTACGACAGCATCATCGTCTACTTCATCGGCCTGATGATCGGCCGCTTTGTCTTTTTCGGCGCATCGCTCCGGGAGTTTCTGGACGCCGTCAGACAGGCCATGCATGATCTCGGCATGGTGGCTGCTGCCCTCGTCCTTACGGCGTTCATGGCCTGGTATGGCTTTGGCACCGGGTACCTGCTCCGGGTCAACGGCGTTGTGGTGAGCCTTCTCATCGCCCACCTGTACCTGATTGTGGCGCTATTTCTCCTTGTGCGGCTTGGCTTTGTAAAGCTTCTTGCGCCGGTTCCAAGGGCAGAGCGGGCAGCCTGGAGGGAAGAGGCTGCGGCAGATACCCGGAAGGTCCCGAAGAAGGACGGGAGGGATCGCGGCAGGAAGGCCGTCCGGGAGGAGAGAAGAGAGGAAAAGAGGGATCAGGCAAGGCTTCGAAGAGAGATGGAGAGCGAGTGGGACGGAAGAAACCACGCGCCCGTCTATGAGGAGGAACTGCCGCTGTCGGAGACCCTTCGCGGGCACCAGAGAGCGCATCAGGCATCAAATGTGCCTGATGCGGAGGCCGGGCCGACAAGGCAGGGCGGTGCGTATGCAAAGCGCGGTGTCAGGCCGCAGAGCGAGAGGAAAGATCAACAGCAGCTGCCGGAAAGGCCTTCCCGGCAGCCCTTTGCGGGGGAGAACCCGCAGAGAAAAGGAGACAGAAGGCGCCGCCACTCCCGGAACTTTGTCGCCCTCGAGGAGGAGCCGGAGGAGATCACGTTTGAGGATGTGGATCAGGACGGGGATGAAGACGGCTATCTGGACGACTGAGCACAGAGAAAGGATGGGACATGAAGATCTGCGTCTACCTCGGGGCAAGCTTTGGAGAGAGCCCCAAATACCGGAAAGCAGCAGAGGATCTTGGCCGCATGATTGCAGAGACGGGAAATGCGCTCGTCTACGGCGGCAGCAGGGTCGGCCTGATGGGCGTTCTTGCAGAGAGCGTCCTCTCGGCAGGCGGAGAGGTCACCGGCGTTGAGCCCCAGTTTTTTATCGACAGCTGCGTGCAGCACGAGGGCCTGACAAGGCTCATCGCGACAAAGGATATGGCAGAGCGGAAGCAGACGATGATTGCGCTCTCCGATGCCTTCCTTGCCTTTCCCGGCGGAACGGGCACCCTGGAGGAGATCTCTGAGGTGATCTCGCTCTGTGCCCTTGGCCGCATCGATAAGCCCTACGTCTTCTACAACCTGGATCACTACTATGACCCGCTCTTTGCGATGTTTGACAGGATGACGGAAGAGGGCTTTGTGACGGCAGAAAACCGGGCAAAGATCCAGGCGGCAGAAGACCTTGCGGGGATCAGAAAGGCACTGGGGATCGGGTGATGGAGAAGATCAGAATTGCGGACCTCTCCCGCCCGGAGACCGCCATTTACAACGAGCACCGGGAGAGCACCCTGATACACTGCAATGAGCCGGAACCCGGGATCTTCATCGCGGAGAGCCCCAAGGTGATCCTGAGGGCTCTTGCCGCGGGGTATGAGCCCATCAGCGTCCTCATGGAGGAGAAGCAGCAGGGCCTTGAGGGCGCCCAGGTCCTTGCGGCGCTGGAGGAGAAAAAGGCTGACATCCCGGTCTATCTCGGGGACCGGGAGCTTCTCATCTCCATCACGGGCTTTGCCTTAAACCGCGGCGTTCTGTGCGCGATGAAAAGAAGAAGAGAAAAGAGCGTCTTGGAACTCCTGTCCGCGTCCTGTGCGGAGCGGATCTGCATCCTGGAGGAGGTGGAGAACCCGACCAACGTGGGTGCCATCTTCCGCTCAGCAGCGGCACTGTCCATGGACGCGGTGCTTCTCTCCCCCGGCTGCAGCGATCCCCTCTACCGGAGGGCCGCGCGGGTGTCCATGGGAACCGTATTTCAGGTGCCCTGGACTTACATCCCGGAAGGGGAGTGGCCGGGGAAGACGCTGGAAATGCTGAGAGGGCAGGGCTTCACAAGCGTTGCCATGGCCCTTCGGGAGAACGCAATGGCGGTCGATGATCCGACGCTTCTTGCAAAGAAGAAGCTCGCCGTCATCATGGGAACCGAGGGGGACGGCCTTCGGGATGTGACAATAGACGGCGCAGATGCCTGTGTCTGCATCCCCATGGCGCATGGCGTGGATTCCCTGAACGTGGCAGCTGCTGCGGCAGTCGCCTTCTGGGAACTTGGGAGGAAAGCATGAACTTTCGGGAAGAGATGAAAGCCTATGTGCCGTTCAACGAACAGGAGGCTGGGGATCAAAGAGAGCTCCTTGCCCTCATGGATACCGGTATGGACCTCTGGACGAGAGAGAACGGCATCGCCCACTGGACGGCCTCTGCCTGGGTGACGGATAAGAGCGGCGGGAAAGTCCTCCTGTGCTATCACAACATCTACCGCAGCTGGTCCTGGCTTGGCGGCCATGCGGACGGGGAGCACGACCTCCTTGCCGTTGCAGAGAGGGAGGTCCTTGAGGAGTCGGGCCTTTCGAAGGTGACACCCCTCTCGGAGAAGATCTTCTCTCTGGAGATCCTTACGGTGGATGGACATGAAAAGCGGGGCGTCTACGTCCCCTCGCACCTGCACCTGAATGTCACCTATCTGCTGCAGGCGGACCCGGAGGCTCCCCTATCGAAGAAGGCGGATGAGAACAGCGCGGTTGCCTGGTTTCCTGCAGGGGAAGCCGTCGAGGCGTCCTCGGAGCCCTGGTTCCGGGAGCGGATTTATCCGAAGCTGAATGAAAAAATGGCGCGGTTTTTCAAAAACAGGGCGTAAAACGGACGGAAGTTGGCTTTCTGTGCAGCAGTCCAAGCGGAAATTTCGGGGAAAATTTCTGGAAAAACCGTCCTTTGCAGTATGCACTTTTGGGATTCAATGATAAAATATCTTTCAGGTCCAGGAGGGAAAGAGGACCGCAGATTCTTTGTTTCATGAGGAGACTGGGAGAAATGAGCTTTGTAACGATGCCGGAATGGAATGATGACAACAAGGTGATTACCGTGGTGGAGCCGAACCTGTACGGCTGCAGCGTGGTCAGGGTGGCGGATCGGCCTGCAGAGGGCCAGGAAGCCGGGGACACAGCTGTTCTTGCGCTGGAGCTGGATGGACAGTACGAGGAGATTCCCTCCATTGACGAGGTCACGGCGGCAGTCGAAAAGAAGATCGGTCTGGAAAAGCAGATGCATGATCTTTCGAGAAGCTGCAGAGATACCTCCGGCAAGGCAGAGTTGGACAGACTGAAGGCAGAGTGGGACGATACGGCAGACTATGCAACGCCCAAGGAGAGGGAGATCTCCGGCAGAATGCAGGAGTCTGTGGACAGGCTCTCGTCCAGGATCGCGGGCTATGCCCACAACAGGGAGGAGAAGGAGAAGCTCATCGAGCAGGCAAAGAAGCTCTCCGGCTCCACGGAGTGGAAGAAGACCAGCGCTGCCATGAAGGATCTGATGGCGCAGTGGAAGACGCTCGGCAATGCCGGCGATGACTGCAACGATGCGCTCTGGGATTCGTTCCGGAAGGCGCGGCAGGTGTTCTACGATGCGCAGGATGCCCACTTCAAGGAGATGGACGCAAAGCACGCTGAGGCGAAGGAGGCAAAGACCCAGATCATTGCCGAGGCACAGGAGCTGATGGCTAACGTCCAGAACTGGAAGCAGACCGGGGAGAAGTTCTCCCTGCTCATGGACAGATGGAAGCTGGCAGGCTCTGCCGGGAGAGAAGATGACGATGCCCTCTGGGCACAGTTCAACGAGCTTCGGGGCAGCTACTATGCCGGCCGCAAGAAGTTCGTAAAGGGCCAGGAGGCCCAGTGGAATGCGGCAGCGGAGAAGAAGCGCGCCCTGATCGAGGAGGCAAAGGCCGTCTCCGATCAGCACGATACCTCCCAGGAGAACACCGAGCGCATGAAGGCTCTGGTCACAGAGTGGAAGCAGGCGGGCTTTGCCGGAAGAGAGCAGGACGACGCCCTCTGGAACGAGTTCTGCGCGGCAAAGGATGTGTTCTGGAATGAGAAGCACGCCCAGTACGACGCAAAGCACAGTGAGTGGCTCTCCAGACGCCAGGACATCGTGGACCGCAAGAAGGATAGGATCGCAAACCTGCAGGAGCAGAACCGCAAGCTTCACGAGCGGGTGGAGGAGAGCTCCAACATCGGCCAGATCACAAAGCTGAACGGCTACATCGACGAGAACAACGCGGAGATCAAGAAGATCCAGGAAGAGATCCGCGACATCGAGAAGAAGAACTGACAGATTTCAAATCAAAAGAGAACTCCCCTCTGTGCATCGCACGGAGGGGAGTTTTGAATGCCGCTGCAGCGTCAGGAGGAGGGCAGTGCCTTTCCTCTGGAGACGGGTTTTGCGGGCGGCAGGAGTACGGTGAAGCGGATGGAGGCCTCCCCGACGCGCTCTGCCGTGATGGTGCCGCCGTGGCCCTGGCAGATCGCCCGGGCGGCGGAGAGCCCGATCCCGAAGGACCCGGTGCCGGTGCGGGAGGCATCGCCCCGGTAGAACCGGTCGAAGAGCCGGTCCAGGTTTCCCTCCGGGAGCGCCTCCTTCGTGCAGGCATTCTCGACTAAGAGGCGGATCTTCCTGTCCTGGGAGAGGGAGAAGAAAATGACACTCTTTGGCGCCGAGTACTTCATCGCATTGTCGAGGAGCAGCCCCATCAGCTGTTCCATGGACCGCTGCTCTCCAAAGATAGGGATGCCGTCCTGAATGCTGGTTTTCAGCGTCTTTCCCCTGGCAGCCGCAACGGTCTCATAGTTTTTTGCCGCCTCCTTCGCGATCTCCGAGAGGTTGAGCGTCGTGTAGAGTTCCCGGGAGGCGTCCTCCTCCATCCTGGTCAGGGTCAGCATGTTTGTGATCAGGGCGGTCATGCGCCGGACCTGATTCCGGATGCTCCCCGTCCACTCGTTTTTCGTGCCCACCATCTCCAGCACGTCCACGTTTGCCGAGATGATGGTGAGCGGGGTCTTGAGCTCATGGCCCGCATCGGAGATGAAGCGCTTCTGCTTTTCAAGGGACTCCACCACCGGGGCGGTGGTGATGCCCGCGAGGATCTGCACGAGAACAAACATCAAGGCCAGGGCGATCACACCGATGAAGATGGAGATGTTGAGCAGGATCCCGGCGCCTGCAAGGTCGGAACTGCAGTCGACAAAGATCACCATCACCTGGCCGCCGTCCTTCTGGATCACCTGGCAGCGGTAGCCGCCGAGGAAGGCCTTCTCCCGGTTTCCGGTCCTTGCCTGCCCCGCGTAGGCCTTTGCGGTCTCGTCCGTGATGGCAGCAACATGTTCTGTGTTGAGGGTGGTCTCGTTCCCGTCCGCGTCGAAGATGGCATAAAAGTACCGGGTTTCAAAGGGCGCTTCCATGTCCCGGTTCGTGGTGAAGTCGTTCCGGAGAAACGAGATCCAGGAGGTGATCCTTGGCTGCGGGTCCCTCGGAGAGGGGGGATTGTTCTGGCCGTCCGGGGCGGGAAATTCTCCGTTATTCTCGTTCAGGATCTCAATGATGTGGTCTGCCCGGTTCCGGATCTGGACAAAGTTCAGGATGTTCAGGATGGCGATGATCAGCACGACGATGATAAACAGGGAGAGCATCGCGGTCAGCACAAACTTGTTCCGGAGGCGCTTCTC
>ONMH01000013.1:0-2649 GCA_900318875.1 uncultured Lachnospiraceae bacterium | reverse complement strand
CATTTCAGACCTTCTTGATGTAGTAGCCAAGTCCCCTTACGGAGCGGACCTCGATGTCTGCGCCAAGACTGCGGAGCTTCTTTCGAAGGTTCGAGAGGTAGACGCGGATCGTGTTCACGTCCGCCTCTCCGTCCGGCCAGATGCTGTTTAAAAAGCAGTCTGCAGGGATCACTCTGCCCGGGGACTCGAGGAGCATCTCCATCATCTGGAACTCCTTTGCGGTCAGGCGCAGCGGCTCCTGTCCTTTGGTCAGAAGTTCGCAGGTCGCCCGGTTCAGGGAGACATTTCCGCAGGCGAGGACAGGCTGCGTAAAGTCCTCCCTGCGCCTTGTCATCGCGCGGATTCTCGCGAGGAGCTCGCCCATGTCGAAGGGCTTGGGGAGGTAGTCATCTGCCCCGAGATCCAGCCCACGGATGCGGTCCCCGATCTCCCCCTTTGCGGTGAGAAAGAGGACCGGCACCGCGTTCCCGTCCCTTCGAAGGCTCTGCAGGACCTGCGTCCCGTCGAGCTCCGGCATCATGATATCCAGGATGATGCCGTCGTAGTTTCCGGAGCGGGCGTACTCCAGGGCATCCCTTCCGTTGTTCACCGCATCCACCGTGTAGCCGCTGTGGGTCAGGATGGCGGTCAGTGCGTTTGTCAGTTCCACTTCATCATCTGCAAGAAGAAGTTTCATCATGGACCTCCCCGGTTTTCGTTCCCACGGCCATCTTATCATACAGGGCGGGCGAGGTGGTGAAGGTTTCGTGACAGCAGGAGGGAAGCAGGCGGCCGAAAATCATGGAGAACAGGGACTGCCGGGCGCAGAATGGTGCTTTTTTGCATTCTCTGTTTGTGTTATGATACTTGTCAGTGCAGAGAGAAAATCACCGGCGCAGCTCTCGCCGGAGAAGGGACCGGTATGGTAAGACACATCATCTTGTGGCAGCTGAAGGATGCGCTCTCCGAGGAGGAGAAGGAGCGTGTTCGCGCGAAGATCAAGGAGGGACTCGAGGGCCTTCAGGGAAAGATCCCCGGACTGGTCTCGATCCATGTGCAGACAGAGCGTCTGCCCTCCTCGAACGCGGATCTGATGCTGGACTGCAGCTTTACAGATGAGGCGGCACTGAAGGGCTATTCCGTGCATCCTGCACACCTTGCTGTGGCGAATGGCGTTGTTCGCCCGAATACGAAGACCAGAACCTGCATCGATTATGCAGAGTGAGAACGGGATACTAAAGAGGAAACGATATGGGATTATTTGACAGATTCGGCAGCAGAAAGAAGGCTGCCGAGGAGAAGGCAGCCCTGGAGGCCGAGGAGCAGAAGCAGCGGGCACTGGATGAGCTCGTTGCGGAGCAGAAGAAGGCCCACGAGGGCATGACCTGGCCGGGTGTGATGCGGATGAATCTCTTAAAGATCAACACCCCCGGGGCACAGGCACCGGTGATTGAGGATCCGATCGCACCGGAGCGGAAGGATGAGATCGGAAACCTGATCTACCAGCCGGTGCTGACGCCGGCAGATGTGGAGAACTTTACGCTCCAGGAGCTGATCTTCCTTCTGGACACCCATGAGATCTTCAACCGGAAGGCGGATCTGGAGAACTACGAGGCGAATCACCGCGTGATCTACAACGATCTGCTGCGCCGCATCCACGAGGCGGAGAAGTTCTACATCCTCTACGACAGGCTGACCGGATACCCGCTCGTCGATGGCGGCTTTGCGCTGGTCTATCTCGAGAAGGAGCATGCAGAGACCGCAGAAAAGATCTATGAGACCCAGTTCCGCAAGACCGCCGTGGTGGAACGCCCCGGTGAGGGAGCTCCCGTGCCGGAGGATGGACCGAAGCCGGTTCTCCTGTTCGACTACCTCTACTACCTCGGCATGGAGAACATCATCATCGACAACGGCTGGTACAAGGCAGCGATCAAGAGATCGGAGATCTCCGCACCGCCTGCAAGCTGGGCCCCGGATCCCGCGAAGATTCCGCCGGCAGCACCGGAGCTCGCCTTTGCCATGATTGACTTCGTGGGAGAGGCCAAGTGGCCGGTCCGGTATGAGAAGCGGGACGAGCGCATCAAGCGCAAGATGGACCGCATCAACACCCTGATTCCGACCCAGACCTTTGTGATTCCCGTCTATGTGGAGGGGAGCGAGCAGACCCCCGAGGGCGCAAAGCCCAAGGTCAAGTTTCCACTCTTAAAGCTCAAGGCAAAGACAAAGGATTCGGAGATCGAGCAGAACGTGATTCCGATCTTCACGGACCTGTTTGAGTACGCAAAGAACTTCAACGGCAAGAACCAGTTCCGCCCGGTGAAGTTCCAGTACCGGAACGCCGTGCAGTTTTTGCGCGAGACGGACGGCTTCGTGATCAACCCCAGAGGCGAGAGCATCGTGCTCCCGAGGGCACGGGCACTGGAACTCATCGCAAAGTCCATGAATATCCGCGTGGTAAAGGATGGCAGCAGCGCCCCGCAGGCAAATCCGGCGCAGGGCACCGGCCCGGATCCCACTCCGGATTCCGAGCAGTCCCCCAAAGCATAAGCCTTGGCGTGGATGCCGGCAGGGGCATACAGAAAGAGAAGACAGAGCGGCACCGCCTGGGAGATTCTCCCATGCGGTGCCGCTTTTTCGGCGCAGAAAATATTCTGCGCAAAGCGGTTCCCC
>ONMH01000067.1 GCA_900318875.1 uncultured Lachnospiraceae bacterium | reverse complement strand
GATCGCCGCAAAGGATATCGAGATTGCGCAGCTGCGGCAGGAACTGCACAACCTGACGGGGCAATAAAAAAGCCGTGTTCAGAGGAATCACAGCGGTCATCAACCAAGATTCCAGGGGACACAGCACCAATAAAAGCAACAAAACTATATCACATTTTTACCGCATAGAGTATCTCAATGAAAAACACAGCGTACAATCCAATGACGCTATTTTTACCAGACAGACCCGGTAGCTGAGGGTGCGGGAGAGCTGCCGCAGCCGGCAGCCCCCGGCAGAAGCGAAAGCCTTCCGGCTCCGAATCCGACCGATTGCCAGAACTCATTCCAAATCTGTCATATCTTCCTCCGCTCCGGGCCGTACCCCTGATTGCCAGAACTCGTTCCAGATTTGTCATGGAAAGAAGAACGGGGGGAGGGAGTGTTTTCTACCCTCAAATGCCAGAACTCGTTCCAGATTTGTCATACCTTTTTCCAGAGCAGTCAAAAGCAGCCCCGTCTGCTGCCTCCTGGCAGCAGGCAAGGCTGTGTTCTGTTGACTGTCATGGTCTTACGTGCCCTGGATGTCAATGCAGACAACCTCCGAGCGGGTGCCGATCCGGATCGGGATCTGAACCCCCCCCGCCCCAGAGGAGACGATGCAGTCGGTCTCTCCCTTCTTCCATTTGCCCCTCCTTACGGATCTGCACCAGGCAAATCCGGTATGCTTCTCTTTCTTTCGTCATTTCACATCATAATCACCCGCTCTCTTATTGACCAGTGGTCATTTATTAACTTTCTTTGAAATTTTTCCGTACGAAAAAGGGGAATCCGTCCTGCGGGTTCCCCTTCTGCGCCTCTGGCTTCTGATTTTTCAGTCAAAGCAGGCGCGGATGACCTCAATGATGCGGTCCTGCTGCTCCGGCGTCATCTTGTTGTCAGAGGGAAGGCACAGGCCCCTGCGGAAGATGTCATCTCCGACATCCAGGGGCCGTCCATCCTTTCCGAGAAGTCCTCCCTTGATGTAAGCGTTCGTTTTTGCCCTGCCGCTGCCCTCTCTTGTCACGAAGGCGTGCATCCGGTAGATCGGCTGCATGTGCATGGGCTTCCAGATCGGGCGGCCCTCCGCGTTGATTGCAGAGATCGCATTCAGGATCTCCGTGGGGCAGCTCTTCCCGTGCTCCGGCTGGAACAGTACGTCCGTCTCTCCCCGTACCTGGCGGCACATGGCGTCCTCATTAAGGATCATACAGGAGAGCCAGAAGTTCGGCTCAGAGTTCTTTGCGTCATAGGGGTTCATCGAGACAGGAAGTCCCGAAAGGCCCTTCTGGTAGCGCTCATAGATCGCACGCTTTTCAGCGATGTGCTCCTCAAGGTGCGGGAGCTGGCCCCGGATCACGCCGGCGATGAGGTTGCTCATCCGGTAGTTGTAGCCGATCTCCTCGTGCTGGTACCAGGGCGCCGCCTCGCGGGACTGCGTGGACCACTTGCGGACTTTGTCCGCGTCCTCCTTCGAATCCGTCAGGAACATGCCGCCGCAGGAGCCGGTGATGATCTTGTTTCCGTTGAAGGAGAGGCAGTTGTAGTCACCAAAGCAGCCGGTCTGTTTTCCCTTATAGGTGGCGCCGAGAGACTCCGCGGCATCCTCCACGATGAGGCAGTCATGCGCACTGCAAATCTTCCGGATCTCGTCGATCTTTCCCGGGGTCCCGTACAGGTGGGCGATGATGAGGAGTCTCACGTCCGGGTAGAGGGCAAAGGCCTGTTCCAGGGCAGCGGGATCCATGTTCCAGGTGTCATACTCGGTATCGACAAAGACCGCCTCGCCGCTCTCATAGGAGACGGGGTTGATCGTCGCATCAAAGGTCATGTCCGTGCAGAAGACCTTATGCCCCTGCAGGGCACCCTCGCCTGCCCTGGGCTGTCCGTAGAGGGCCTCCCCCGCAAGGCGGGTTGCCAGGTGCAGGGCTGCCGTGCCTGCGGACAGGGCGACGGCATACTTCACGCCGCAGCGTTCTGCGACCTCCTCTTCCACCGCGTTGATGTTGGCGCCGACGGTGGAGACCCAGTTGGTGCGGAAGGCCTCCTCGATGTACGCAAGCTCCTCGCCATGCATCGTGGGGCTTGCGAGCCAGATCTTCTGCGGAAATGCCTCAAATGATTTCGTCAGCATTCTGTGTCTCCTTTACTCCTCCTCCCAGGCTTCGATCTGGATCGGCTTCTTCTTCAGATCCTCTCTCTGCTCCTTGGTCAGGAACTCTCTGCGGATGACCGCTTCGTACACGTACTCGCGGAAGTACTTCTCGGAGCAGACGAAGTACCCCTTCTCGCCTGCCTCCTCGCCCCAGCTGTTCTCGATCTTCCAGCGGGAGGGTTTTCCATCCCGGTCAAAGGAGACGCCGACGAGGATCATCGCATGGACCGCAAGGCTCTGGCGATAGTCAAGGCGGCCTTCCTTTGTCATCGCCGCATCAAAGCCGCCGAGGAGTCCCGCAAAGTTCACGCTGTCGGGATCCCAGACGCCCTCCTTCCGGTCCTCAAACGCGCGGGAGTCGCAGGCAAACCAGATCGCATGGCCCGCGCGAAGCTGTGCCACACACAGATCCTCCATCTCCTCCTCCGGGAGGTTCAGGGCGAACATGTCGCTCCCCGTCATGTTTTCCATGCCGTGCCAGATGATCGGCGTGTGCAGGGCCTTGTTCGGCTCCTGCAGGATCGGGACATAGTCATCCAGATCCAGGCCGATGTACTTCTCATAGAAGCTCTTGGGGGTGAGGTCCCTCTCCTGGGCGAACTTTCCATCCCTGTCGCGGACGGAGAAGTCAAAGATCTTCGGCGGAACGCCAAAGGCGATGCACTCTGCCCGGTAGATCTCAGAGAGCATCTCCTGCTTTTTCGCCTCTGCCTCTTCCTTCTTTCCCTCCAGCACCAGGTTCCGAAGGATCTCCTCGTCCTTTGCAAGGAGCCGGTTGATCTCCCGCAGGAACAGCTCCGTGTGCTCCGACTGGTAGGTCTCCGGATAGGCGGTCTTCGGCACCATTCCGTACTTCTTTACCAGGTCCACCGCCTGGGTCCAGAAGCCGCCGTCATCCATTCCCTTCAGGATCTGCAGCCAGCGCTGGCCGTGCAGCGGCTCCCTCGCGTATTCGATCGCCATGTCCAGGAGGTTGTTTGCCTTCTCGAGCTTGTCGTAGAAGGTCAGGTAGTTCTGGGAGAGTTCAAACTGTTCCAAGTTCTGCTTTTTGGCGACGATCTCGCGGCAGATGTTGCAGACGGCGAACATCCAGCAGCGGCCGGACTTCTTCTGGGCGGTGATGCCCCTTGTCTTTACCTCCACCTCAAAGGCACCGCGAAGGGGTGCCGCGCTTGCCGGCACGAAGGCGAGCTCCGCCATGTCGGTCTTTGCAAGCGCTGCGGAGAGGATTCCATCCTCCCTGCTGTGCTTTGTATTCTGTTCCAGAGATGTGAGCATCTCCTCTGTGATTCCATTCATCGGGCTTTCCTATCCTTTCTTTGTGTCATTCAGCAATTCATTCTAGCACACTTTCCCCTGCCGCGAGTGGCATCCTGACAGGCATGGCACGGGAATGAAGCGCAGTTTTCGTCGATTTTCCCTCTGTTTCCTCTCCGGGATTCGTGTATAATCAGAGGCGTGTGCGGATTGTATACACGAATGCATTGTGTCGGGCCGGCACAGCCGCATGGAAAAGGAGAATCGAGATGAAAGCGTATACGGAGATGACAAAGGAGGAGCTGCAGACAGAGTTTGATCAGCTCCAGGCCGAGTACCGCAAGTTTCAGGCAATGCAGCTCTCCCTGAACATGGCCCGCGGCAAGCCCTGCAAGGAGCAGCTGGATCTGTCCATGGGCATGATGGACATCCTGAACTCCTCCTCGGATCTTTGCTGCGAGGATGGCACAGACTGCCGCAACTACGGCGTGCTCGACGGCATCTGGGAGTGCAAGGTCCTGATGGGCGCCATGATGGAGAACGACCCGGAGAACATCATCGTGTACGGCAACTCCTCGCTGAATGTCATGTATGACACCGTCGCCCGCGCCTGGAGCCACGGCATCATGGGCAACACCCCCTGGTGCAAACTCCCGGAGGTCAAGTGGCTCTGCCCGGTTCCCGGCTATGACCGGCACTTCGGCATCACCGAGTACTTCGGCATCAAGATGATCCCGGTGCCGATGTCCCCCACCGGTCCCGACATGGACATGGTGGAGAAGCTGGTCGCCGAGGATGAGTCCATCAAGGGCATCTGGTGCGTTCCGAAGTACTCGAACCCCCAGGGCTACTCCTACAGCGATGAGACTGTCCGGAGATTTGCGAGATTAAAGCCCGCTGCCAAGGACTTCCGCATCTTCTGGGACAACGCCTACGGTGTTCATCACCTCTACGATGACCATCAGGACAACCTGATCGAGATCCTCGCCGAGTGCCAGAGAGCGGGCAACCCCGACATGGTCTACAAGTTCGCCTCCACATCGAAGATCACCTTCCCCGGAAGCGGCATTGCAGCCCTCGCCACCTCCGCGAACAACTTAAAGGACATCAAGGAGCAGCTGAAGCACCAGACCATCGGCCACGACAAGGTCAACCAGCTGCGCCATGTGCGCTACTTCAAGAACCTGGACGGCATCAAGGCCCACATGAGAAAGCAGGCGGACATCATCCGCCCGAAGTTCGAGTGTGTCGAGGACACCTTCGAGACAGAGCTCGGCGGCCTTGGCATCGGCACCTGGACAAAGCCCAACGGCGGCTACTTTATCAGCTTTGACTCCCTGCCGGGCTGTGCCAGGGAGATTGTCGACAAGGCAAAGAAGGCTGGCGTCACCCTGACGGGCGCCGGCGCAACCTGGCCCTATCACAGGGATCCCCAGGACTCCAACATCCGCATCGCGCCGACCTATCCGCCGCTCGATGACCTGAAGATCGCGGCAAAGCTCTTCACGGTCTGCGTGAAGATGGTCTCTGCGGAGCACCTGCTGCAGCTCGATGCGACAAAAGAAAAGTAAGTTTCCAGATATACAAAAACCGACCTGTCTGTTCGCCTCTGCCTCTGCGGGATCAGGCGTCCTTTCCTGCCGGCTCTTCCTTCTGCAAAGCGGCCGGCTCCTCTTCCTTCCTCTCCGGTTCTGCAGCAGGTACCTTCTTCGTCTTCAGGAGGAAGCTTGCGATCAGCACGGTCACCGGGACCGCAAGGACCACGCCGAAGCTCCCGGAGAGGCCCTGCATGATGTCGAGACCGATGATGTTGGAGTTGATGATCTGCCGGTAGGGCAGGTCATAGGCGTAGTCGAGAAGGAGTGTCGAGATGCTCGTCCCTGCAAAGGCGAGGATCAGCGTGTTGGAGTCCGTGCCCATCATGTCCCTGCCGACCCGAAGGCCCGAGCGGAAGAGCTCCTTTCTTGTGATCTCCGGTCTCTGGGAGAGCACCTCCTGCATCGAGGAGGTGACGCTCATCGCAACGTCCATGACGGCTCCAAGGGAGGAGATCAGAAGGCCGGAGAACAGAAGCTCTCCCACCTGAATATTCCCGGTGTACCAGAGGTCCAGGAGGCTCTCAATGTTGGAGACATTCCAGCCGGAGAGCCCGGTTGCTGCGCCAAAGAGCCTTGCCGCAATACTGGCGATCACGACGCCCGCCGTGGTTCCGAGCGTTGCGCAGATCGTCTTTCTCGTCGCCCCGCCGATGAAGGTCATGGTGACCAGCGTGGTCACCACGCAGATCACCACCGTCACAAGGTAGGGGGAGTATCCCCGGTAGAGGAGCGGGATCTCAATCAGGATCACGCAGATGAACGTAAAGACAAGACCCAGGGCACCGCGAAGGCCCTTCACACCGCCGATGACGACGAGGGCAGCGAGGTAGAGTGCGGCAAAGATGTAGACCGCAAGCTCCCGGTCCTGGGCGTACACCGTGGTGATCACCGTGTCCCCGGAGACGGACTGCATGACGATGACGTGCATGCCCACCGTGCAGACCGCACCGAAGAGGTACCCGGCGGAACTCGTGGTCTCCAGCTCCTGACCTTTCTTCTCGCCGGTCGTCATGCGGACCATGATCGTCTGCTGCCCCATGCGGGTGCCGTCCTCCTCGATGTTGTCCTCCAGGATCTGGGTGACCACACCCTTCTCAAAGCTGTACCCAGCGGTCTCCACCAGCGGGATCTTTTCGGTCTGGTTGATCTTGACTGTGAACAGAATCAGTATGACAAGAAACAGCGCAGGGACAATTCCCCTGCGCCATTTCCCTGCCATGAATCGCTCGGACTTCAAGGCATTTGCTCCTTTACCTGACAGAGTACGTGTTATCTTGCAACCGTCTTGGTGATCGTGAAGGGATCGTCGATCTCGCTGACTGTGCCGCCGTCATCGATCTCATAGGTCTCGATCTTGAAGGTTGTTGCCGTCATCTCGATGACGGAGTAGGAAGGCAGCCAGTTCTGAGACCGCTTTGCGATGTAGCTCTGCTGGGTGGTGTTCAGCTCATAGTACTTGGATCCGGATGCGGAGTTCGCGGTCATGTACAGGGTGCCCTTCGGATCAATCACGTTGTTGGAAGCGGTCTCCTCGATCGTGTAGCACTCGTTGTCCTCGCGGAACTGCTGGAGTCTGCCCTCTCCTGCGGTATCGCCCTCCTCGGGATACAGGGAGACGTTCTCGCTGGTGGTGGTGTCATAGGCATTGTCCCAGTCGTAGTCATCGCCGGTCGCGTTCAGTTTGAACTCGTAGGAGTCGTGGGTCTGGCCATCGCCGTAGAGGAGCTTGGAACGGCTGTAGGTGTGGTCATGTCCCTGCAGCACCACATCGATGTCGTACTTGTCGAAGATCGGAGTCAGCTGGGTGCGGAGGATCATGCCGTCGGTCTCGGAATGATCAAGACCGGAGCCATAGATATCCTGGTGGATGGTGACTACTCTCCAGGTTGCAGTGGGATCTGAGGCAACAGCCTCCCTGATGGTATCCTCGTGCTCTGCTGCGTTGTAATTGTTGGTGTTGAGGACGATGAAGAGTCCGTCGCCGTAGCTGTAGTAATAGTCGCCGCCGGCCTTGGTCTCGCCGTTGTCTGTCTCATTCGGGACATTGAAGTGGGCGCTGTAGTCAGAGGTCAGGGAATCGTGGTTTCCGATCGTGGTGGCAACTGCTGTTCCGGAGAGGACATCGGCAGAGAGATATCCTGCGAACTCCTCCTCCTTTGCCTTGCCGGTCTTGTTGACCTGGTCTCCGGCGGAGATGATGTAGTTGATGGTCGGATTCAGAGCCTTTGCGATGGAGAGCGTGCGGTTCCAGCCGTAGGAGTCATTACATGCAGCCGTATTGGAAGCACCGTCCGTGTTGGTCAGGGTCTCAGAGCCCTGTGTCTGTCCCTTGGACGCGCCGATCTGGGGATCGCCGACGTAGAGCATCTTCACATCGGTGAAGGAGCCTGTGGTGTACTTGCGGACCTCAGACTCCACGCCGTTCTTGACCACGCTGTAGTAGTAGGTAGTGTTGGGCTTGAGTCCAGTGACCGTGACCTTGTTGGAGACATATGCCTTGCCGCCGGTCAGGGAGCTGTCGGTTGCCTCAACGGTGCCCCGGAACTTAATCAGGCTGTTCTTGCTTCTTCCGAAGAGTACCACCGCCTCGTTGTCGGCATCCTTCTCCGTCATCCAGCAGAAGTTGAGCTTGGTTTCGTCCGCACCGGGCTCGATGGAGACCTTAGTGTAATCCGTTGCAGTCTCTGCCCAGTTTGCCTTCCACTCGTTATAGCTGATGGCAAAGGCTGCCTGGGTCGCATCGTTGTAGTGCGCGGTGGATGCAAAGGCGGTTCCTCCGAACAGCGAAGAGAGCGCGGTTGCAAGGGTTAATGCAGTAATGACTTTCTTCTTCATGACACTTCCTCCATAGGGTAACAGCTCTTTTTCAAGCCTCTTCATCCTATCGGGGGGATGTAAAATTCCGGAGGGAAAACAGGTTATGGAATTGTAATCGAAGGTAAAATTTCGGTGAGATTTCTGTGTCCTGGGAGCCGTTGGGCAGAATCCGCTGTCTCTGCTGTCCGTTTCCCTCTCCCGAAGGATTGCCCGGTTCCTGCCCGTGCCGTATGATACAATTCGAGACACGGGAGGTGATCCATTGTCATGAGCAAACAGCACGCCATCTATTACCTTGTCGACACCGAAAATCCCGGGGGATTCAATACCGTAGAGGATCTTCTGAAGAAGACCGCGGAGGAGAAGTGCCGCCTCTACCTCTTTTACTCGGAGAATACCTCCAAGCTTGCCCCCGCAACCGTGGAAAAAATGCTGGATGCGGGCTGTGTGAAGCTGATCCGGGTAAAGACCGGGCACAACTCCCTGGACTTCTGCCTGATCTCCATGGCGGGATACCTGTGTGCAAAGCACCCGAAGGCCACCTTTGTGATCCTCTCGGATGACCACGGCTATGACAATGCGATTCAGATGTGGCAGGATGCCGGCATCCGGATGAGCCGGACCGGCTCCCCGGAACGGCCTGCCGCAAAGAAGGCAGCACCTGCAAAGAGATCCTCTGCAGGGTCCTCCGCCGCTTCTTCTGCTTCCCAGGAAAAGAGACAGATCCTTTCGGGAAGAGCTGTCCTGGAGCTCTCCGAACTTTCCACCGGATCTGCGGAAGCAGAGGAGGGCGTTGTCCTTTCGCAGGAGGACGTCTTCTCCCTCCCGGAGAAGCTTCCGGAGATCCCGGCGCTTCCTGCAGAAGCAGGGCTCTCTGCCCCTGTGATCCTGGATGGCAGAATACCTGGCCTTTCCAGGGGATCCCGGCCCATCACGCGCCTTGATCCCGCCGCCAGCCCTGTCCCGGAGGAACTCCTCCAGGCCGTGCAGGAGCTTCTTTTGGATGCCGGCATCCGGGACATCGGGACAATGGACGGCATCTTCGCCCTTGCCTCGGAGAACACCCAGGGGTATCTCACAAAGACCTGCGGCTGCACCGGTGCCCAGGCGGCCGCCTTCTTCCAGAAGACCGACAGGGCACAGCGAAAGCTCCTCTGCCGCCTTGCGCAGCGGTCTCTGCAGGGAGGGAACTGACAGATGGAACTTCTGCGCAGGGCTCTCCTTCTGACCGGGCTCTCTGCCCTTGCTGTCGTTCTCTCCGGCCTCTTCTTCCGGCTCCTGCAGCGGGCGTTTGTATCGCTCCTGTCATGGATCATCGGTCCCCGGGCAGCGGCTGCTGTGATCAACACCCTGACCTTTCCCGGCACCGTGCACCATGAGCTCTCCCATGCCCTCGCCGGGGTTCTCACCGGAGCCAGAGTCACTGCCATCCACCTTCTCCCCTCCGGGAATGAGCTGGGGAGCGTCTCCATGATTCCACCCCGCGGGGTCCTTGCGGGCAGCCTCTCCCGGACCTTCTCCGCCCTTTCGCCGGTGTACCTCGGCTGCCTCTCCCTTTCTATTCTGTACAGCAGGGTTCTTCCGCTCTGCACCACAGTCTTCCCCCTGATCCTCTTCTGGTACCTCTTTGTCTCCATCCTGCTGCACATGGACCTCTCCGGCGCAGATATCCGGGCAGCAGCAAAAGGAGCGCCGGTCTGCCTGGCGCTCCTCTTCGTTCTCTTTCTTGTTCTTCTGTACTTCTTCCCGGATCTTCCGGGGACGCTGTCGGATTCGTTGCTCTCCGTATTACGTGCTCACCGTCCGGTCCAGGAATTTTGAAGCCTCCAGGTCCGCCTCATGCAGGGCGAGGACCAAGGGGTATTTTTCGATGGCCGCATCCAGGCTCCCCCAGACTTCCTTCGGTTCCGTATAGCCCATGTGCCATCGGATCGCAAACTTCTCCTCGTCCGTGAGATCGATGAAGTTCCGGATGATGTCCACAGACTTCTCCCCGTGACCATAGGGATAGTCATCCGCCACGGCAAAGAAAGGCACCTGCTGCCAGTTTCCGTTGATCTTGCGGTTTCGAAGCTCCACGGTGTACAGGTTTGTCTTGCACACATCGTGCAGGAGCGCCGTGATGATCGCGGTGTTCATGGACACGTTGGCAATCCGCTCCTTGAACAAGGCATCCCCCATGTGGTGGGTGAGCCGCTCCAGGACGTGCAGGCTGTGCTCGCACAGTCCCCCCGCATAGTTTCCGTGGAAGCGTGTGGAGGCGGGGCAGAGGAAGAAGTCCGTCTCCTCCTCCAGATAGGTGATGAGTTTCTCCATGCCCTCCCGCTGTGCGCGGCGAAGGTAGTCCGTGTATATCTCCTGGTTCTTTGCGATCCAGCCCTCCTCCACGTCGCTGAGCGTCAGGTCTTCTCTCTTAATCATCTGCCTTTTCCCTCCTGATTGACTGGGCGATCGCGCGGACCGCGCGTTCTGCGGCCTCCCCGGACACGGTCTTTCCCATGGACGGCAGGGTCCCGTAGGGCGTCACTGCCTCCTCCGGAAGACAGGGGAGCTGCAGAAGGCCAACCTGAATCCTGCCCCCTGCCACCTTTGCCCGGTCGAGGACACCGAAGAAGAGGTCGTTCTCCACATCTGTGCCGGCGCTCATGGAGATCTCCGCGGGGATGCCCGCCTCGACAATCTCCTCCCGCACCTCCTGCACCGGGATCGTCGCAAAGTAGGCGTCCGGGCCATCCCTGCGGATGCGCTTTTCCAGGCTCCCCTTCCGGCTCCCCTTCGTCAGGTTGACCGCAACGCGCTCCACGGAGACGCCGGCCCGCCCCGGTGCCTCCCCGACGAGCAGAATCGCATCGGGCTTTGTGTTCTCTGCCATCTCCCAGGCACGCGTCACACAGGTGCCAAAGGCATGGGGGAGCTCAAGCTTGAAGATCTGCACCCCGTGTTCCCGGGGCCGCAGCTGGGAGAGGGCCTCCTTCGAGGCGCTCTGCTTTTTCCCGCGCGCAGGCGTAAAACAGGTGACCAGTATCCGAATGTCCGGCTTCTTGTCCATTGATCTCTCCTTCTTGCTGATGCCCCCATTGTAGACAAAACCCGGCAAAACTTCCATGTGCCGCAACAAAAAAGAGGGGCGGAATCGGGTTTCCCGGGTTCCGTCCCTCTTCCTTTCTGTTCCTGCTCAGGCATCCGAGCGGGAGAAGGCGTTTTTCATCTGCATGCTGCGCTCATAGAGCACCTTGTTCAGCGTATCCTGGGACAGCGCTCTTGCTGCCTCTGCCACCTTTTCATTGGCCTCTTCCTTCAGGGCCTTCTGCTTTTCAGGATTCGTCTCCCCGGCAAGCAGGGCATCATAGGTGTTCAGGATCTCGTATCCCTTTGCGTGAAGCGCATTCTGGTAGCGCTCGATGTGGGAGGCGCAGGCCTTGTAGGAGCCATCCGCGAGCGCCCCGATCAGGCGGTTCGTCCAGTAGAAGTTGTCGGTTGAGCAGTCGCCGGTCGTGTTTGCAAGATAGTCCGGCGTCCTGTCCACGTCCGCGTAGAACGGGATCATCGCGTTGAAGGCGTTGGAGCCAAAGGCCAGGTACTCCACGGCCTGGTACGCCTTCGGCAGATACCCGCGCAGCCACAGAAAGCCCAGGAAGCTGTTGCGGTTGATGCCGATCGTGCGGTACTGGTTCCGGCGGGAGAGATCTCCCTTCTCCACGTAAGGGTCAAAAGGCGTTCCCTGGTAGTGGGAGGAGAGCACGTACTTCACATCCTCCGGCGTGATCTTCTTCTCCGGCACCATGCACCAGGGGAGATCGTCGTCCGTGGGACGTGCCTCGGCATCCGGTCCGTCCCACTTCTTTGCGTGGGGATTCAGATACCGAAGCATAAACCAGGCCCTGGGCGTGTTGTAGATGTGATCAGAATCGTCATGGCTTCCGAAGGCATCCCTGGGGTTCAGGCTTCCGTCGAACGAGAGGTTCAGGTGATACTTTTGGATGAACTCCGGCAGGTCCTTCGAGCACATATATTCCTTCTGCGCACCGCAGGCATCGTCCAGATCAAAGTGGTCGATGCCGAGCTGGTTGGGCATGACGACATATACGTCGTCCGGGACCCTTCTCGCGATCCAGTGATGGCCGCCGATGGACTCAAACCACCAGATCTCATTCACGTCCTGGAAGGCGATGCCGTTCATCTCATAAGTGCCATACTTCTCGGTCAGGGCGCCGAGACGCTCCACACCCTCTCTTGCGGAGTGGATGTAGGGGAGCACGAGGACCACCAGGTCCTCCTCTCCGATGCCGCCTTTTCTCTCCGGGGTGTCGCCTTCCGCGGGCCGGTAGGTCACCAGGGGATCTGCCCCCTGCACCCGGACGTTGCTCGTGATTGTCTCCGTGGCGGACATGGCGACGTTAGCACTGTTGACACCGCAGGCTGCCCAGATGCCCTCGCCCTTCACCGCATTCGGCACAGCGGTGTAGCGCATGGGGTTCTCCGGCAGATCGATCTCCACGTGGGAGAGAACGGAGACATAGTGTCTGGGCTGGTCCTTGGGCTCCACGACAACAAACTTCTTCTCCGTGAAGCTCCCGGAACCGGAATCATCGTTTCTTGCAATCATGGTAGAGCCGTCAAATGTGGCGTTCTTTCCCACGAGTATGGTTGTACAGGGCATAAGATCACTCTCCTTTTCAGCTGACTTTCTGTATTGCGCTCCTCAGTATAGCACAGCATCAATCCAGCGAAAACCGCAGGATCTCGCAGTTGCGGATGCCGTAGGCCGCGTACTCCTCATTGGTCATGTCGAAAAAGTAGGAGCGGAGGACCCTGGAGATCCCATTGTGGGCGACAAGGAGACAGGTCTTGTCATCCCGCTTCAGGTCATCAACGAGGCTGTAGACGCGCTGTGCCATCCGGAGCATCGACTCCCCGCCGCCGTAGCTGTCCGCAAAGTGGGCCTTGGCGAGCGCAAACTCCCTCCCGTCCCGGGGCGTTCCCTCAAAGCGGCCGAAGTTCTGCTCCTTCAGGCGGATCTCCTCGCGCCTCGGGATTCCCGTCACCTCCGATACGATCCGCGCGGTCTCCGCCGCCCGGACCAGCGGCGAGTACAGGATCTCCCCGATGGGGAGCTTCTCCACCAGGATCTTCTCCCCGAGTTCTCTTGCCTGCTGATAGCCCAGCGCTGTCAGGGCGATGTCCGTCGCGCCGCAGATCTTGTTCTCCACGTTCCAGACGGTCTGCCCGTGCCGGGCAAAGTACAGATATCTCATGGTTTCTCCTCTTCTGCATTCCAGCTTGTCACGAACCTGTTTTATCGCAGTCCCCCGCAGCGGTCAATCGCGTCATGCCTCGCAGAATCATTGACCTGCTCTGCAGACCATGCGATAATACGAGATCAGGCCCCGGGCAGGGCTGAGATGAAAATGGATTACCACACTTGAGGGATTGGATTTTGTTATGAAAAGATCATGCATCACCAGTACTGCGATCGCACTTGCCGCGCTGTCCCTGTGCAGCTGCGCAAACGCCGGTTCATCCGCATCTTCTGCTTCCACAGCGGCAGCGGAGACCGCTGCTGCGGAGGAGACACAGGCAACGGAATCCTCAGAGGAGGCGCTTGCCTCCGAGCTCTCGACACAGCTTGCCACCCAGGAGGAAGAGGAAGCCACTGCGGACACCCAGGCTGCCATCGACGAGCGCAACAAGACCATCTACTTTTCTCTGGACGGTACAAACCTTTACCTGGATGAGACCCTGCGGGACGTCGCCGCCACAGGGCTCTCCTTCACCTACCATGACAGCGCCACGAATACGGATATCCCGGTGGACGAGGCGTTCTGCAATACCGCCTACACCAGGGGGAACTTAAACATCACCGCCACAGACTCCTCCGGAAATCCCGTGATCGTGAGCCTCTGGAACAAGTGGCTCGATGAGACGCCGGACACCTACGGCGACCTCAACGTCATGAACATCGGCATTGCAGAACCCGCACCAGTCGCCTGGTCCCAGGCAAGTCTCGGACCCTATGGCATCTACATCGGCATGTCCAGCAGCGATCTGACCGCCGCTGCCGGAAAGCCCGAGTCCAATACCGAGTTTGTCAGCTCCAACACCTGGCTCTACAGCGGGGACAACTACTCCATGACGGTCAAGTACAATGCTGGTATCGCGGTGCCGGACAGGCAGCCGCAGAAGGGGGATGCCCGCCATGTTTCTGATTGATGATGCGGCAAATGAGATTGCGTTAAAGAGCGCCAGCGGCTATGTCATCCTGCGCCGCGGCGGGGAGGTCACCTTTCCAAGCCCCGCGGAGGACGGTCCCACCGATCTCCTCGTCCTGAACCTGAACTCCGCGAGGGAGTACGACGCCCAGAATAAGACTCGGACCCTCTCCGGTGCCTTCACCTTTCACGAGTACAATGCCTACCATCAGTGCCTGTACGAGGGCAGCATCGGGGCAGAGGATGCCGCCGTCATCCTCTCCACCGGCACGCTGATCGACATGTCCGACTCCTGTCTTGTCCTCGTCAACCTGACGGAGGAGGAAGCCTTTCGCCTTCTCCGGAAAGCGGCACTGGATCACCGGTCCTCCGTCAGGGGAAAGACGGACCAGGAGGCGCTCCGGACCTTTCTGCGGTATGCGGATGAAAAGTGCGGCATCGCACCGGAGCCGGAGAAGAAGGGCGGCTTCCTCTCCATGTTCCGCCGCAAAAAGGGATGAGACCAAAGAAGCAAAGAAGCGGGCAGGGTTCCCTGTCCGCTTCTTTGCATGGCAGTACCACGGATGCCGGTCTTTCTGCTCAGTACCCGAGATTCTCCCCAATAAAGAAGACCCGGATCCTGCCCTTTCCCCCGCTTCTTCTCGTGATGACAAACTGGTTGCAGATTGACTCTTTGCTCAGACAGTCTGCACAGCGGCCTGTCTGGAGACAGGGTGTCTGGGTTCTCCCCACGCGCAGCACATTTGCCGGCGCAGCGAGGTTTCTTGCGCGCTTCATCGCACTGTCGAGGTCCGGGGCGATCTTGTTCATGCCGCAGACGACAAACACGTGAGACGGTCCGGTGATGAGACAGGCCACCCGGTTTCCGTTTCCGTCGATGTTGACAAGCTCCCCGTCCATCGTGATGGCATTGGTGCTCATCAGGAAGTAGTCACAGAGGGTCTGCTCTGCGTAGAGCTTCCTCTTCTCCTCTGGTGTCTTCGCCGTGGTGCGGTCGAGGGCATGAAGTTTTTTGCTCTTCAGGCAGGCATCAAACAGGCCCATGGACTCACAGGTCATGCTGCCTCCCCAGGTGACGGAGCTCCCCTCCGGCATGGCAGATAGAATTGCCGCCTTTGCCTCTTCCGCAGTTGCATAATAGGCACCTTCCATGTTCCTCGCCTCGAGCTTTTTGATGATCGATGCGGCAAGCTTTGGATAGGTTTCTTTCAGATAGTCCATCGTTTCCTCCCCGGCCGCCCTGCGGCCCTGATGAATGCTGCTGGTTCTGCATTCCCATGATAGCAGACTGCCGGGCAGATCGCCCAGTTCTTTTTGTCAGAGATTCATTGCCGTTTTCTGTCTTTATTGTCGGAATTGAGAAGAATATTATGTCTAAACTGACGATTTAAAATTTAGATTGACACTTTTTCTGCTCCCGGCTATGATGATGTCAGAAACAAGATACAAAACAAAGACGCGTCGAAACAAAATGTATCCGGTTTCTTCATCCAAGGCTTCTGACGAGAAAGGAAGCGGAGGAAATACAGGAAAGAGGTACACTCCGGCAAAGACGTAAGGGTACCAAAGCTCCATAATTCACTGAAAGGCAGTATTGCAGCAAAGGAAGGATCTGCCACAGACAGAACGCAAATCTGTCACACAGGATCCGAATGAGAGAGCATCTGGGGCTGCTGGCGGGACAGACACCGCATGACAGCTTTGGGTCAAAATCTTCCGGTCCGAACATCCACAGCAGGGTCCAAGAGCACAAGAAATGCCTTCAACAGCTGAAAAAATACGAACGAAAGGATGGAAATGCAGGAATGATTCATTACAGAATCGTGCAGATCAATCGGTTTATCAGGTAAGAGGACATCAATCCGGAAATACGGTTGATGTCCTTTTTTTATGCCTGCCTGCACCGCTCCCCGTTCTCTTTGCCCTCCTTTTCCCGGAGAATCAAAACATCCGCCGGTGCAAGATGCAGCACCGCTCCCCTCTCATATTGGTTTCCTGACAGCAGATCCGTTCCTCCCACAGGAAGGCGGACTTCTCTCTCCTCCCCCGCATGATTCAGGAAAAACAGAAACGACGCACCGTCTTTTCTTCTCTGGGTCACCTCCACGTCAAGCGGCGCCCTGGCAAGGGGCGAAATCCCGATCGACCCGCAGACATCTCCAAGAAAGTGCCGGTAGAACCGCGCATCCGATGCTGTCGCAACATAGTACGCCTCTCCCTGTCCATAGGGATGCGCGGTCACCACGGGCATCCCCCGGTAGAAGTCCTCCGCATAGGCGGCAAGGACCTTTGTCGCTTTGTCCAGCGGATGCAGAAGATCGCAGAGGACGCGGCAGGGATAGTCCGCGCCGTCATAGGTGAAATGGTTTTCCACCTCCGGCGGCAGAGCATCGCTCTCCTCCACCCAGAGGCCCAGAACGTCCTTCCAGTTCGCCGGATACCCGCCCAGGCGCACGAGATCCGTGTCATCCGCATAGCCCGAAAAGAAGCTGGTCACAAAGCGGCCGCCCCCTGCGACATATGCATGGAGCGCCTCGGAGAAGCCGTTCTTATCCAGATACAGCATCGGCGCGATCACAAGGTCATAGGCGCCGAGGGCAGCGGCACCCTCTGGATTTTTCTGCTCCGGATCCCGGATGGCAGTCTGCTCCCGGTCGGGGTTTCCCAGAACGGCATCAAGAGGCAGCAGATCCACCGGGATGTGGAGCTGCCAGAAGGCGCGGTACCAGGTCTGGATCTCCCGCAGGTAGCTGACAAGAACACTGGGGCCTGCGGAGAGTTCCGTCCCCCACCAGCTGTCCCAATCAAAGAGGATCGCAGCTCTCGCATCGCTCCTTGCCCCGAGGAGCGCACCGCCAAGGTTCTCCAGCTCTTCTCCGAGTGCTGTCATCTCCCGGAAGACCCGGGTATCCCCTGTCCCCACATGGTCAATCAGAGCGCCGTGGTACTTCTCGCAGGCGCCGCGGCTTCTGCGCATCTGGAAGAACAGGACCGTGTCAGCCCCGTGTGCCACCGCCTGATAGCTCCAAAGACGCATGATCCCGGGGCGCTTGAGACGGCAGTAGGGATGCCAGTTCGTGACACTCGGAGTCTGTTCCATCAAAGAGAAGGGATTGCCGTCCCCGATGCCCCGCATCAGGTCATGCCAGAGCGCGGTGTTTGCAATGTCGTCCCCATAAGCCGGGTAATTGTCCCAGCAGACAAAGTCCAGGTGCCTTGCGATCTTTGCCAGGTCGAAGCCGTCGAAGTTGTACATGAGGTTTGTCGTGACGGGAAGGTCCGAGTGCTTTCGGATGGCGGCTTTCTCCATCTCAATGAGGTCGATTGTGCAGTCCGTCATGAACCGCCGGTAGTCAATGGAGTTTCCCTGCACGTTCGTGCGGAGGATCCGCCCCTCTCCGTAATCAAACTCCTCGGTCAGGTAATCGGGGATGCGGACCTCGGAGAAATCCTGAAAGCGATGTCCCCAGAAAGTGGTGTTCCAGGCGCGGTTGAGCTCCCCGATGCTGCCGTACCGCTCTTTCAGCCAGGTCCGGTAGGCCTCCTGGCAGTGCTCACAGTAGCAGTAGCCGCCGTACTCGTTGGAGATGTGCCATGCAAGAAGGTTGTCATACCCCGCATAGCGTTCGGAGAGTCTCTCCACAAGTGCAGAGGCATACTTCTGAAAGATCCGGCTCGTCGGGCAGATGTTCTGCCTGCCGCCGAAGTGATGCCGGTTCTCGTGGGCATCCGTGCGGTTGGTCTCCGGGTACCTGGCAGACATCCAGGCAGGCTGGGCCGCCGTGGAGGTTGCAAGAATGACGGAGATTCCCTCTCTCCTGTGCAGCAGGCCCCAGGAAAAGACGTTCAGCGTCAGCTCTGAGATGTGCGCCCTGTGAAACAGGCGCATATCCTCCTTCCAGATCTCTTCCGGCCACTGCTCCGGGTTGTAGTCTCCTCCGAACAGGATGCGGTCTGTCTTTTGTCTCATGGGTTTCCTCCTCTTGGAAATGAGATGCGTCCCAGAGGATTGTAGAAAAGATCCGGGCAAAAGAAAAGCCGGGAACACCTTCTTTTTTGAAGGTGTTTTCCGGCAAAACTGCAGATTGTTCTTTACTTCATGTCCGCATCGAGGATCTTCTCGGCCTTGCTGATCAGTTCCTTTGTCTTCTGCACCAACTCCGGCACCGCGGCATCATTCTTCCTGCGCGCATAGAACCCGCCCAGCGCCTCCGTGAGAAGGGAGAGCCCGTTCTCCGCGTTCTGCGTCACGATGTCTCCCTCCACGAGCTCCCTTCCAAGCCGGAACTGGATGTCCGGTGCGCAGTTGTGGTCCGTGTTGGGCACGGAGACCTGCTGCAAAGCGCGCAGATAGAGCTGGAAGGCGAACTTTCCGTTTGCGGTCACAAACAGGCCGTCCCGGTACATGTCGCCGAGCTTGTACAGGCAGTTGGCATCGTCGTAGAGGACAGCGCCCAGGTTGAAGCACTGAAAGGCCCTCGCGTAGTCCACCTCCCCGCAGCGGCCGTAGTAGTAGACATAGCCCAGGTTGCAGATGGCGCGGACCTCTCCCGCAGCCGCGGCGATCTTGTAGAGTTCCTCCGCCTTCTTGAAGTTCTGCGGCACGCCGTCCCCGGTGTAGTAGAGGGTGCCCAGGTTCAGCGCCGCCACCGGGTTGTTCTGCGCCACACAGAGCTGGTAGCAGCTGCAGACCACCTTCATGATGCCGGGGCAGTCCACCCGGTCGTGATGGTTGACGGCCCACTTGAACATCTCGTCGTAGTTACCGCTGAGGATGTAGCCCATGGCCTCGGCGATCTCCTTCTTATCCTGCTCGGAGAGCCCGTCGTCCTTTCCGTCTTTGCCGTTTTTCCCGGCGTCGTCCCAGTCGCTCTCATACTCCTCCGGGGTCAGCACCCGGATGATCTTCTTGGTCTTCTCCACAGGCCAGGGAGCGTTGTCCTCGGTATAGTAGCCGAAATCCACCACCAGGCCCTTGGTCAGCACGTTGTCATGGCCGAACGGAATCTCCACCGGCGTGCCGATCCGAATGTCCATCCCGTCATCTGCAAGATAGGAGTAGACACTGGACATTCCCTTTGGCTGTACACTGCAGTAGCAATATTCTTTCACGGTTTTCCTCCTTGCCGACTGGCGGCCGCACTGCCCTGCGAGGGGGTCCGTTTCGGTTCCCCGGGGCTTCCCGGTCTTATGGTATGCTGCAGATTTCGGTCCCTGACAGCAAGGCAGGGCTCCTGCCTGCTGTGCAGGAGCCCTGTCCCTCATCGGTCTTACTGCTCACTGAATCTCAATGGTGCGCTTCTCAGGATCCTTCTGTGCCGTCCTCTTCGGAACGGAAAGCTGCAGGACGCCGTTCTCATAGGACGCCGAGATCTCCTCGGGTCTTACCGACTCCCCGACGTAGAACGAGCGCTCCAGGCTCCCCTCATACCGCTCCTTGCGCAGAATCTTGCCGCTCTTGCTTCCATTCTCCTCGACGGCCTTCTCCGCACCGACGGTAAGGTAGCCGTTCTCCAGGCGGACGCTGATCTCGTCCTTCTTAAATCCCGGCAGCTCAAGGTCGAGGATGTAGGCATCCTCCGTCTCGCGGATATCGGTCTTCATCATGTTTTTCGCGTGCCTGCCGTACAGCGGATTCTTTGCCGGTGCAAAGGCGCGATCAAAGTCATCAAAGAAATCATCATCAAAAAATGCGGGATACAGCATGATAAACCTCCTTAAAAATGGAAAACTCTATTTTCAGCTCCCCTCTTCCCGGGAGCTCTCTCTTCGTACACCAACGTTATATCACGATTGTTAGCACTGTCAATAGGTGAGTGCTAATTTTCTTTCACAAAAACAGCACCCCTGCCCCGCAGAGGTGCCGATCCGTCAGCCGTAGAGAAAGAAGGTTCCGGTGTCCGTCTGGTTCACGACGTAGTAGACCCTGCTGTCCTCGGTCTTGATGTAGATGTCAAGCCGCTTGATGGCAGAGAGCTCGTGCCCGGTGTCCACCCAGGCCTGCTTTGCCATCTCGATCAGCTCCTCCCCCGAGATGCTCTTTCCATAGGCCTGCAGGTTGATCGTGGTCGGGATCTCCCGCTCCTTCTTTGCCGGCGCCTTTTTCTCCTTTGCCGCCTCTGTGGACGGCGGGGCTGTCTTCTTTGCAATTCTTGCCATGGGGTACCTCCTCTCCTGTGCGAATTCTCCTCTCCCAGCATGCCGCCTTCTGTCTGTATTTTACCGCATCAGAGGCATGCTGTCGCACAGAAACGGGAAAAGATGCCGGATTTTTTCGGAGATGGCTATTTTGCGTCGTGTTCTGCCATCCAGCGGGTGAGAAGCGCCATATACTTCGGCGTATCCTCCACAAAGCACATGTGCCTTGCCCCGTCGAAGAGCTCCCATCTGGAATCCGGGATCCCGTCATACATGGTCTTTGCAATGAGCGGGGAGCAGAGATCATTCGTCCCGCTGATGACAAGGGCGGGAATTTTGATCTCCGGAAGGCGCGCCGTCACGTCAAAGTCCTTCAGGGTTCCCGTCGGCGTGAACTCATTGGGTCCCCAGGCGGTGACATAGGACTCCGTCCCGGTTTTCTTTTCCCGGCGCACGCACTCCGGTGTGTTGGCATCCGGCTCCCCTGCACAGTAGCGCTCCATGAAGATCCGCGTCGCCTCCTGGACATCGGGCGCTGTAAAGTCCCCGGTCTTCTCCGCTCTCCAGATGGCCTCCTGGCAGCTTTCCGGCAGGAACCGGATTCTCCTGTGCTGCTCATGGCCCCAGAGCCAGGATGCGGAGAGCGTGCTCGAGAGAATGACGGACACCGCTCCCTGCGGCTTTTTGTCCAACAGACAGGACAGGGCCAGCATGCCGCCGAAGGACTGCCCGAGGAGATGGTACCGGGTAAGGTGCAGGCCCGAAATGAGGTTTTCCAGCTCCCGCACCCAGGTGTCCATGACCCAGAGGTCCGGCCTTCCCTCCACGTAGGAGTTGCCGCAGCCGATGCAGTCGTAGCTGATCACGGCGCGTCCCGTGTCCGCGAGGCCGTCGAGGACCTCAAAGTAGTTGTGCGTGGAGCCCGGGCCCCCATGAAGAAGGAGGAGTGCCGGCTTTTCAGCGGACTCCTCCTTTGGCTTCACGATTCGATAATAGGTCCGGTATCCGAGGAAGGGAAGATATCCTTCCTGTATCTGATGCGTTTCCATTGTCTTGTCTCCTGTCTGGTTGCTATGGGTTCTGTTTATGGACTGCCGACAGCGGCAATCCCGATCACGAGTGCCGGCATCTCCGGCTTTGCCGTGACGGGCGGACTCTCCTGGGGGTTCACGCAGGTGTACTGCATGCTCCGGACCCGTCCCTCATCTGCCATGTAGAGCTGGCGGTTCGCAGAGACGAAGCCGTTCAGGTACGTCTCCTCCCCTGCCCGGTACGAGAAGAGGAACTCTCCGCCGAAATCCACCATGCGACAGATCATCGACTGCACCAGATCGCAGCAGCGCTGCACCGTGTCCTGCGCGATCACCGGCCGCAGGGCAAACACCTGGCAGACGCCGTCGCTGTAGTTGAAGACAAAGCTCCTGTGTGCCCGCTTCCCGATGCAGTAATCCACCACCGTCCGGATCCGGTACTGCGTCACCACAGGGTACTCCTCAAAGAGCTTCCTGTAGTGGACGATCTCCTTGTTCTCCCGGATCTCCTGGCCTGTCAGGATCACGCCGGGGGGGATCCCCCAGCGGTCCTCGTAGGCCTGCAGGATCTCCTCCACGTTGGGGAAATTCTCCTCAAAGCTGCTGAGGAAATCCAGGTAATCATCCTCCGTGGGTGCGTGCAGGCACGCAAAGACATCCGTCTCCAGAAGCGCATGCAGTACATCGGACATGCTGCTCCTGCCGCGAAGCTCCTCTGTGAACTTGTCCCTGAGTATGTTTGTGCCTGACACTGTTTTATCCCGTGCGGACAGATGTCCGCGTTTACCCTTTCTATCTGTATTTTCGCACGATTTCGGGATAAAATAAAGCCAAAGCAAAAATTACCGCTAATATGCTATTAGTTTTCTGAAAGATTCGTTAAATATTTCGTGTTTTATATCAATTGAGACGCTCCAGCTCCTCCTCCTGCGCCGAGAGCTGTGCGTCCAGTTCTGCGATCCTGGCATCGATCTCGTTCGTCTTTCCTTTCTCCAGGGTCACGACCTCCTCCCACTGGCGGTCCCGGTCTGCCCACGCCTTCTTTGCCGCAAGGAGGGAATCCTTGCAGTCCGAATACGCCTGCTGCTGATCCGCGAGCTGCTTTTCCAGCTCCCGCTTCTTCTTTCTCTGCAGGAAGGAGAGGCGCTCCATCTGGGCGGTGAGGGAGGTGACAACGCCGTTTGCCTCTTCGAGCTTCTTCGAGATCGCATCGCGGTCGGGGAGACCCGTGTAGAACTCCTCCTTCTTTTTCTTCAAGCCCTCCGCCTGGCGCTCCTTCTGGTCGTTCAGGGCGTTCTTCTCCCGGTTCAGCTCTGCGATCTTGTCCCGGATCTGGACTCTCTGCTTCTCCAGCTGTTTCTCCCGTGCGGCAGCAGCCTTCTCCTCCTCTTCTCTTCTTGCCTCTTCCATCTTTCGGATCTCGGGAGAGGAGAAGAGCTCTGCCTTTTTGGATGCGAGGGAGACCGGTGCCGCGTACTCCTCGCCGTTGATCGTCTGGGTCACCTGCTCCAGCGGGTTGACATCCCGGATCGTCTGCACCAGTGAGAACAGCAGCTCATTGTCGGGGTTGTTCCGGCTGGTCTCCTGAATGCAGCTGGAGGACTCCCGGATCACCTCATCCAGGGCCTTTGCGTAGTCCTCCCGTATGGTCTTCAGCTCGTCCAGGATCGTATCCCCGTCGGGAGAGCCGGTGCGCTCTGCGCGGCGGATCTCCTCCTGCACGATGCGAAAGCCGAGCTGGAAGCAGACTGCCTCCTCGTGCATGCGCTGCTCCATGTTGGCGCGGAACGACGCAATGGACTCCGCAGTCAGGGTTCCCTGCGTAAAGCGGCCATCGTCCAGGGGAAGGCTCTCCTCCCACGTGCGGGCCGGCTGTACCGTCTCCATCCACTGCTGCAGGAAGGAGAGGATCTTCTCCTCCGGGATGGTTGGATCGTTGACCCGGATGTGGAACTGCTGGGTTCCGCCGGGCAGGAACACCGTGGGATAGTAGTTGCGGCTTCCGGAGAAGCGGACGATGTTATAGGTGCCGGAGACAGCGCCAAAGGAGAAGCTGCGCTGCATGGCATCCGCATCCTCCTCCGTGTTCTCCGAGGCGGCAGCAAGCAGTTCTGTATACCTTCCGATGGAGCGCTCCGTGATGCCGTCCATGGAGCCCTTTGCGTAGGGCTCGTAGAGGCTGCTCGCAATCACAAAGGATGACGCCTCCGGATCCCTCGGGGCGTCTGCGGCAGGGAGCCAGGCCGTAAAGCTCTTTTTCAGATCTCCCCTTGTGGAAAAGCCGGCCGGGATGCCGATCATACAGGCGGCAAGGGCTGCCGTCTTTCCATTTGCAAACGTCACTGCTTCAAATTTCATACATCATCCTCATCTTCACTCTGATAAGAGGGCCGACAGGAGCCCTCTGGTATCCGCATATCCCATTTCTTCATTCCGGGCAAGCTTCTCCTCGGAGAAGTCCAGGGTCCCCGCATGGGGTTTCTCCTCCAGGGGCTTTGAGGGCCAGATCTCCAGCCTGGTTGCCCCGGGGGCAAAGTCCGCCTCCGCTGTTTTGTCCCACTGCGTCAGGTAGGAGACGATCTCCAGGTCCATCGGGACCGGGCGGAGGATCCGCACCGGAACCTTGTCCGCAGGCTGCGGATCGGGGAGATCCTCCGGGACGACGCCGCCGTCGGAGTAGGAAAAATCGCCGCAGGAGACCGCGGGGAGGACCCCCGGAAGGCTCCCGCTCCCCGTCACGAGAAGCCGCATCTCATCCGGCTCTCTTCCGTTGAGGAGAAAGTATTCCGGCCTTCCCGTCTCCCTGCAGTAGCAGCAGACCCAGACCGGAACGGAGAGTGACTGCATCCTCTCATCCGGGATCAGCTCCCTCCAGAAGTCCAGCATGTACTGCTTCCAGTCCGGGATCTTCACGCCGCTCCTGATCGCGTCAAAGGCAGCACCGAGTCTGTGCAGAAAGTGCCGCAGAAGATTCGCGTCCCCCACTGCATAGACGAGGGCCGTCATGGCACCGATGGAGCACCCGGAGAGGACAAGGTTCTTCTTTGCAAGCCCTGCCTCCTCCAGTGCCCGGAACATACCGATCTGATAGGCGCCCTTGGCCCCGCCGCCTGAGAGGGCGATGCCGGTGCGCACGGTAACGAGATCTCTCATAGTCTCCTCTCTGCCGCCTTGCACAGAAGCCCTCCTGCTGTGCTGCAGACACCCGTCATTATAACACCTTCCGGGAGGAGATAGTGGTGCGCAGCGGCAGAAGTTTTCAAACTCTTTTTTCTGAATTAGGCAGTATAGCAGATCTTCTCAGATAATTTAAATTTATGTTTGACAGATTTCAGGGCGGATGCTAAGATGTAGTCAGATCAAAGAAGAGAGCAACTTCCAAAATCCAGACCTCCTGACGAGAAAGGGAGGCGAGGAAATCCGACAAAGGAGGTACAGACCGAAGGGCACGTAAGGACCACAGAACCATAATCGGAAATCAGGAAAAGGCAGGAAAGACCAATGTACTAACGAGAAAGATCTGAAACGTGCAGCATTCATCGCAGACTCACGATATCAGAAAGGGTATCGAAGAAGCAGAAGGCAGAGCACACGAGGGTAAGACCAATGCAGATCTGAACAGCAGCCGGTGATTTGCAGACTTAAAAACGGCAGGTACAGTCCAATGGGAAGGAAAGCATGATTGACAACTGAATAGAGCAGCTGCAAAGGAGGACAAACCAATGAAAATCATGCAGATCAACAGGTTTATCAGTTAGCAGGACATCGATCAGGGAAACTGGTGGATGTCCTTTCTTTTTGCCCTTTTTCACTTCTCCTCACCACCGATTCTTCTTTTCGGATCTTTTTTCACCCTTTCCCGTGCCCGGTCTTGCAGGGCTGCCCCGTCAAACCTTACAATGGTGGAAATCATCATGGAATAAAGGAGCAGTCATGGGACTCTTTCACAAGGCACTGACCGTCAATGAAGCCATCAACCAGAGCAGGACAAGGGATAACGCCGTGCTCGTCGACATCCGCAGCAGGGCAGCCTACCGGGAGGGATATGTGGCAGGCAGCATCAACATCCCCCTGGACAAGGCAGAGCTCATCACAAAGCGGATCCCGGACCGCGAGGCCACCGTCTACGTGATCGGCAGCACCGCCTCCGAGCCCGCAAAGGGCGTAAAGGCGTTCAAAAAGCTCGGATACAAAAATGTCGTGCAGGGCGGCTGCATGGAAGATCACCATGGCCTGCTCCGGCACGGCTGAATCAGCTGGTTTTCGTGACCGGTCATTCGGAAGTCACAGCTTCGTGACCAGAAGGAGCGTGACAAGGATGCCGGCCGCAATGATGACAAGGCACAGAATCGCGGTGCGGGTTCTCCCCCGCTTCCGCTGCTGGTAGGCAGCAAGGCCGTCCCGCCCCTGGCGGATGGCGGACCGGACCTCGTCACAGACCGTGTCCACCGAGGCCAGGCTGTCCGCGAGTTCCTCCGAGTAGGCCTCACTGTCGAGAAAGTCCCTCGCATCGTCCAGCACCGCCCGGTACTTCGGGCTCTTTCCATCCATCAGCTTGTACATGGCCATCCGGAGTTCCTCCACCTGGAGTTCGAACGCCTGGATGTCCTTTTTTTTCATGGTTTCCGCGTCCTGGGCGTGCTGCTCCACGGACATCGCAATGGTCCCGGGGCGGATGAAGGCTGCCGTCGCGGAAGAGACTGCCGCCTGGTGCCGGTCCACCTCTCCGGATAGGGCGGTAAAGGCCTCCAGGGCAGAGACCACCTCCTTCGGGGCCGCGCCGCTGTGGGCTGCCACCATCTTCCGGAGAACGCCCGCGTGCTTTTTGAGGGCGTCAAAGTCCGATGGCTTCTCTGCCATCTCCCCCTGCATGTCCTCCGCGAGGCTGACCATGTCCTCCTTCGTGAAGTACACTTCCTTCTTCGGCTTTTCCTGCTCCTTGCGGCGAAGCGATGCCAGGGTCGGCTCCTCCTTCCGGTCTCCCGGAAGCGCAAAGTTCCCCTCCCGGATGTCCTCGAGGATCCGGTCGTGAGCCTCGTTGATCCTGCTCGCCATCTGCGCCGCCTCGGGTCTTCCCTCGTTGGCGTCCGGATGGTACTCCCGCATCAGCTTTTTGTACTTGTTGTCGATTGCCTTTTCGTCATCCTCATCGGTGATGCCGAGTACGGCGCAGGCCTCCTCTTGTGTCATGCCACAGTCCCCCAGAAATTTTCCAAGACAGGATTTATCTTAACACAGGACCTTCACCGTTCAAACCGCAAAACCCAAAAAACAGCGGCAGGAAGGTTCTTCCCTCCTGCCGCTGTCTGTTTCAGTTCCTGCCTGATGAGGTATTCAGTTCTGCTCCAGTGCCCCATTCAGTGTGGCAACAAGCTGCGCAAGGCTGTCCGGTGTGAGAACGCCAAAGGCGATCAGAGCCTTTAAAGGCATGTACATCATCATCGCCTTGTTCATCTCGTCTGCGCCTGCGCCCATGCCGGCATCGGGCTCATCCTTCTTCGTGGAGGACTCCCCGCCAAACGGGCTCGCCTTTGCCATCATCTGCTGTACGATGGCTGCCGTCTTCGGATTGGAGAGGAGCTGTCCGATCGTGGTGGCGCCGGTGACATGCATCGGGATCTCGACCTTGGTGGCAAAAGAAATTTCCTTCTCTGCTGCGATGTTGTCCGAGGCATCGCCCACAAGGAGGGCATAGGTGCCGGATGCCGCATACCAGTCGCCAAGGCGCTCCTCAAAGTAGCAGAGCGCCCTGCGGTCGACCGGGAAGGTCACGGTCTTTGTCTCGCCGGGAGCAAGATCCACCTTGGCAAAGCCCTTCAGCTCCTTTGCCGGGCGTCCGGTGGTACCGGTGCGGTCCGCGACGTAGAGCTGGACGACCTCTTTGCCCTCCCGGTCTCCGGTGTTCGTGACATCGACAGAGGCAGTGATGACATCGTCATCTCCCATCTCGGCCCTGTCCACGCGCAGGTTTCCGATCGCGAAGGTCGTGTAGGAGAGGCCGTGGCCGAAGGCCCAGCGGACCGGCATCTTCTTGGTGTCATAGTAGCGGTAGCCGACGAAGACGCCCTCCTGATAGTGCACCTTGTAGGAGTCCCCTGGGAAATTCAGGTAGGACGGGTTGTCCTCGAGCTTTACAGGGAAGGTCTCTGCGAGGTGCCCGGAGGGATTGGCAGGGGCTTCCGTTGTGGAGGACCACGACGACGTTCTTCTGGACCTTTGCGACCTCCTCGATCACTTTGATCTGGCAGGCCGGCATCTTCATGTCTCTGCGGTCATATCCTTCTGACTCGATGACATCCGGAAGGCCTGCAAAGATGACGGCGACATCCGCCTCTTTGGCTGCCGCAACGGCCTCTGCCAAAAGATCCGCATTCTCCTCGTTCCTGTCTGCAGGGAAGCCCTTCACATAGGAGATGGTTCTCCCTGCTGCCTTTGCGGCATCCAGGGCGCTGACCACCTTGGAGGAGTTGATGTGAGAGGAACCGCCGCCCTGATAGCGGGGCTTTTCCGCATACTCGCCAATGTAGACGATTTTCTGACCCTCCTTCAGGGGCAGGATCCCGTTGTTCTGTAAGAGGACGGCGCAGTTCTCCTCCACCTTCTCTGCGACCTCATGGTCCCTGTCCCGGTCAAAGGTGCCGCCCACGCGGTTGTCATAGTGGTCATACATCACCGTGAGGAGCCGCTCCACAGCCCGATCGACGAGTCTCTCGTCGAGGGCGCCGCTCCGCACTGCCTCCACGATCTTCTTGTCGTTTTCGGCCGTGTTGCCGGGCATCTCCAGCTCCAGACCAGCCTTTACCCCCTGGACCCTGTCGTCGACAGCGCCCCAGTCGGTCATGACCGCACCCTTGAAGCCCCAGTCCTCCCGGAGAACTTTGTTCAGCAGCCACTCGTTGTCGGAGGAGTAGGTGCCGTTGATCTTGTTGTAGGAGCACATGACGGTCTTGGGCTGGGACTCCTTCACGGCGATCTCGAATGCCGGGAAGTAGATCTCGCGGATCGTGCGCTCGGAGGCCTCCGCGGAGATGTTCATGCGGTTGGTCTCCTGGTCGTTCAAGGCAAAGTGCTTGATGGAGGTGCCGACATGCTTTGACTGCACACCGCTGATGTAGGTTGCTGCCATCTTTCCCGCAAGGTAGGGGTCCTCGGAGAAGTACTCAAAGTTTCTGCCGCAGAGCGGGCTTCTCTTGATGTTGACCGCAGGTCCCAGGACCACGGCAAGGTCCTCTGCCTGGCACTCGTCGCCGATCGTCTCGCCCATCTTTTCGATCAAGTCGGTATCAAAGCTCGATGCGGTGGCGCAGGCTGCCGGGAAGCAGACTGCCTTGATGGAGTCGTTGATCCCAAGGTGATCTCCCTCCTGGTCCTGCTTGCGCAGTCCGTGAGGGCCGTCGGACATCATGAATCTGGGGATGCCAAGCCGCTCCACGGCCTTGGTATGCCAGAAATCGTCACCGCCGAGAAGGCTCGCCTTCTCCTCCAGTGTCATCTCCGAAATCAGTTTCTTTACATCTGTCATGGGTTGCTCCCTCCTTTACGGGCCATGTGGTTTTTCCCTGTCCTCCAGTGTACCATCTGGCCGGGTCTTTAATAGATGATATCGCTGTTTTATATACGATTTCTATTATTATTTTCGAAACACAAAAATGCCCTCCGGGCGCTGTTTGCCAGCGTTCGGAGGGACACAGGAGAAAATTTGCCATGGCAGTCAGTAGGAAGTACCTGCGCAGCGGACTGTGCACTGCGCTGTCCCGGTTAGCAATCTGTGATCAGTGGATCTCAATGCGCTTCGTATCGTCCGCCTTCGTCTCCACCGCTTCCTTCTTCGGAAGGGTCAGCGTGAGAACGCCGTTCTCATACTTTGCGGAGATGTCCTCGGGCTTTACATCCTCATCCACACGGAAGGATCTCTGATAGTTTGCAGTGGATCTCTCCTGGCGGAGAACCCTGCCGCTCTTCTGATCCTTCTCTTCCTTATTTGCCTTGTGGGAAGCGCTGATCGTCAGGACGTGATCCTTCAGATCGACGTTAATGTCTTCCTTCGCAAAGCCCGGAAGATCTGCCTTCAGCTCATAGTTGTTTCCGTTCTCCACGATGTCGGTCTTCATGCCGTCCATCCAGTTCGAATCAGAATTGAAGGAATTCCACATCCTTCTCCAGGTCTTCTCCGGATCAAACAGATCCATCATGTCATCCTCATCATTCCAAACCATCGGTACAAACATCATAAGTCATTCCTCCTTTTCAATCCGGAAACCGCCATCTGCGCATCCCGGAATCCTATCTTCTGTTTTCTGTCGGGATCCTGTATTGCTTTTCCCTCTCGACGATTATGTTATACAGCATCTATAACATCTAGTCAAGTCGGTATAAGTTATTTAATACTTTCTTTATAATTGCCGGTTTCGGCCTGGAACTGCCCCAATCCTGCGCCGGGTCAAACGGCATCTACTCGTTTTGTGGATGAAAAAGGCATCAAAAAAGGCCGGGAGTGATACCAACGTGGTATCTCCCGACCGGATGCGGTATCTGCTGTCTTATCTCTAAAAATCGCCCCGCTCTTTTTCGGTTTTCGCTGCTTTGTCTCCCTCTCCCGGCGCATTATCCTCCCCTTCCAGACTCCCGCTGCTCCTTGTCTCTCAACATCCAGATCCCTCTCTGTAGCCTATCTTCGCAACATGCACAAACACAATAGAAAAAACTCGTCGGGTTCACGGTGTCATTTTGGTCTTCTTGGGGTAAAATAACATCATAAGTTGCCCATATCTAATAAATTTTGTCTGTTTTTTTGATGAGGTTGCCAGACTTGGAAACATTCCTGTACTGTGAAATTCACCTGTTTGCGATCTGTGTGACAGCGGTCATTCTCTTCCTGCACGGCAGGCAGAGGGACCGCACCGTCTCCGAACGGTGGTTTCAGCGCGCTCTGGTTCTTTTTTCTGCACTCTTTGTGACGGACGCCGTCCTGGAAATCATCCTCGGGCCCTCTCATGCCCGCCGCGGCGACTGGACCAGCTGGGCGATCTACTTTATTCTGTACACGCTCTGCTGCTGCGTCTGGTCGATCTACTCGGAGACCCGGGGAACCTCCGGCCAGCTCCCGGACAGGAAGATGCGCTCCCTTCTGCGCACCGTTTTCCTGGTGAACACCATCCTCAGTGTCTCTGTTATGATCGGTTCCCACCTCCTGGACGGGTTCGGGAGCATCAGCTTTTTTATCGTCGAAATCCTGCTGTTGATTCTCCTCCTCATAGCGGCCTCCGTGCGGATTATGACCTCCGCAGCTGACCTTGCGGATGCCAACCAGCGGCATGTTCAGCTTGTCTGCGCGTCGATACCAGGGTTTCTTCTTGGCGGGCTTCTGCTTGCCTATTGCCTCCAGAATCCCACCCTGGCGGACCTCCCCATCATGGTGTCGCTTCTTTCGTACTTCCTGGATGCCACTTCGCGCCGAATCTCCACGGACAAGCTGACCGGTCTCAACAACCGCCAGTACCTGATGAGCTTCGTGCTACAGGAGATCCAGGCGCAGCACGATCCGAAGAACCGGGCGCCGGAGCTGTACCTTCTCATGATTGACGTGGACTTCTTCAAGCAGGTCAACGACCGCTACGGCCACCAGGCGGGGGATCAGGCCCTCGTGCGCATCGCGGACGTCCTAAAAACCTCCTGCGCCTGCTATCCGGGCAAGGCCTTCCTTGCAAGGTTTGGCGGCGATGAGTTCATCATCGTCTGTGAGGCCGAGGAAGCGGATATCGTGGAGGATTTCCGGAAGAAGATCCACATGACCATGAACCAGTTCAACATCTGGGCCTATCCGAAGGCGGACCATAGCTTTGACCAGGAGGATCCCCTCTACAACCTGCAGCTCTCCATCGGCATCGGAAAGTACCGGGACGGCATGACCACGGTGGAGTTTCTGAAGGAGGCAGACGAGGACCTCTACCGCATCAAGAAGGCACACCACGCCCTCCGGAAGGCGTGAAACTCTGTCTTCTCCTTCCTGTCTCGCGGCATGTGAAAAGGCGCACCCCCCGATGTTGGGACTGCGCCTTTTCTATCTCTTGTGCTTTGAGCGAAACACCTTACTTGTTCTGCAGGGCCTTCACAGCGTTGAAGCCGTTCTCCAGATCCCAGATGATGTCGTTGACATCCTCGGTGCCGATGGAGAGGCGGATCGTGTTCTGTCCGATCTGCTGCTCCTCCAGCTCCTCTGCAGAGAGTTCTGCATGAGTCGTGGTTGCAGGATGTACCACCAGGCTCTTCACATCTGCCACGTTGGCAAGGAGGGAGAATACCTGCAGGGCATCGATGAAGGCAAAGGCCTCCTTCTGGCCGCCCTTGACGTTGAACGTGAAGATGGAGCCTGCCCCGTTCGGGAAGTACTTCTCATACAGGGCGTGATCCGGATGATCCGGAAGAGACGGATGGTTGACCTTCTCCACGAGCGGATTGCTCTGTAAGTACTCGATGACCTTCTTCGTGTTCTCGATGTGCTTGTTGAGGCGCAGGGACAGCGTCTCCAGGCCCTGCAGCAGGATCCAGGCGTTAAACGGGGAGATGGTAGCGCCCTCGTCGCGCAGGATGATGGCTCTGATATAGGTGATATAGGCTGCATTTCCCGCAGCCTGCACGAAGGAGATGCCGTGATAGGACGGATTCGGGGTGGTGAACTGCGGATACTTGTCGGACTTGGACCAGTCAAACGTGCCGCCGTCAACGATGATGCCGCCGAGCGAGGAGCCGTGGCCGCCGATGAACTTTGTTGCGGAGTGGACCACCACATCTGCGCCGTGCTCGATCGGACGGATCAGGTAGGGTGTTCCGAAGGTGTTGTCCACAATGACCGGAATGCCATGCCTGTGGGCAATCTCTGCGATGGCATCGATGTCCGGGATGTCAGAGTTCGGGTTTGTCAGGGTCTCAATGAAGACGGCCTTTGTGTTGAGCTGGATGGCTGCCTCCACTTCCTTCAGATCTCTTGCGTTCACGAACGTGGTGGAGATGCCATAGTTCGGAAGGGTGTGCTTTAAGAGGTTGTAGGAGCCGCCGTAGATGGTCTTCTGTGCCACCACGTGATCTCCTGCGCCGGCGAGTGCGGTCACCGCATAGGTGACGGCTGCGGCACCGGAAGCAAGGGCAAGGCCGGCAACGCCGCCCTCCAGAGCTGCCACTCTGCCTTCCAGGACTGCCTGGGTGGAATTCGTGAGTCTTCCGTAGATGTTGCCGGCATCGCGAAGGCCGAAGCGGTCTGCCGCATGCTGTGCATTGTGGAATACGTAGGACGTGGTCTGATAGATCGGGACCGCTCTCGAATCGGTTGCGGGATCCGCCTTCTCCTGTCCAACGTGTAACTGCAGTGTCTCAAAACCAAACTTGTGCTCGCTCATTGTAATCCTTTCCTGCCGTTCTCGGCTGTCTGGAAGTCCTGCTCTTTCAGGTCCTTTCAGACTCTCTTCTTTATGATGAATTCCTGTCCGGTCTTCCTTCCTGCGGAGAAATGACTCCGCGGCGGTGCCGGCTGCAGGATTTCTTCCCTATTGTCTTTGGTTGCCTGTGATTGTCTTATGCGGGAGCCTGTCCTCTGTGAGGGTTCTGGCAGTTAACAGGGACACATTCGGGAGGTGGCGCTTCCCACAGGGCAGGGGCGGTAAATGGTGCTCATCCTTGTTCGCTCCGTTTCTCTTATTCCTATCTTTTTAATAGGTTTTCTCTGCGTTGACCATACGATACCATGCCGGGCCGATAGGAGCAAATATTGATTTCTGATCGCTTGCTATAAGTTTAATTTATTACAGAATCCTGTTATTCTGTCTTCCTTGCAGAATGCTGCCCTGTCTGTTCGGTTCACCGAATTTTTACGATCTGCGCCCCGTAATCCAGAGGATTCCCGTGATATACTGAAGAAAAGAGGTACTGTGTGCTGCACACAGCGGGGCTGCAATTGCAGCTTGCAATAAAAGGATTGGAGGCACAGCATGAGCGAACCATATGAGCACGACGATACGGGCAAACCGACTCCCCAGGTGCCAGAGGAAAACCCGGGCACACAGGAAGCGGAAAACACCGCCCCTGCCGCAGAGAACACGCCGGTCACAGAGACCCCTGCAGAGAGCGAAGCTGCGCCCTCGGAAGAGGAAAAGGCCGAGAAAACCCCTGCGGTTCCCGCAGGGGAAGAGACGGCAGCAGAAACAGAGACCCCGGAAGAGGCTCCTGCAGCCGATGCTTCGGACTCGGAAAAAGTGCCTGAGCCGCAGGCGCCGGCAGAGCCCTCCAGGGAGGAGCTGCGGGATGAGACCGAGCGCCTCGGGCGAATGGTAAAGAAAAATAAAAAGAAGATCCGGGGGCTTCGGGCGGGACTGATTGTGGTCATCGCCGCCGCTGCCGTCGGCATCTGCGGAACCGTCTACTGGTACAACGGGAAGCTCTCTGCGGCAAACGAGAGCATTGCATCGCTGACAGAGGAGGTCAACACCACCCAAAAGCAGCTCGAGGAGACCTCCGCCAACCTGGACAGCGTCACCCAGCAGCTCTCTGACACCAAGGCGCAGCTCGACACCGCAAATGCAAATCTTCAGGATGCACGCACTGCCCTGGAGACCGCCGAGGAGACCAACAAAACCCTGCAGGATACCATCGATGAGATGACAGACAGCATGGAGGATCTCCAGTCCACGATCAACAGCGTGGAATCTGCCATCAAGGAGCAGTCTGACAGCGCGGCCGCCGGAGGCGGCACCACGAACTACTCCGATTTCTGGGCGCTCAAGAAGAAGGAGGCAGAGGCTGCAAAGGACAAGTTTGACAGCCTCCTGAACAGCATCACCGGCTCCTCCTTCGGAACCGGAAAGAGCAATACCGGGAGCAAGGCTTCCACAGGCAGCAGCGAGACGGGCACCGAAAGCGCCACGGAGAGCACTTCGGAAGCTTCCACCAAGAGCTCCTCTTCCGCTGATACGGAGAGCGCAGCGGAGGAAACCACAGAATCCTCTTCCGCAGGCAGGAGCACGATGACAACCAGCGAGGCAACAAAGAGCTCTGCAAAGGACCTGGGCCTTTGCATCTCCAGCATTGCATTCTGAATTTCAAAATCCAACGACAGAGAGCGCAAAGAGCACCGGAACACCCGGTGCTCTTTTGATGTTGCCTGTCCACAGCCGTTCCGTTGCCTGCTGCCTTCCACCCAAATGTTCCCTGTTTGCTGACCTTCCCAGGGGAAACCGCCTGCAATGTCGAAAAGCCGCGCAAGGAATTGGACATCCCGCTTCCCTGCGTTTTTTATCTGCAGGAGGCAGCACGATGGTTCATCCGATTCAGCCCTGCTTTACATGCAGCACGGACCGGTATTGCAAGCGGCCGGTGA
>ONMH01000045.1:16413-33347 GCA_900318875.1 uncultured Lachnospiraceae bacterium | reverse complement strand
GTACTGTATAACAAACGAAAGATTGCGGTACTTGGCACACATGGTAACGGGACAAAGGTCCTGCTGCCTACAAAAAAGGATGTATCGCCTAAAAAGGTAACAATTGTATATCATGCAGGAGCTTTTGTGTGAGAAAGGGGTACGGCGCTCCTCCCCGCTGCAAGCAGCGGTGTTCCCGCGCCTGTTGTAATTTATGGCACTTGACAGCGAAAAGTACAGAGAAAAGCTCCAGCGGCAGGAGACACGGGAGGAGAAAAAAGAGGAGAGAAGCAAGAACCGCCAGGAGAACAGCGAGCGGCTGGCACAGATCCGTCAGGTGCTCCGGAAGAACCATATCACGCGCGGCGTCTCCCCGGAAAAGCTCCGCACGATTCTGGAAGAGCTCGGGCCGACCTACATCAAGCTCGGCCAGATCATGTCCCTGCACTCGGACATTCTTCCCCAGCGCTACTGCAATGAGCTGATGAAGCTCAACTCCGATGTGACCCCGATGCCGTTTTCCGAGGTGGAGCACGTCCTCGAAAAGGCCTACGGGGAGGACTGGCATGAGATCTTTTCAAAGATCGAAAGGACCCCGCTGGGGAGTGCCTCCATCGCCCAGGTTCACCGGGCAAAGCTCGCAACCGGAGAGGATGTCGTCATCAAGGTACAGCGGGAGGGCATCAATGAGATCATGTCGCGGGACATCCGCCTTCTGCACCGCGCGGTGCGCCTTCTGCCGCCTGTCGGAGACCTGAAGAACCTCGTCGACCTCGACATGGTTCTGGATGAGATGTGGAGCATCGCCCAGGAGGAGATGGACTTTGTTCACGAGGCGGCAAACATGGAGGAGTTCCGCAGAAACAACCGGGACATCGCCTACGTGAAAGTTCCAAAGCTCTATCAGGAGTACAGCAGCAAGACCGTGCTCGTCATGGAGTACATCGACGGCATCGCAATCAACGACAGGGAGGCGCTGACCGCAGGCGGATACGACCTGCATGAAATTGGACAGAAGTATGTGAACAACTTCATCCGCCAGGTCATGGACGACGGCTTCTTCCACGCGGACCCCCATCCTGGCAATGTCAAGATCCAGGGCGGGAAGATCGTCTGGATCGACATGGGCATGATGGGGCGGCTCTCCAACAAGGACCGGAAGATCATGGCGGACGGCGTCCGGGGCATCGCCATGAAGGATGTCACCATGGTGGAGAACGCGGTGATCGAGATCGGGGACTTCCGCGGAAAGCCGGACCGGTCCAGGCTCTACTCCGACCTCAAAGAGTTCCTCATGGAGTACGGCTCCATGTCCATGGGCTCCGTCAACGTGCCGGAGGTGGTGCAGGTTCTGATGGACATCATGAAGGAGAACCGCATCCGCCTTCCCCACGGCGTCACCATGCTCTGCCGTGGCCTCACCCACGTGCAGGGCGTCCTCTCCGACATCGCCCCTGACATCAACATGCTTGAGATCGCCGCGACGAGAATCAGCGAGGAGATGATCAAAAACCTCGACCTTCGCAAGGAGACGGAGCACGAGATCCGCGAGCTGATCCGGGCAGGCAAGAAGGGGCAGGAGATCCCCGGCCTTGTGAACGACATCCTCAAGGAGTATCTGCGGGGGCAGGGCTGGATGAATATCTCGATCCAGTCCTCCGAGGACTTCTCGAACCTCGTGTTCAGCTCCATCCGGAACATCGTCATCGGGGTCTGCATCGCCGCACTCCTTGTCGCCTCGAGTATCATCTGCACGACGGACATGGAGCCAAAGATCCTCGGCATCCCGTTCCTCGGCTTTGCGGGCTACGCCTTCGCCCTCGCCGCCTCGGTGTTCTTAACACTCCGCTACATCATCAACAAGGTGAAGAGAAAGCGCGGCGGATCCTGAGGATTGACACGGATCTTTAACAGGATTAACATTGCAACGGTGCAAAAATGCACCTCCGGTGCAAAAATGCACCTCCGGTGCAAAAATGCACCTCCGGTGCAAAAATGCACCTCCGGTGCATTTAGCACCAGTAACAATTTCATACACGGGGAGCCTGCAGCAGCGGGCTGAGAGGGGACTGACACTGTCCCGACCCAGAGAACCTGATTTGGACAATGCCAACGTAGGGAGCACAAGCGCGCACATGGGCGTCATCCGGATCGGGTGATGCCCTTTTTTCGTGCACACACGAAAAAGGGGCGGCGGCAGACCGGGGGCACCACCTTCTGTCGCCAAACAAAAGCATTGCTGTGAAAGGAGGCAGACTTATGTACACAGCACTGACCATCGCCGGATCTGATTCCAGCGGAGGCGCCGGCATTCAGGCAGATTTGAAGACCATGACCCTGAATGGTGTCTTTGCCATGAGCGCGATCACCGCGCTCACCGCACAGAACACCACCGGCGTAAAGAGCATTCTGGAGGCAACTCCGGAGTTTTTGAGAGATGAGATCGATGAGATCTTCACGGACATTCGACCGGATGCCGTCAAGATCGGCATGGTCTCCTCGGCAGGCCTGATCCGGGTGATCGCCGAGCGGCTCCGGTTCTACCATGCAGAGCACATCGTGGTGGATCCCGTCATGGTGGCAACGAGCGGCGCAAAGCTCATCGATGACGACGCCGTTGCAACCTTAAAGGAGGAGCTTCTCCCCCTTGCAGAGGTCATCACCCCGAACATCCCCGAGACGGAGGTTCACCTATCCCTGCGCGGTTCTCTGCAAGGGCGGCCACAGCCTGAACGATGCCAATGACTATCTCTATGCAGGCGGCTCCGGTGCCTGGTTCCGCGGAATGCGCATCGACAACCCGAACACCCATGGAACGGGCTGCACGCTCTCCTCTGCGATCGCAGCAAATCTCGCAAAGGGTTTTTCTCTTGAGATCTCCGTAAAGCGTGCGAAGGACTACATCTCCCAGGCACTCGCAGCAGGCCTTGCTCTTGGCCACGGGCACGGCCCCATGAACCACGCCTTTGCGCTCCCCGCAGACTATGCGGTATCCGCTGACGGCACCATCCCGAGGGAATTCCTCTGCGGGAGAGAGGAGGAGAGAAGATGACGGAGAAGAAGACCGGCCTTTTTGAAAACGGCCTCATCTGGTTTGGCGCCGGTGTCTCCATCGCGGAGATCCTGACCGGCACTTACTTCGCCCCGCTTGGCTTTGCAAGGGGCATGGCGGCAATCCTCTTAGGGCACCTGATTGGTGCCATTGCCTTCTTTCTCTCCGGCTATCAGAGTGCAAAGGTGGGAAAGAGCGCCATGGAGACCGTCAAGATGGCATATGGCGAGCAGGGCGGAAAGTTCTTCGCCCTGATGAACGTCATCCAGCTCCTTGGCTGGACCGCCATCATGATCTATGACGGGTCGCTCTCCGCGGAGGCTGCCATTCCCGCAGGCAGGTGGATCTGGTGCCTTGTGATCGGGGGCCTGATCCTCGTCTGGATTCTGATCGGCATTACGAACCTGGGGAAGGTAAATGTCGCCGCCATGACGCTTTTGTTTGTCCTGACCCTGCTCCTTTGCCGGATCATCTTTTTCTCGGGAAGTACCGCCATCTCCCAGGAGGGGGCTGAGGCCATGTCCTTCGGCGCCGCGGTGGAGCTTGCAGTCTCCATGCCGCTCAGTTGGCTCCCCTGCATCGGCGACTACACAAGGGAAGCAGAAAGTCCTCTTGCGGCAACTCTCGTCAGCACCGTCGTCTACAGCCTCGTCTCCATCTGGATGTTTGTCATCGGCATGGGCGCCTCTCTGTACACGGGAAGCAGTGACATCGCAGGCATCATGACCGCGGCAGGTCTTGGCATCGCAGGACTCCTTGTCATCGTGTTTTCGACGGTGACGACGACCTTCCTGGATGCAGAGAGCGCCGGAATTTCCGCAGAGTCCCTGACAGGCCGCTTTTCCGAAAAGCAGATGGCGGGAGCTGCTGCCATTCTCGGCACGATCCTTGCGATCCTCTTTGTGATGGACGATATCACGAACTTTCTGTACTTCATCGGCTCGGTCTTTGCCCCGATGGCTGCGGTCATGATCGTGAACTTCTTTGTCCTGCACAGGGACAGCAGCAAAAAGGCCTTCGATGCCGCGAACTTTATCGTATGGCTCCTTGGCTTCGTCCTCTACCGGATTCTGATGCGCATCGACATTCCGGTGGGGAATACGCTCCCCGACATGCTGGCAACCGGTGTGGTTGCCCTGGTTGTCGGCAGGCTCCAGCTGCAGGCGCAGACAAAGACCGCATCCTCTTCACAGTAGCTGCGCAGAAACCGCACAGAACTGTTTTCCGATCTCCTGCCGGAGGGAGAGCAGCGCTCTTCCTCCGGGACTTTTTTGCCCTGATTCTGCCTTCGAAGCCCCGGCAGACAGCCCCGCAGAAATCGTTTCGCTGAGTCAGGGCAGCAAAAGACATTTGCCCATTCGTCTCGATGTATGTATAATTCTGATTCAGAAGAGGTTTCCTTCTCATCCTGTATTGCATATCTGGCGCGACGTGCAATCGAGATGATACCGGAAAACCTCTTTTTTGGTAAATGGAAGATATCCTCTACAGGTTGTCTCCTTTTCGTGCATCACACAAGAAAAATGAGAGACCCTTTTTTCTGCCTGAAGAAATCTCCGGGGAGCAGCACTGCTTCCAAGGACTCCCGGGAGAAGAAACGTCTGTTTCAGATGATTCAGAACTATGTTTTCGGCTCATCCCCGCCTTCGTGCGTCCACAGGCGGGGAAGAAACACCACTTGAACTGTATTAGGCGTAGTAGTACACTTGCTGTGGCGGCAGGGGGAGATACGCTCTTCCTGCCAGAGCAAGGTTCCGGATAACAGGGAGACGATCTATGACAAAGAAGAAGAAAGTACGCACCAGAAAGCAGAAGATTCTGCACCGCATCATTGTGATCCTGATCGTGCTCGCAGCAGCGATCGGTGCATTTCTTCTCTGGTGGAAATTCGGGAAAAAGGACGAGGTCACAGAAAGCTACGCCACCGGCCCCGTCTATGACAGTGCGGTGACGACCAGCATCGAACAGACCTATGCCGCAACGGGCAAGATCGCGGCGGGAAAGGAGGCGGGAACCGGAGCGGCAGCATCCACGGCCTCATCCTCTGACAGCACCTCCGCCACTGCAGCGGGGACTGCTTCCCTCTCGGGCACCGACGCGGCAGACTATCCCGTTAAGGAGGTCTATGTCAAGGTCGGCGACAGGGTGAAAAAGGGGGATCCCCTGTACGCCCTTGACATGAGCGAACTCGAGGATCCAGGCGCAGGCTGCCTCTGCCCAGCAGTACAACGATGCGACGAGAAAACTCAACGAGGCCGCATCGGATGCAAACTCCGCGATCGTGGACTCCGTGACGGGAAACCAGGACATCGCAAGGCTGAACCAGGAGCTATCGGATGCTCAGGCTGCCTATGACAGTGCCAAGAGCACCTATGACGCCCTGGTCTCCCAGCAGGCCAGGATCAACAGCCAGTACAATGCCCTGAGTGGACAGATCTCCCTCGAGACCGCGCAGCTCCAGGCAAAGTACACAACGGCAGAATCCCAGGAGACCGACGAGTACAAGAGCGCAGCCAAGGCCATCAGCGAGAAGCAGGTGACGCTCCAGGAGTACGCAAACGACAAGACTGCGATTGACGCTCAGGTGGAGGAGGCCCAGACAAAGCTCACCGATGCCCAGACAAAAAGAGACACCGCAAAGTCAGATCTCGACACCGCAGCCAGCAGCCTGACCTCCACGGACAGCTCCATCCAGACCCAGCAGCGCGCCCTGGAGGACCAGGCATCGAGCGTGACCTCAGAAAACCGCACCACCCAGGAGGCGGAAGCAGCGGCCAGGGACACCATCGCAAAGAATGCGATCTCACAGGAATCCTCTGCCCTCGATGCGCAAAGCGAGATCCAGAAGGCACAGGAGAAGTTAAACGGCGCCGTCATCAAAGCCTCCATGGACGGAACGGTGACGCAGGTCAATGCACAGCCCGGACAGCTCCCCGGCAGCGACGCCGTTGTCCTCAATGACCTTAAGACCATGAAGGTCGTGATTGAAGTGGAAGAGGGACATATCGCGGACATCCAGGTGGGGCAGCGGGTCAATGTAAAGACCGACTCCACGGGAAATGACGTGTTGAGCGGCAAGGTGACCTATGCGGCCATCACGCCGACAACGGCAACCACAGCCGCGGCGGGGAGCAGCACCGCCAACGCGACCGCTGCCGTCAGCACCAGCACCAAGGCAACCTACCGCGTGGAAGTCACCCTTGACTCCCCGAATGACCGGCTCCGCATCGGTATGACAGCGAGCGCCACCTTCATCCTCGCCTCCGCAAAGGATACGCTTGCCGTTCCCACGGCAGCCATCCAGACGGATGATGCCGGAAACAGCTATGTCAATGTCGCAGACACGACAGGCAGCCCAGAGACAGGGACCGAAGCAGCAGCACAAGTCAGCACGGAGGGCATGGCGCAGGCAGAAGGGACAGATACCGGAGTGACGCAGAGCCTTACGTTCAAAGAGCGCCTCACCGCCTTCCTCAACAGGATCACCGGCAAGCAGACCGCAGAGGAAGCCATGGAGCCCGTCGTCTATCCGACCACACCGGTTCCCGTCACAACCGGCATCTCCGACGACTACTATACCCAGATCACCTCGGGGGATATCAAAGAGGGCGACATGGTGGAGGAACAGGGGAGCGGATATTCCGGCGACACCTCTGATCTTCTGGAGGGACTCTATGCAGACGGCTGAGGAGAAAAAGCACAAGAGCCCCGCACAGGAGGAAAAATCAGAAGGAATCGAGATCACAGATCTCGATGCCTTCTCAAAAGAGGGGGAGACAGAAGAGGGATCCTTCTCTTTTGAGAAGGAAGCCGGCGAAGCAGAGACAGCACAGGAGAATGACAGCTCTTCGGAGGTCCTCATCCACATGGAGGACATCACAAAGCGCTTTTACATCGGCACGGAGAACGAGCTCGAGGTTCTGCACGGGATCTCCCTCGACGTTCACCGCGGGGAGTTCACCTCCATAGTCGGTGAGTCCGGCTCCGGAAAGTCAACGCTGATGAACCTCATCGGACTTTTGGATCATCCAACCTCCGGCACGTACCTGTTAAGGGGCGAGGACACCGGCGAGATGGACGATGACACGCTCTCGGACCTTCGCGGGCAGGAGATCGGCTTTGTGTTCCAGACCTACAACCTGATCCCCCGCATGAGCGCTTTAAAGAACGTGGAGATGCCGATGATGTACGCAAGAGTCCCGCAGGCAGAGCGCACGGAGCGCGCAGAGAGGCTCCTGGAACTCGTCGGCATGAAGGAGAGAATGCAGCACAACCCGGATGAGCTCTCAGGAGGCCAGAAGCAGCGCGTTGCGATTGCAAGGGCCATGGCAAATGACCCCGCCCTGATCCTCGCCGATGAGCCGACGGGCGCTCTGGATTCGAAGACCGGACACCTCATCATGGACCTGTTCCACAAACTCCACGACGAGGACCACCGCACCATCCTCCTCATCACCCACAGCGCTGCCCTCGCAGAGGAGACCGCAAGAATCCTGACGCTCTCCGACGGCCGGATCATTGCAGAAAGGAGGGGTACAAGGTGCTGATGGAAAACATCCGCCTGGCATTCCTGTCCATGGCGGCCAACAAGCTCCGCACGTTCCTGACGATGCTCGGCATCATCATCGGCATTGCCTCCGTCATTGCCATCATGACGGTCGGAAACTCCCAGATGGCGGAGAACCGAAAGCAGAACTCCATGTTCGGCATCAACAATGTCTCTGTCTATGTCTACTTCCAGGACGACGGGAGCGACCCGAACATCGACTACTCCAAGCACATCCCGGAGTTCAAAAAGGAAGTCCTCTCGGACATGTGCAGCACCTATGCGGACAAGATCGAGGGCATTGCCGTGACCAGCGACTTTTACTTTTCCGGAAAGGCGCTCCTGTCCGGGAAGGACCCGGACAAGGTCTACGCAAACATCAGCGTCAGCGGGGTCAACCCCGGATACTTCACGGTGAACAACTCGACGATCACGCTGAAAAAGGGCAGGATCTTTGGTGCAAGGGAGACGGGAGAGGACTCCTACGTCTGCCTTGTCTCCGACATGCTGGTGAACAACCTCTTTGACGGCGACATGGACAAGGCCGTCGGCAAGAAGATCACGCTCAGCCTCACCGATACCGGAACGGCAAACGACTACACGATCATCGGCGTCTACAGCTCCAGTGACTACTCCCAGATGTTCTCCCAGGGCGGCGTCACGAACATGAAGGACATCCAGAGCACGGTCTACGTCCCCTACCTGAACCTGCAGGCGCAGGGGAAGGCCTATTATGAGAGCCAGGGGATACAGGCATCCACCGGAAGGATTCAGTACTTCGACCTTCGATGCAAGACGGGCACGGATGTCGTCGCCTTCTCCACAGAACTGCAGAACTACCTCCAGTCCCAGTTTGATGCCGACTCCAAGTTTGTTGTGAACTGCTATAACAACGCGGAGTGGATCCAGCAGGAGGAGGCAAACATGAAGAAGCAGACGATGACGATTACGATGATCGGCGCCATTGCGCTCCTCGTCGGCGGCATCGGCGTCATGAACATCATGACGGTCTCCATCACGGAGCGCACCAGGGAAATCGGTACGAGAAAGGCCCTCGGGGCAAAGAACCGGGAGATCCGCGCCCAGTTCATCACAGAGGCCGTCATCATCAGCATCCTGGGAGGTGTCATCGGCATGGTGGCCGGCATCATCACCGGGGTTGTCATCTGCACACTTGTGCAGCACATCGGGGTCGTGATGGATCCAAAGACGATTCTCCTCTCATTTGGCCTCACCTTTGCCGTCGGCGTGTTCTTCGGCTATTACCCGGCAAACAAGGCCGCAAAGATGGATCCCATCGAGGCACTCCGGTACGAATAAAGGAAGGAAAAACGCATGAAAAAGAAAAGACTTGGGGCCATCCTTCTTGCACTGTCCCTGTCGGGGGGCGCAGTGCTGGCAGCCCCGGCTTCTGCACAGGCAGCATCCTTAAAGACGACGGCACAGACACAGCAGGTGCCGGCAGCGGTCCCCCTGACCGCAGAGAGTGCCGTCCTCTACGACATGAACCAAAAGGAAGTGACCGCAGAAAAGAACGCCCGGTCCCGGGTGGAGCCAGGGGATCTTACGAGGCTCTGCGCCCTCCTTGTTGCCTGTGAGAACATCTACAGCCCGGCGGACCGGGTGACCATCACAAAGGACATCCAGAACACTGTGCGCGCCCAGGGCGGCACCTGCCTCTTTGCAGCGGGGGAGACCGTCTCCGTACAGGACCTTTTCTATGCAGCAGCCCTGACCGGTGCGGACGATGCGGTGCTTGCCCTCGGGAGGAAGGCTGCGGGGAGCGATACGGTCTTTACCCTCCTTCTCAACAGAAAGGCAAACCAGCTGGGACTGCACAACACCTGCTTTGCCAATGCGACCGGAATCCCGGGACAGGGCTCCTACATTTCCGCAGAGGATGCCATCCTGCTCCTGCAGGCGGTGCTGAAGAATAAGACCGCATACAGCGTCCTCCTTTCCGGCAGATGGACGATCGGCGCAACCGCGCAGCACCCGGATGGGATCCAGATCGGCCAGAACTATAAGATGGCAATGAACCTGATGCCGGTCCCCGGCATGGCTGCCCTTGCCATGTCCACGGAGACAGGCTCCTCCTTCGGCACCCTGTCGATGTTCACCTCCTGGACCGGAAAGCCGTATCTTTGCGCAACGCTCGGGAGCAGCAGTTTTGCAGACAGCGTCAACGACCAGGCGAATCTGTTTCTTTCCTACATTCCCGGGACTTGAGGCATGGACAAGGTACTGATCTATGAAGTAAAAGAGGAGGACATGGCAGACACCGCAGGCGGTGTCGTGAGCCTTCTCCTCAAAAATCACCTCCACGTGACGGGGCATGAGATCAGCAGGGCAAAGTTTGCCCCGGGCGGCATCACGGCATCCGGGCGTCCGATCCGGGTCTCGGAGCGGGCAAAGCCGGGGGATGTCCTCAAAGTCACGCTCCCTGAGACCCAGGACGGGACGAGAATTCTGCCGGAGTACCGAAAGATCCATATCCTGTACGAGGATGAGGACCTGATCGCCCTGAACAAGGAGGCGGGAGAGGTAGTCCACCCCTCCCCGGGGCACTACACGGGGACGCTGGCAAACGCTGTCGCGGGCTACTTTGAAAAGGAGCACATCCAGACAACGCCGCGGATCACGGGGCGCCTCGACAAGGAGACAAGCGGCGTCATCCTCTTTGCCAAAAACCGCGCGGCAGCGGCAAGGCTCATCCGCCAGCGGAATGAGGGCCGGTCCGGGAGGACGTATCTTGCCCTTGTGGAGGGAACCTTTCCGGAAGGGGAGCGCAGCGGCGTCCTCACGGGAAACATGGAGAAGGTCCCGGATGTCCTGATGCTCCGGCAGATGACAGAAGAAGGCGGTGTTCCGGCAAAGACCACCTACCGGGTTCTTGCCGGGAACGCCTCCCCATGGACCGACACGGACGGAAGGCAAATCCCCGGTGCCTCCCTCCTTGCTGTGAAGATTGAGACCGGAAGGACCCACCAGATCCGCCTGCACATGGCATCGATCGGCCACCCGATCGTGCATGACACGCTCTATGGGAGTGCCGCCGTGCAGGAGGGACACATCAAGAGCATGCCGGACGGAGCACAGAGAGCGCTTCTCCACGCGGCAAAGATGGTCTTTTATCAGCCCTTTACCGGGGAGAAGGTGACGCTTCAGGCACCGCTCCCCGGGGATTTCCAGGGGATGCTGGAACGCTGTGGACTCTCCGGTCCGGATACCGCCAAAGGTGTTTGAATACGTGTATACAGAATGCACAGTATTTCGAAAATTTATCGCGTTGACGCATTGCCTTGACAAGTGTCCGTTGGCGTGGTTAAAATACGGATAATTATTCGTAAAGGCAACTGCTCCTTACGTGTCCTTTGAAGTAGGAATGGGGAATCAATATTCAGGCTGATTAGAATGGTGCAATGGTGCAGGTACATCCCGAACCATTGCGTTTTTTTGTGTGCTTTACGTGGTTAAAGCAATAAAGCGTTTTTTCGAAAGTGCAGCTCATTTCCAGCCCGTCTTTTTCCCCATCCTGTCCTCAGATCATAAAGGACGTCCAAAAGGCTTTTCGCGGCGCGTGCCGCTTAGCATAGAAACCCAACGCAAAGAGAGGATAAGAAATGGCCAAGTACATCGTAAAGAGAGTCATACTCGCGATCATCACCCTGTTTCTGATCTGCTTTATCACGTTCTTCCTGATGAACGCCATCCCAGGCGGACCGTTCAACGGTGAGAAAGCAAAGTCAGAGGCTGTCATGGCTGCACTGAATGCAAAGTACGGACTCGACAAGCCCGTGGGCGTCCAGTTCATCAACTACATGAAGAACCTTCTTCACGGCGATTTCGGCGTCTCCTTAAAGACGCAGCGCGATATTGCCACCACGATCCGGGAGTCCTTTAAGGTCTCCGCAAAGATCGGCGGCATCGCGGTTGTCGTCGCCCTGATCTTCGGCATCATCCTGGGTGCCGTTGCGGCTCTGAACCGCAACAAGTGGCCGGATCACGTGATCATCTTCTTCGTGACGCTGTTCACGGCAATGCCCTCCTTCGTCGCGGCATCGTTCCTGCTTCTGATCTTCTGTATCCAGCTCCAGTGGGTGCCGGTCTGGAGCACGGAGCATCCCTCCTATGTTCTGCCGGTCATTGCCCTCTCTCTCTCGCCGATGGCCTACATCACGAGACTGACGAAGACCTCCATGCTGGATGTCCTGGGCCAGGACTACATCCGCACAGCAAGGGCAAAGGGCGTGCGCCCCACGAAGGTCATCTTTGTGCACGCGCTGCGCAATGCCCTGATCCCGGTCATCACCTACGTGGGACCGCTTATCGCCTCGATTCTCACCGGCTCCCTTGTCGTGGAGAAGATCTTCACCATCGGCGGCCTGGGATCCAAGTTCGTGGACTCCATCACGAACCGTGACTATCCGATGATCATGGGCACGACGATCTTCCTCGCCTTCATCATGGTCCTGATGAACCTGATCAGTGACCTGGTGTACAAGCTGGTGGATCCGAGAATTCAGCTGGATTAACGAAGGAGGAATACAATGAGCGAGAATTACAACATCCCGGCACCGAAGAAGCATCCCTTAAGCCTCCAGATCGATCCGGCACTGTTTGAGAAGGCAACGGATGAGGAGAAGAAGCAGACCGACGTGATGGCGGAGTCCACCACCTTCTTCAAGGACGGCATGAAGAGACTGCGGAGGAACCCGCTGGCGGTGTTCTCCTTCTGGGTCCTCGCCGTTCTGATCGTGATCATGCTCTTTGCCCCCGTGGTGGTTCCCTACAGCTATGAGGAGATCATCACGGTCGAGGGCGTGAGAGACAAGGGCGCAGCGAACCTGGCTCCCTTTCAGTATTCTGAAAAAGAGCAGGCCTACATGGACAAGTACGGCGTCCGGATCTTCCCCCACATCATGGGAACCGATGAGCTCTGCCGTGACTATTTCATCCGCGTGGTCTATGGAACAAGAGTCTCGTTCCTCGTCGGTATCTTCGCTTCCCTGATGGTCCTTGTCATCGGCACGATCTACGGCGCCATCTCCGGATACTTTGGCGGCAGGGTCGACCTGATCATGATGCGGATCGTGGATATCATATATTCCCTGCCAGATCTTCTGGTCATCATCCTTCTCTCCGTCGTGTTCAAGGAGACGATGGACTTCTCGAGTGTCCCCGTCATCGGAAAGCTCGGCACAAACATGGTCTCCATGTTCATCGTGTTCGGCCTTCTGTACTGGGTCGGCATGGCGAGAATGGTCCGCGGCGAGATCATGACCATCAAGCAGAACGAGTACGTGCTCGCGGCAAAGAGCATGGGTGCCTCCGGTGCCCGCATCATCCGCCGGCACATCCTGCCGAACTGTCTGTCCGTCATCATCATCATGACGGCGCAGGAGATTCCGGCCGCCATCTTCACGGAGTCCTACCTCTCGTTCATCGGCCTGGGCGTTGCCCTTCCGATGCCGTCCCTTGGCTCCCTTGCAAATGCAGCCCGCTCCGGCATGCAGTCCTACCCCTGGAAGCTCGTCTTCCCGGCGGCATCCATCGTCCTGATCGTGCTCGCGTTCAACCTGATCGGCGATGCGATGCGTGATGCATTTGATCCGAAGCTGAAGAACTGACAGGAGGCAAACCATGTCTGAGAATACAAAAACAAACAGCAGTGAGGAGCTCCTCCTGCAGGTCAGGGATCTGCACACTTCCTTCTTCACCGATTCCGGCGAGGTGCAGGCCGTCAACGGCGTCTCGTTCAACCTCTCCCCCGGAAAGATCCTGGGTGTCGTCGGCGAGTCCGGCTCCGGCAAGTCCGTGACCGCCTATTCGATCATGCAGATCCTCGCGGAGACCGGAAAGGTCGTCAGGGGGCAGATCCTCTACAAGGGAGAGGACATCCTGAAGTGGAACCGGGATAAGCTCAACGAGTTCCGCGGGGCAAAGTGTTCCATCATCTTCCAGGACCCCATGACGAGCCTGAACCCGACCTTCACGGTCGGCTGGCAGCTCCGGGAGGCTCTGCAGCTCCACACCAAGTACAAGACCAAGGAAGCAGCAAACCAGCGCTCCATTGAGCTCTTAAAGATGGTCGGCGTCAACGAGCCCGAGTCCCGTGTCAAGCAGTATCCCTTCGAGCTCTCCGGCGGCATGCGCCAGCGTGTCATGATCGCCATGGCCCTTGCCTGCGAGCCGGACATCCTGATCGCCGATGAGCCCACAACGGCTCTCGACGTGACCATCCAGGCCCAGATCCTGGACCTGATGAAGGACCTGCAGAAGCAGCTGGGCATGGCCATCATCCTGGTCACCCACGACTTGGGCGTCATCGCCTCCATGTGCGATGAGATCATCGTCATGTACGGCGGCAGAGTCTGTGAGCGGGGCACGGCAGATGACATCTTCTACCGCCCCTGCCATGAATACACAAAGGGACTCCTCCGCTCCATCCCGACGATGAGCAACATGAAGAAGAAGCTCATCCCGATCGGCGGTACCCCCATCAACATGCTCGCGATGCCGAAGGGCTGCGCCTTCTGCCCCCGCTGCGATGCAGCACGCAAGATCTGCCTGACGGAGGTCCCGCCGGAGGTGAGAACCCCGGACGGACACCTCGCATCCTGCTGGATCAACTGGAAGAACATGGCAGATCAGGGCCTTCTCGATGAGAAAGAAGAGGAGCGGGTCCTGGAGAAGGCAGAAAAGGACAAGGAGGCAAGCGCGAAATGAGCGAACCGGAAAAGAAGAAAAGCGAATACCTCGTGGAGGTAAAGGACCTGAAGGAGTGGTTCCCGGTCAAGACCGGCTGGTTTCATACCACACCCCTGAAGGCGGTCGACGGTGTCTCCTTCAACATCAAGGCCGGCGAGACCCTGGGCCTTGTGGGAGAGTCCGGCTGCGGCAAGACCACGGTCGGAAGAACCCTTCTTCGTCTCTATGAGCCCACCGGCGGCGAGTTCTACTTTGACGGAGCGCTCGTCACCGAGAAGAACATCCACCCCCTGCGCAAGCAGATGCAGATGGTGTTCCAGGATCCCTACTCCTCGTTAAACCCCAGAATGACCGTCGAGGACATCATCGGAGAGCCCCTGGACATTCATCACCTCTACAGCACGAAGCAGGAGAGACATGACAAGATCATGCACCTGATGGAGCTGGTCGGCCTGAACGCAGAGCATGCAACCCGCTATGCCCACGAGTTCTCCGGCGGCCAGAGACAGCGTATCGGCATCGCAAGAGCCCTTGCCGTGGACCCAAAGTTCATCGTCTGCGATGAGCCGGTCTCCGCACTGGACGTCTCGATTCAGGCCCAGGTCATCAACATGTTTGAGGAGCTCCAGGAGAAGCTGGGCGTTGCATACCTGTTCATCGCCCACGATCTTCTGGTTGTCCGCCACATCTCGAAGCGCGTTGCTGTCATGTACCTCGGCCGCATCGTGGAGATCGCAGATACGGATGAGCTCTACGACCATCCGATCCATCCCTACACGCTCTCTCTCCTGTCGGCTGTGCCGATCCCGGATCCGAAGACCGCAAGAGCATCCAAGCGCATCATCCTCGAGGGCGATGTCCCGAGCCCGCTCCACATGCCCTCCGGCTGCCCGTTCCGCACAAGATGCCGGTATGCGACCGAGAAGTGCGCCCAGGAGGCACCGCAGCTGACAGACCGCGGCGGAGATCACCTTGTCGCCTGCTGGAACATGTAAGAATCTGCGGAAAATCAGACAGATAGAGACAAAGCGCACAATTTTCTGTGGATGATTTCATGCATCTGTACTATAATAGTCCGCGTACCGATGGCAGAAGATCGGTATCAGGAGTTCGATGACATCAGAGAGCCCTCCGGGGCCTTCTGCTGATCATATACTTTCATTATTCCAACAAGGAGGAACTTATGAAAAAGAAAGCATTAGCAATGGTCCTTGTGGGCGCTATGTCCGCAGGACTGCTCGCTGCATGCGGCGATGCTTCTGCTCCGGCTTCCGGTTCCGGCGCATCGAGCGCCGCAACCGCAGCTGCGACAGAGGCTGCTGCTGAGGCTGCAACCGCTGCAGGCACCGAGTCTGCAGCAACCGGTGATTTCTACGAGCCCACCGATGCAGACGGCATTGAGGACTGGGTTACCGAGGCAGGTCTCACCGGCGATGGCCAGGCACCGGATTGGAGCGCTTATGACAGCCTGATCAGCGAGATTTACACCGACACAGATCTTGCAGACCGTGACGCAAAGATGCACCAGGCGGAGTCCATGCTCATGGCAACCGGCGCCATCATTCCGCTGTACTACTACAACGATCTGTATCTGGAGAACACCTCCTGGACTGGCAACTACGCCAACGTCTTCGGAACAAAGTTCTTCCAGTACTCCAAGAAGGACGGCAAGAATGCTGATGTGATGCGCATCAACCTCGCATCGGAGCCGGATCACCTGGATCCTCAGCTCAACTCCACTGTGGATGGCGCAGCACTTGCTTCCGCTGCCTTCGTAGGCCTTTACACCTATGATGAAGACGGCAACGTCGTGGCAGCGCTGGCAGACGGCGATCCGACCATCTCTGAGGATGGCACCGAGTACACTGTCAAGATGAAGAGCGGTCTCAAGTGGTCTGATGGTTCTGATCTCAACGCAGAGGACATCGTCAATTCCTGGAAGAGAGCAGTGGATCCGGCAACCGGTTCCGACTACGCTTACCTCTTCTCCGTCTTTGATGGCTACGGCGATGGCACGAACCCTGACATCAATGTCCAGGCAACCGATGACACCACCATCACCTTCAAGCTCACCGCTCCCTGCCCGTACATGATGGGCCTTCTGGCATTCCCGGTCTTCATGCCGGTTCCGGATGCAGCCTTCGGCAGCGATTCCTGGGCAAACGAGGCAGGCTTTGTCTCTGATGGTCCTTACACGTTAAAGAGCTGGACCCACAACGAGTCCATGGTCTACGTGAAGAACCCGAACTACTATGACGCAGCCAATGTCTCCGTCGATGAGCTCGACTTCATGCTCTCCGCAGATGACACCGCGATCCTGGCAGCTTACCAGTCCGGCGACATCGACTACGCAGATACCGTTCCCACCGGAGAGATCCAGAACCTCAAGGACGGCGATGATTTCCATGTCATCCCGAACCTCGGCACCTACTATGTCGGCTTCAATGTCAACAGCTCTATGTTTGAGGGCAAGACCGTTGCACAGGCTGCTGCCATGAGAAGAGCACTTGGTCTTCTCATTGACCGCCAGTACATCGTCGATACCATCGGTCAGACCGAGCAGAAGGTTGCAACCTCCTTCATCCCTTACAGCATGAGCAACGGCAACGGCGGCGAGTTCAAGACCACCGATGACTATGCTTTCCC
>ONMH01000045.1:8071-16403 GCA_900318875.1 uncultured Lachnospiraceae bacterium | reverse complement strand
GCTGAGGCCATCAAGCTCCTTGAGTATGCAGGATATCAGTTTGATGACAACAACATGCTCTCCGCTGACACGCCGATCACCATCAACTACCTGACCAACGAGGGCACTGGCCACGAGGGTGTTGCGCAGGCCATCCAGCAGGATCTGTCCGCAGTCGGCATCCAGATGAACATCTCCGTCGAGGACTGGCAGACCTTCCTGAACGACAGAAAGCAGGGCAACTTCGATGTGGCCCGCGAAGGCTGGCTCGCCGACTATGATGACCCCATCAACATGCTCGAGATGTTCCAGAGCTCGATATGCAGCTGGGCAAGTAATAAAAATGTAACGGAAGAGAGCAATCTCTGATCCGGACGGCAGTCCGCACGTGTAAGGCGTGCGGGCTGTTTTTTTGCTGTCCCGAAAATCCTGCAGAAAGGAAAGACCCCTTTTTTCTGCATGGACCCCCGCATCCGAAATGCAAATCCGCCTCCATGGTTTCCATCGCCCTTCCCCAGGCTGGTTCCCATACCAGTGTCCGTTTTTGTCAGTTCAAAATTTGTCTCCCCATTCTGGTGCGTCCTTTGCCATTGTGTAGTACAATATGTAGATGTGAATTCTTGAGGAGGAATCAGGTCCGGATGCGCAGACGGGACGTTTACAAAGAACAGGCAGCGCAGATTGTGCGCAGCAATTACTGGGTCCAGACCGGGGCCTTTCTTATCCGTGCACCGCTCCTGATCATGGCAGTGCTGTTTGGAGGGCGAGGCATCCAGGGCATTCTGATCCTGGTGCTGCTCCTCGTCCTCTGGAACATCTTCACCGTGGGCCTTTGCTGGTTTACCCTCCGCGCACAGCGGGGCGTGGAGCAGATCCGCGATGTCTACACCGTCCTCGGCGATCATCTCCTGAATGTCATTGTGACGATGCTCCTGAGAGATCTGACCATTCTCGTCTTCTCCCTTCTTCTCGTGGTCCCGGGTGTCATGAAGGCCTATGAGCTTCGCATGGTCCCCTACATCCTGGCAGAGCGGCCGGATACCTCTCCCCTGGATGCGATGCGGGAGTCAAAGGAACTGACCGAGGGGCAGAGAATGCGCCTCTTTCAGCTCGATGTCTCTTTTCTCGGGTGGCTTGCCCTCACAGTCGCAACCGGCGGCATCGCGGCCATCTTCTGGACGGAGAGCTACTACGCAAACACCAACGGTCTCGTCTACGTGGCCCTCTGCGACAGCAGGGACACGAGAACTTCGTTCACAGACCGGGCTTACGACGGATATGATGACCCCGATGATTCCGAGGAGGAATACCGGGATGATTTCGAACAGGATCCCGATCCGTACCAGTCAAACCAGGATCCCGAAGCACCGTATGCGCAGAAGGAGGGCGGCAGGGATTTCCTGTAGCCTTCTTTTGAAACACAAAAGACCCATGACGCCAGCAGGGCACAGGAGGAAATCGTATGGCAGATCTTGAGGAACGACTTCGCAGCACGGATTACCCCGGAAGGGGCATCTTTGTGGGCAGATCCGCGGATGGAGAGAAGGCAGTCATCGCCTACTTCATCATGGGCAGGAGCCAGAACAGCCGGAACCGGATCTTTGTGGAGGACGGCGAGGGCATCCGGACCCAGGCGTTTGATCCCTCAAAGATGGAGGATCCGAGCCTGATCATCTATGCCCCGGTCCGCGTCTACGGAAACAAGACCATCGTTTCCAACGGAGACCAGACGGACACAATCTATGAAGGCCTCGACAGACAGCTCACCTTCGAGCAGTCTCTCCGCCAGAGAACCTTCGAGCCCGACGGCCCGAACTACACCCCCAGAATCAGCGCCGTGCTCCACACAGAGAGCGGAAAATACAACTTCGCCATGTCGATTGTAAAGAGCAATGACGGCGATCCGGATTCCACGGAGCGCTATACCTTTGCCTATGAGAATCCGAAGGCAGGAGAGGGAAGATTTCTCTCCACCTACCAGCATGACGGAAATCCCCTTCCCTCCTTTGCAGGGGAGCCGGTGAAGTGCACCTTTGATGCCGCCTTCACGGGAGACATCGGCACCTTCACCTCCCGCATCTGGGCTGCCCTGAATGCGGACAACAAGGTCTCACTCTTTACCCGGTTCATTCAGATCAAGGACGGCTCGTATGAGAGCTGCATCGTCAACCGCAACCACTGAGCCAGACAACGGCTGAAAAAGATCTTCCGGATTTCAAAAGATCTTTAGGAGGAAACGTGAAAGAACTCGCACTCAAGTATGGATGCAACCCCAATCAGAAGCCCGCACGCATCTACATGGAGGACGGCTCTGATCTGCCGGTGACCGTGCTGAACGGCCGCCCCGGCTATATCAACCTGCTCGATGCCTTAAACGGCTACCAGCTCGTGACGGAATTAAAGCGCGCGACGGGAAAGCCCGCCGCCACCTCCTTCAAGCACGTCTCCCCGGCAGGCGCTGCCATCGGAAATCCGCTGTCTGAGGTCGAGGCAAAGATCTACTGGGTCGCAGACTTAGGAGACCTGACACCGCTTGCCTCTGCCTATGCAAGGGCAAGAGGCGCAGACCGCATGAGTTCCTTCGGAGACTTCATCTCTCTCTCAGACCCCTGCGATGTCTGCACCGCAAAGCTCATCAAGAGAGAGGTCTCGGACGGCGTCATCGCCCCCGGCTATGAGCCGGAGGCCCTGGAGATCTTAAAGGAGAAGAAGAAGGGCAACTACTGCGTCCTGCAGATTGACCCGGGCTATGTTCCGAACCCGGTGGAGCACAAGCAGGTCTATGGCGTCACCTTTGAGCAGGGAAGAAACAACGTCGTCATCGACGATGCGATGTTCACAAACATCGTGACGAAGAACAGAGATCTCCCTGCAGACAAGCTCCACGACATGGAGATCGCCATGATCACCTTAAAGTACACGCAGTCGAACTCCGTCTGCTATGTCAAGGGCGGACAGGCGATCGGCATCGGTGCCGGACAGCAGTCCAGAATCCACTGCACGAGACTTGCCGGCCAGAAGGCGGACAACTGGTGGCTTCGCCAGTGCCCGAAGGTCCTGGACCTTCCGTTCCTTGACAACATCCACCGGGCAGACCGGGACAACGCGATTGACCTCTACATCGGCGACGAGTACGAGGACCTTCTGGCCGACGGCGCCTGGGAGAAGGTATTCAAGACAAAGCCGGAAGTCTTCACAAGAGAAGAGAAGAAGGCATGGCTTTCCAGAAACACCGACGTTGTCCTCGGTTCGGATGCGTTCTTCCCGTTTGGCGACAACATCGAGCGGGCCTTCAAGTCCGGCGTGAAGTACGTTGCAGAGCCCGGCGGATCTGTGCGCGATGACAACGTCATCGCTGCAGCAGACTCCCACGACATGGTCATGTGCTTTACGGGACTTCGCCTGTTCCACCACTGATACGAAGAGAAAGAGAGACACAGCTGCATGAGAATCGGCACAGGTTACGACGTGCACCGGCTTGTGGAGGGCAGAAAGTGCATCATCGGAGGCGTTGAGATTCCCTATGAGAAGGGACTGCTTGGCCACTCCGACGCGGATGTTCTGCTCCACGCCATCTGTGATGCGCTCCTTGGCGCTGCCGCCCTGGGCGACATCGGGAAGTGGTTCCCGGATACAGACCCCGAGTGGGAGGGGGCAGACAGCACAAAGCTTCTTGCCCGCGTCGGGGAAATTCTGGAGGAACACCACTACCTCATCGAAAATATTGACTCCACGATCATCGCCCAGGCACCGAAGATGGGTCCCCACATCGATGCGATGCGGGAGAACATCGCAGCGGCGCTCCGCATCGAGAAGGATCAGGTCAGCGTCAAGGCGACGACCGAGGAGCACCTTGGCTTTACCGGCAGGGGCGAGGGCATTGCCGCTGAGGCGGTGTGCCTGTTAAACAGCCCGGAGGACATGCTCTCCCGGGATGTCTCTGCGTTTGCCTCACCGCAGGGCGGCTGCGCCGCCTGCCCGATGCGGCAGGGAAAGTAACCAACGAGGAGGAAGCGCCGGAGCGGAGCACTCATCCGGCGTGAACGAACGCATATGGGATTACTCAGTGAGATCAAAGAGGAGATTCGGGTCATCCGGGAACGGGACCCCGCCATGCACAGCAACTGGGAGGTCTTCCTCTACTCGAGTTTTCACGTCATGCTTGCCTACCGCAAAGCCCACAAGCAGTACCTGAAGGGGCACTACTTCCGGGCAAGGCAGATCTCCCAGCGGGCAGCGAGAAAGTACAACATCGAGATCCATCCCGGGGCAACGATCGGGAAAGGCTTCTTTATCGACCACGGCACCGGTGTCGTGATCGGCGAGACCGCCATTGTCGGTGACAACGTTACCCTCTACCAGGGCGTCACTCTGGGCGGCACCGGGAAGGAGCAGGGCAAGCGCCATCCCACCATCGGCAACAACGTAATGATCGGCTCCGGGGCGAAGGTCCTGGGCAACATCACGATCGGGGACGGCTGCAAGATCGCGGCAGGTGCCGTGGTCCTGCACGATGTCCCACAGGGCTGCACGGTGGTCGGCGTTCCGGGACGCGTCGTCAAGATGCTGACCCCCGGCAAGAACGATCTCGACCAGATCCACTTCCCGGATCCGGTGCAGATCGACATCAGCTGTCTGAACCGCGGCCAGTCCGCGCTGACCAACCAGCTCCTCGATCTCCAGGATCAGGTCCGGGAGATCCGGGCGGACATCCACAAGGTCGAGAACGAGCGGGATGAGCTGGCAAGAAAGCTCTCCGAGACCCAGCGGGAACTCGAAGAGGAGAGGACCCTTCTGAATGTCCAGATGAAAAAGGCCGGGGCATGCAGGGAAGAGGCGAAAGGCACCGAGGAGCACGCCGAAGAGGCAAACATCTCACTCACCGACTCAGAGCTCTGAGCCGGCTTACAACAACAGCAAAGAGAAAAAGACATGATTAAGATATTCAATACCGAAACACTGCAGCTCGAGGAGTTCAAGCCGATTGAGGAGGGGAAGGTCCGCATGTATGTCTGCGGTCCCACCGTCTACAACCTGATCCATATCGGAAACGCGCGCCCGATGATCGTCTTTGACACCGTGCGCCGCTACTTTGAGTACAAGGGCTACAAGGTCAACTACGTCTCGAACTTCACCGATGTGGATGACAAGATCATCAAAAAGGCAAACGAGGAGGGCGTGGACGCCTCTGTCATCTCCGAGCGCTACATCAAAGAGTGCAAAAAGGACATGGCGGATCTCAACGTCAAGCCCGCCACGACCCATCCCCAGGCGACAAAGGAAATCGCAGGGATGATCGAGATGATCCAGGAGCTGATCGACAGCGGGCACGCCTATGTCGTGGACGACGGTACCGTGTACTTCTCGGTCCACAGCGACCGGCAGTATGGAAAGCTCTCCCACAAGAACCTCGATGACCTCCAGTTCAACATGCGCGGCATTGCGGTCTCCGGCGAGGAGCAAAAGCGCGATCCCTTAGACTTCGTCCTGTGGAAACCGAAGAAGGAAGGGGAGCCCTACTGGGATTCCCCCTGGTGCCAGGGCCGTCCCGGCTGGCACATCGAGTGCTCCGTCATGAGCAAGCGGTATCTTGGAGATACCATCGACATCCACGCCGGCGGCGAGGATCTGATCTTCCCGCACCATGAGAATGAAATCGCCCAGTCCGAGTGCGCAAACGGAAAGCCGTTCGTCCATTACTGGATGCACAATGCCTTCCTGAACATCGATAACCACAAGATGTCCAAGTCCCTTGGAAACTTCAAGACCGTCCGGGAGATCGACGCCATCTACGATCCGCAGGTGCTGCGGCTCCTCATGCTCTCTGCCCACTACAGAAGCCCCTTAAACTTCTCCGCAGCCCTCATGGACTCCGCGAAGGCCTCCTATGAGCGCATCACAGGCTGCATGGACAACCTGAACTTCGTCCTTGGCAGTGCCGCCGATGTCCCGATGACGGACGAGGAGAAGGAGAGCCTCAAGGCAGCAGATGCCTTCCGCGTCTCCTTCGAGAAGCACATGGACGATGACTTCAACACCGCCGATGCGATCTCTGATATCTTTGACCTTGTGCGCTTTGTCAACACAAACGCAAAGCCGGATGCCTCGAAGGCCTATCTGGAGGCCCTCAGGAAGGAGCTCCTGACCCTGACCGATGTCCTTGGCATCATTGCCGAGAGAAAGCAGGATGTGGCAGGCGACGAGGCCGCCTGGATCGAGGAGAAGATCGCAGAGCGTGCTGCGGCCAAGAAGGCAAAGGACTACGCAAAGGCGGATGCAATCCGCAAGGAACTCTCTGACAAGGGCATCACCCTGATGGACACCAAAGAGGGAACGAAATGGAAGAAGGACTGAGCCAGAACAAGACCAGCCCAGACTTTAAAGAAGCGGTTCTCTCCGCCTTCGGAGAGAAGGAGAAGGACCTTCGGTCCTACTCCCCGCTTGCATTTGCCTTCCTCGGTGATGCGGTCTACAGCCTGATCGCGAGGACCATCGTGTTTGGCAGGGGAAACCGGCAGGCTGCAAAGATGCACAACGAAACCTCCAGAGACTATGTCAGTGCGAAGGCACAGGCGAGAATCGGAGATGCCATGCAGCCCCATCTGAAGGAAGAGGAGGCAGACATCTACCGCAGAGGCCTGCACGCAAGCCCGGAGCACCACGCAAAGAATGCCACCCTGCAGGAGTACATGAAGGCCACCGCACTGGAAACGCTCTGCGGCTACCTCTACATGAAGGACTGCCTCCCGCGGTTTCTGGAGCTGATGCAGGAGAGCCTGTCAGATCTTTCGAAAGGAAACACAGAGAACGGATGATGAAGCGAAAACTCTCCGTGAAGGAATACGCAAGGAAACAGCAGGAAAGCAGATCTGGGGACAGAGGGAAAAAGCCCGCAGAACGCAAACGTCCTGCTGAGAAAAAAGTAGATACCATCCCCCGCCCGATGGAGGGGCCGGAAGAAAAGGACATCGGCATCGGCGGGAACGAGTCCCGCATCGAGGGCAGAAACGCCGTGACGGAGGCCTTCCGGGCGGGAAAGACGGTGGACCGCCTCTATCTCCTCGATGGAAGTGAGGACGGAACGCTCCTTACCATCCGTCGCCTGGCGGCAAAGGCCGGGACACCGATCCGCTTTGTCAACCGGGAGCGCCTCGATCAGATGTCGGAGACCGGCAAGCACCAGGGCGTCATCGCAGTGCTCGCCGCCTACCACTACGCCGAGATGGAGGATCTGTTTGCAAGGGCAGCGGAGCGGGGAGAGGATCCCTTCTTCATTCTCCTCGACGGCATCGAGGATCCCCACAACCTGGGGGCGATCCTCAGGACTGCCAACGTCTGCGGCGCTCATGGCGTCATCATCCCGAAGGACCGGGCAGTTGGCCTTACCGCAACGGTGGCAAAGGCCTCAGCCGGAGCCATCAACTACACCCCGGTTGTGCGGGTCACAAACATGGCACGGACGATGGAAGAGCTTAGGGAGAAGGGCCTTTGGTTTGTCTGCGCCGACATGGACGGAACGCCGATGACAGAGCTCAGCCTGCGGGGACCGATCGGTCTTGTGATTGGCGCAGAGGGAGAGGGCGTCTCCCGGCTCGTGCGGGAGAAGTGCGACATGGTCGCCGGCATCCCGCAGAAGGGAGAGATCAACTCCCTGAACGCCTCCGTCGCGATGGCAGTACTCTCCTATGAGATCGTCCGCCAGAGGGCGCTTCCCGCAAAGGGATAAGGAGGTTCTGTGACAAAGAAGGATCTGAGTTCCCTTGGGGATCATGAACTGATCGAACGCAGCCGCAGCGGGGATACCGCTGCGACTGATTTTTTGATGGAAAAATACAAGGGCCTCGTGATCCAGAAGGCAAGGCCTCTGTATCTGATCGGTGCGGACCGGGAGGACATCCTGCAGGAGGGGATGCTGGGCCTGTTCAAGGCAGTGCGGGACTACAACCCAAAGAAGGATGCGAGCTTTTTCACCTTCGCCTCCCTGTGCGTCACAAGGCAGATATACAGCGCTGTACAGGCATCCGGCAGAAAAAAGCACCTCCCCTTAAACAGCGCCATCTCCCTCTACACAAAGGGCGAAAACGGAAGTGATGAGGAGGGCCTGCCCTCCCCGAGCATTGAGGACACCCTGGCGGGAGAGGAGGCAACGCCGGAAGAGCAGATCGTGGGAAGAGAGAACACGCGCATTCTCGAGGAGAAGATTGCAAAGAGGCTCAGCCCCCTGGAAAAACAGGTCCTCGAGCTCCAGCTGAAGGGTCTGTCCTACACGGAAATCGCCATAAACCTGGACCGGTCCCCCAAGTCCATCGACAACGCTCAGCAGCGGATCCGGGCGAAGATCCGCAAAATCCTG
>ONMH01000045.1:0-8051 GCA_900318875.1 uncultured Lachnospiraceae bacterium | reverse complement strand
GCATGGTATACTCATTTTATCGAATTGCTGCGGATTATTTGCAGATGGTCCTGCCGTTATGATTTTTGTCGGGAATTCTGCAGATTCCGGCTTGCAGCAGATGGCAGGAGGAAAAAAGCATGAAAACCTATGAGTTTTCAGCGGAAACGCGCGCTTTTATCGAGAACATTCCGATCCCGATGGCGGTGTATCAGTATATCGAGGATCAGATCAAGCCGCTCCTCGTCTCCGGGCTTATCTTGCATTTTTCGGATACGACAGCTTCCAGGAAGCCATCTACAGCCTGGGCATCAACCTGTACCGAAATGTTCACCCCGATGACATCGCCCGGATGGAAGAGTCCTCCTATCGCTTTGCCACAGGAGACGGTGTGTACGATATCGTCTTCCGCAACAGGCGGGAGGATCAGTCCGAGTACCATGTGATTCACGGAACGGGAAGACATATCACAATAGATGGAACAAGCATGGCCTTCATCACCTACACAGACGAGACCTCGGATGCGGGCAGCGACCAATTCGTCAAGGCGGTGCTGACCACGCTCTCCGGAAGGGATTCCGCCTCGGAGAGTACGGAGTTCTCCAAGAACTATGACGTTCTGACGGGCCTTCCGAACATGACCCACTTCCTCGATCATGCCACGGCCGGCATCGGGAAAATCCGTGGGGAGGGGAAGACCCCCGTCGTCCTGTACTTCGACCTGTGTGGGCTGAAGGAGTACAACAGCAGATATGGCCTGAAGGTCGGAGACAAGCAGATCTGCTGCCTGGCAGGGCTGATCGAGGCCCAGTTTGGCAGGGACCAGGCTTCCCGCTTTGAGAGCGACCACTTCGTTGCCTTTGCCGAAGAGGATCAGATCGAGGAAAAGCTGGATGCGCTATTTTCCGAGATGCGAGAGCTGGATGGCGGAAACAACCTGGCCGTAAAGACGGGGATCGTTCGGTTTGCTGACGACGGCACGAGACTGACCGATGCCTGTGATCAGGCAAGACTTGCCTGCGAATCCATCCAAAAGACAGAAGTTTCCACCTATGCCTGGTTTGACAGCCGCATCCAGGAGGACACCGCACGCAAGTTTCACATCCTGCGGAACTTTGACAAGGCGCTGGAGAACGGCTGGATTCAGGTCTATTATCAGCCCGTGATCCGGTCGATGACCGCATCCGTCTGCAACTGTGAGGCGCTGGTGCGGTGGATCGATCCGGTGTACGGCATGATCTCTCCGGGATGGTTCATCCCCATCCTGGAGGAGACCGGCCAAATCTACCAGCTGGACCTCTACATGTTCGAGCAGGTATGCCGCAACTATGTGCAGAGAAAGCAGCGGGGCAGCAACCTGATCCCGGTCTCGGTGAACCTCTCCCGCAAGGACTTTCTGCATGACGACCTCCCGGATGCCATCGAGGGGATCTCCCGAAAGTACGGCGTGCCGAGGGAGTTCACCAACCTGGAAGTCACGGAGAGCGCCTTTGTCAAAGACATGGACAAGGTGGACGCCTTCATCCGCAGGTTCCACCAGATGGGCTATAAGGTCTGGATGGATGACTTCGGGTCGGGGTATTCGTCCCTCGGCGTTCTGAAAAAGTATTCCTTTGACGAGCTGAAGCTCGACATGTCGTTTCTCGAGGACTTTGATGAGAAGTCCCGGCAGATCCTCATCTCCATCGTGCGGATGGCGAAGAAGCTGAACATCTCCACGCTGGCAGAGGGTGTGGAGACCAAAGAGCAGTTTCAGTTCCTGCGGGCAATCGGATGTGAGAAGATTCAGGGCTACTATTTTGCCCCTCCCATGCCGATTGAAGAGATGCCTGCCTATTTGCAAAACCGGGGCCTGTCTGTGGAGCCGGCGATGCGGAGATCCTATCTCACAAAGCTGAGCCGCATCGATTACCTCACCGACAAGCCGCTCTGCGTCGTGGAGGACGACGGCGTCCGCTTTCGGCTTCTGTTTGTCAACGATGCCTACCGGGAGATTCTCTGCAGAGACCAGGTTTGCGATCTGACGGATTGGGAACGCAAGATGAATACCCCGGGGGATCCGATTCACATCTTCCACAGGAAATACGCGGATCAGCAGCTTAGAAAGCTCCCTGGCACCCAGACCACGGCCTACCCCTCCGGAGATCACTACATGCAGCTTTCAGGATCCGTGGCGGCAAAACAGGGGAACCACTATCTCTATACCGTCCACATCCAGTACGTGGAACTCGACGTCGGGAATTTCCAGCAGGTGACGATGGGGGCCATGAGCGATCTCTACTACATGTGCAGCGACATCGCCATCTACGACCTTGCACAGGGCACGATTCAGAGCGTGAAATCCTCCCTGTCGGATCAGCCCATGGAGGCTGGCGCGTTGCGCAATGACCTCTCCGCGGTGATCCATTCCTGGACGTCGAATTACTGCTACCTCCCCGATCAGAGCCGGTTTGCGCAGTTCGTCGACATCTCCACCATGAAGTCCCGCCTCGAGCAGGAGCAGAGCCATACGCTCATGGGCATCTTTCGGAGTATCACGGCGTCGGGAGAGTACCACTGGTTTCTCCACATCATCATCCCGATGCAGCGGTCTGACTTCAACAAGGCCGTGCATGTCATGATCCAGACGGGATTCAAGGAAGAGGACCTCAAAAGGATTGCCGCTTCGCTCTCCGACATCGGAACCAGCAAGCCGGGCAGCAGGATAACCGATTCCGTGCTCTGGAAGAATCTCGTCATGAATGCGAACCGTCTGTATTTCTGGAAGGATGCCAACAGGAGGTTTGTCGGCGCGAGCGAGAGCTTTCTGAAGTTCTATGGCATGCAGTCCGAGAAGGAGATCATCGGGAAGACGGATGAGGACATGATGTGGCACATCGACCCGGAACCCTTCCGGAAGGACGAAGAAGAGATCCTGCAATCCGGGAAGAAGATCTGCCTGCGCAGAGGGGACTGCATCGTGAACGGCCAAAACCGGGAGATCCTCGCAAGCAAGGTGCCGATCTTCCGCGATGGCAGAATCATCGGAATCCTGGGCACCGTGGTCGACGCAGAAGAGATGCGTCAGTTCTTCAGCGCAGAGAAAAGGCGCTCCATCATCGATCCTGTCACGGGACTGTCCAATACCCGCGGCATCTCGGACAGTGTCTATTCCTATCTTCTGGAGCACTGGCGCTCCGGCGATGACTTTGCCATGATCGATATCTATGTCCCGGAATACCGGGAAATCGTAAAGCTCTATGGAGATGGCTCCGGGCACTGCCTGCTGCGGGAAATCGGCGCCATCCTGCGGGACTGCGGTGGACCGGGCTGTGTGGTCGGGAGAGTCCAGGAGAGCTATTTCTGCATCCTCCTGAAATTTGACAGGAAGGAAGACGTGCGGGCGCTTGCCGGAAAGATCCGAAAGGAGATCGCGTCCGTGCGAAGTGCCGGAGAGTGGAGCGGAAACTGCTCCGCCGCGATCCGGGCGACCTTCACCGATTCCTCCAGCAGGGATCCAGACGCCTACATTCACGGATTGTCCGGCCTTGTTCTGAACAGCGGTGACAGCGAAGACCTCTGATGGAGGGAGTGCAATTTCTGCCCGCCTGGGGTCTTGAAAGACAGGGCAAAAATCAGGCGAAGAATAAAAAAGCGGAGCACAGAGAACAGTCTCTCTGTGTTCCGCTTTTGGATTGTCTTTGGTCTTTCGGGAAGAGGAAACGATCAGAGCACGCTCTTGTACGCTGCCTCTGCGCCGTCCCTGCGGATCTTCTGAAGATCTGCATACACGGTGTCTTCCAGGCCTGCTACCTTTGTCAGATCCTGATCCCACATCTTCTCGTTGGAGAGGACATCGTGGACCAGTGTCTTGTCATCGGCATCCCGGTGATCCCAGTAGAAGTCCAGAACCCAGGCGTCGTCCTGAATCCGGTACTCGTTGCCCTTTGCGCGCTTTGCTACCAGGGCATCCGCCTCGCGTCTCTGCAGGTTGGTGCTGTAGAAGGCGATGTAGGCAGCAAAGCCCATGCACAGCGCCTTGGGAAGCTTTCCGAACTTCTCAAAGTACTCCAGAAGAGACGGCAGATCTCTTGCCTTCCACTTGGAGGTGGAGTTTAAGGAGATGCTCATCAGCAGGTGATCGACGAAGGGGTTGTTGAACCGGTCGGTCACAGCCGCGGCGAAGTGCTCGCAGTCTGCCTTGTCCAGCGGAAGGATCGGAATGACCTCGTCGTAGAGGATCTTGTTCATGAAGGCGTGGATCGTCTCGTTGTGCATGCAGTCACGGACGATGTCCTGCCCGGCAAGATAGGCGCCGAGGACAAAGCCGGTGTGGGCGCCGTTGAGGATGCGGACCTTTCTCTTCTTGTAAGGAGCGACCTCCGGGACGACGTGAACATTGAGACCGGCCTTCTTGAAGGGGAGCTTGTCCTCCAGGGCCTTGGGCCCCTCGATGTACCAGACACCGAAGACCTCGCCCACATCCAGCAGGGCGTCCTCATAGCCGTTCTCCTTCGTCAGCTCCTCGACCTCCTTGGGATCGCGGATTCTTCCGGGGACGATGCGGTCCACCAGCGTGGAGCAGAAGAGGCAGTCCCTGTCGATGTAGGAGGCAAAGTCATCGCCCAGGTTCCAGTCCTTCGCATGCTTTAAGACGTCCTTCTTGAGCTCCTGGCCGTTGGCGTCAATGAGCTCGCAGGAGAGGAAGACAATGCCGGGCTTGCCTGCCTTGAAGCGCTCGTACAGGAGCACGGTCACCTTGGCCGGGAAGGAGGACGGCGGGCAGTCCGTCATCTTGCAGGTGGGATCGTAGGTGATGCCGGCCTCGGTGGTGTTGGAAGCCATGTACTCGAGGTCATCGCTGACTGCGATCCTGCGGATCTTCTCCCAGTCCGCCGCATCATAGGGGTTGTAGCAGGCATCCACCACAGAGATCACCCGCTTGTTGTTGACGGGCTTGCCGTTCTCCGAGCCGCGAAGATAGAGGGTGTAGAGGCCCTGCTGCTCGTTGATGAGCTTTGTCAGGCCCTGCGCGATGGGCTGTACCAGCGCAACCTTTCCGTTCCAGTCCGCCTTCTCGTTGGACATATCAAACCAGTAGTCCACAAAAGCCCGGAGGAAGTTACCCTCGCCGAACTGCAGGACCTTGACCGGTGCGGACTCCTTGATATACCCGGTGTATCCGGATTTCTTTAACACGTCATAGTTTAATTTCTGTGCCATTTTTGTTTTCCCTTCTGCGCCCCATGAGACCCCGAAATGATTCGCGGGATCTCAGATCCCGAAATAGCGCTCTGCATTGTTGTAGCTGATGCCCTGGACGATCTTCCTCAGGCTCTCCTCATCGTTCGGGTACTCGCCGTCCTCCACCCACTGGCCGATCAGGTTGCAGGCGATGCGGCGGAAGTAGTCGTGCCTTGTGTAGGAGAGGAAAGAGCGGGAGTCGGTGAGCATGCCGACAAAGTTTCCGAGAAGGCCGAGGTTGGCGAGGGACTTCATCTGAGCCTCCATGCCATCTCTCGTGTCCAGGAACCACCATGCGGCGCCCAGCTGCATCTTGCCGGGGATCTCGTCGCTCTGGAAGCAGCCCAGGCATGTGGTGATCTGGTTGAAGTCCGCCTCGTCCAGGGAGAAGACGATGGTCTTGGGAAGCTCCGAGGTCTCATCGAGGGCGGAGAAGAGCTCTGCCAGCTGGTTGTAGCAGGTGCTCTTTGCAATCATATCGAAACCGGTATCCGGTCCCTCCAGCCGGAACATGCGCTTGTTGTTGTCTCTCGTGCAGGAGTAGTGAATCTCCATGACGATGTTTTCCTTGTGGTACTTGCGCGCCAGAGAGAGGAGAACCGTCGTCTGGTACTTCTCGATCTCCTCGGTGGTCAGCGCCTCGCCCCGCATCGCCTTGCGATAGATTCCGTCTGCCTCCTCGAGGGAGCAGGTGCGGAACGGAACATAGTCAAGACCGTGATCCGATGCGCGGCAGCCGTGGGCCTTGAAGAAGTCGATCCGATCATTCAGGGCATCGAGGACGTCCTGGATCGAGCTTAGGTGCTCTTTGCCGACGCTGGCAGCGAGTTTGTCCATGTATGCGGCAAAGCCGGGGCGCTGGATGTTGACTGCCTTGTCCGGGCGGAAGGAGGGGCAGACCATAAAGCCGAGGTCCTTCACCTTCGCCAGCTTCTCGTGCCACTCCAGGGAGTCCGCAGGATCATCCGTGGTGCCCACGTACCTGACGTTGCTCTGGCGGATGATGCCGCGCACGGTCAGGTTCGGATCATGCTGGAGCATGTCCGAGGTCTTGTCCCAGATCGCCTTTGCATTCTTCTCCGTCAGGGGCTCGGTGATGCCGAAGTACTTGTGGAGCTCGAGGTTGCTCCAGTGGTACATGGGATTGCCGATTGCCATCTCCAGAGCCTTCGTGAACGCCAGAAACTTGTCATAGGGATCCGCGCTGCCAGTGACCAGCTCCTCCGGAACCCCGTTGCTGCGCATCACTCTCCACTTGTAGTGGTCTCCGAAGTAAGAGCCATCCGGGTTCTTTCCTCCGAGCCAGACCTGCGCGATGTTGTCATAGCGGCGGTCCTCATAGATCTCCCTGGGCGGGATGTGGCAGTGGTAGTCGATGATCGGCAGATCCTCTGCATAGTCATGAAACAGGTGCTTGGCTGTCTCATTCTTCAGCATGAAATCCTTGTCCATAAATGCCTTCATGGAAGTTCTCCTTTCGATGTTTGATCGCAATTCTGTTCCCCCTTACGATGTAAGGACTTACACGAACAATATATTCCCATGATACAGTCTCGTCAAGAAGAAATTGTAAGCGTTTACATACTGGAACAGAAAAAGACCCGGGCGGAGCCAAACGCCCCTCCCGGGAAGGTCAAAAGTCCGTGGTACAGCGCTTGACCAGCATCGCGCTGACGACATCCACTGCGGGGACGGCGTCCTTCTCCCCCTTGAGCACCTTTAACAAATGCTCGCAGGTGTTGTTGCAGAGCTCCTCGAGCCTCCCGTCCACGGAGGTGAGTTCGGGTTCTGCGGCCACCGCCACCACAGAGTTGTTGTACCCGACGATGCTGATGTCCCCCGGCACCTGCATGCCCTTGGCAAGGGCATACTTGAGGGCACCTGCGGCCAGAGTGTCCTCGGTCGCCACGACGCTGTCGTACTGGAGCGCCTTGTACTCCAGGAGAAGATCCCGGACGTAGTGGATCCTGCTGCGCGCAACTCGAAGCTTTAACTCCCCCAGCACCGGATATCCCGCCTCTGTGAGCGCCTGTTCATATCCCCGCATCTTCTGCTGGGCGGAGTAGGACTGGGAGTCGGTGAGAAACAGGATGCGCTTCCTGCCCCGCTCGATGAGGCTCTTTGTCACCGCAAAGGTCGCCTTCCTGTCGTCCGAAATGCTGGCATAGACGTTCTCGCCCTCCACCAGGCCGTTGATGACAAAGACCGGGACCTCCCTTGCCGCCGCGCGGATGTAGTCGGTCTGCTGGGAGCTGGCCCCGTTCCCCGCATAGGTGGAGCCCACCAGGATCAGGGCATCGATGCGCTTGGACAGGAGCATGGAGGCGTGAGACTGTTTGCGCTCCAGTTCAAAGCCGCTGCAGCTCAGGATGCACTCGTACCCGTTCCGATGGAGGTTCTGCTCGAGGTAGGAGACCGCCGCCGCCATATACATGTCGTCGATCCGGGGCACCATGATGCCCACGGTGTGCATGGTATTCAGGCCAAGACCCTGGGCAAACACGTTGGGGGTATATCCCGCCTCCTCGATCACGGACAGCACCCGCTGCTTGGTTTTTTCACTGACCTTATCCGAGCCGTTGACCACGCGGGAGACGGTGGCAATGGAGACACCTGCCATCCGGGCGATGTCGTAAATGTTCATCTGCAGTCCTCCTTCCTGTGAAGGATCTGAAAAACCTGAAAGCGCTTACAATTAGGTATTGTACTGCACCGCGGGGGTTTTGCAAGAAGCAGATGAAAGGGAAAACGAAGGCGGAAAAAACCGCCCTGCCGGGGACAGATGCTTACACATCCACCTGCAGGGCATCGTTGACGGTGTTGTTGGCGATCATCATGGCGCCCATCGC
>ONMH01000087.1 GCA_900318875.1 uncultured Lachnospiraceae bacterium | reverse complement strand
CTTGGATACCGGTACTGCTGGTTCCCGGGGACATTTTTCGTCCTGCCCCCACAGGAGCAGAAACTGAGAAAAAATGTGTGAAAGATGCGTGGACAGGGACGGTGTCTGCCTGTATCATGCAGGGATAGGAAAAGGAGGAGAGATTCTATGCACTGCCAGTTTGTGGACGGGAAGCCGCCGGTTGTCCTTCGGCATCACCTGAACCTCGGAAGATACAACCGGGACACGGACCCTGTTGACCTTACCAGCCAGTACCTTACGAAGGGCGGGACCCCCTGGCTTCCGGTCATGGGGGAGTTTCACTTCTCCCGCTGCCCGCGGGCGGACTGGGCGAGGGAGATTGCCAAGATGAAGGCGGGCGGCATCCGTCTCGTCTCCACCTACCTGTTCTGGATCTGCCATGAGGAAGAGGAGGGAGTCTATGACTTCTCCGGGGAGAACGACGTCCGGACCTTTGTGGAGCTCTGCGGGCAGCAGGGCCTCTTTGTGGTACTGCGGATCGGCCCATGGGCTCACGGCGAGGCGAGAAACGGAGGCTTCCCTGACTGGCTCCTGCACAAGGGCCTTCCTCTGCGCACGGATGATCCTGCCTATCTGAAGCTGGTGCGGAGGTGGTATACCGCCATCTTTCGGCAGGTACAGGGCCTCTTCTACGAGGATGGCGGCCCGGTGATCGCCGTGCAGCTTGAGAACGAGCTGACGGATGGGGCGCAGCACCTGCTGACGCTGAAGAGAATGGCGGAGGAGATCGGCTTTCGGGTTCCCCTGTACACGGTGACCGGCTGGAATGCGGCAAGCGGCGCGAGAATCCCGGTGGATGAGGTCCTCCCGGTCTTTTCCGCCTATCCGGATGCCCCCTGGAGCGAGGGGACGGGTCCCCTGCCGCTCTCGCCCCACTATGTCTTCCGCAAAGAGCGGAACGATGCGGCAGTGGGCGCAGATCTGATGCAGCAGACCACTCCGGACGGCTGGCACCTGCCCTATGAGCGCTATCCCTTTGCCACCTGCGAGCTGGGACCGGGGCAGCAGTCCACCTACCATCGGAGAGTCAGAATCTCTCCGATGGATGCCTATGCCCTGTCCCTGTGCAAGCTCGGCTCCGGCAACAACCTGATCGGTTACTACATGTACCACGGCGGAACAAACCAGATCGGGAAGCACAGCACGTTTCAGGAAAGCCGCGCCACCGGCTATCCCAACGACTACCCAATCCGGAACTACGACTTTGACACGGCACTCTCCGAGTACGGGGAGGCGCGGCCGCAGTACGGGATGCTGAATCTTCTGCACCTGTTTGCGGAGGACTTCGGGGAATGTCTCGCCCCAATGCCTTATGTCCCCTCGAAAAAGACGCCGACCCCGGAGGATGGAACCACCCCGAGAGCAGCCCTTCGCACCGACGGCAGGTCCGGCTTCGTCTTTGTCAATCATCACCAGCGCCACAAGGTGCTGGATCCCTGGAAAAACCTGGTGATCGAGGCAGAGGGGATCTGTTTTCCCGCCATCGATGTCACACAGGACGTGTCCTTTTTCTTCCCGTTCCGGATGCAGGTGGGGGAGCGGGAGCTCTCCTTTGCCACCGCCCAGCCCATCTGCCGGCAGGGAGATGACTGGTTCTTTGCCCAGATCCCCGGCATCCCTGCGCACTACTGCTTTGCGGACAAAGAGGAGTGGACAGAGCGGGAGGGGGAGGCAGCTATCGCAGACCTTGGGAAAACCCGAATCCACACCCTTCCCTTTGCGCAGGCGCAATACCTGCGCCGCCTCGACGGAAAACTCGTCCTCGGAGATCATTCGAACTGGTACTGCCTGGACGGGACACTTCATGCCATCGAGGGCGGCACGCAGCGCTATTGGACCTTTGATGGGGGGAGGCGGATATCCCACACGGTCCCGGACGCCTCCTGGCAGCAGGCAGTGCTGCGAAAAGAGCCCTGCGAGGCCTCCTTTACGCCGCCTTATGAGGAGGAGCTCTTTCTTGGCGGCGTCCGGCCGCGCTCCTTTTGGAAGCTCTCGGTCTCAAGTCCCTGCGGTTTTGTGGAGATCCGGGAATCCTTTGACGTTGCGGAACTCATCGTGGACGGGGAGCTTGCCGCTGACTGCTTTGGGACCGGGAGACCCTGGCGGATCCCGGCATCCCTCCTGTACGGAAAGCAGTGCGTTCTCGTCACAACGCCGGGAAATCCTGCCGTGTACCAGGAACCGGGAGAGAGCTGAAAAGCTGCAGTACTTGACAAGTTGTGTAAAATATAATTGTACACAAGCATATAGAGGGTCCAAAGGAGGCATTTCTCATGATCCGAACCATTGCCACAATCCTCGCGGTGCTCACCGCAGCGGAGTTCATCTACATTTTTTATCTGGAGACCCTGGTCCCCACCTCGAAGAAGACCAGTGAGGTCTTCAAAATCCCGCAGGACACGCTCAGGCAGGACACGGTGAAGACCCTGCTGAAGAATCAGGGCGTTTACAACGGCCTTCTGGGGGTGCTGATCCTGCTGGCAGTGTTCTGCTTTGCGAGCCTTGCCATGACCGCGGTGCTCATGGTCTATATCATTCTGGTTGCCGCCTACGGCGCGGTGTCGAGCCAGCCCAGGATTCTCCTCATGCAGGGCGGTCTTCCGATCCTGACCCTGATCTTTTTGCTCCTGACACTTGCGTGAGGCAGGAAAAACTAGATCGAAAACGAAAGCGGACAGGCACGCCCTCTCGGGAGCAAAGCCTGTCCGCAAAGCCTGTTCGCTTTGTATTCAGATTTCCCGGGCGTCCCCATGGGCCTTTTTGAACCGGTACATCGCCTGATCTGCCTCATGGACAGCTTCTTTCAGGGACTTTTGCTCTGCCGCCCCGACAGCGCAGATGCCGTAGCTGAAGCTGCAGCTATGTCCCAGGGAGGCATCCTGTGCCACAGCATCCCAGGCCTTGGAGATCAGGCGAAGGGCGACCTCTCCGCTGCAGCCCTTTAGGTAGAGCAGGAATTCATCCCCGCCCAGGCGAAACATCATGTCGGTGGTTCGGAACTGTGCCTGGATGAATTTTACGGAGTGCTGGATGTAGCGGTCCCCCGCGTCATGGCCGTAGGTGTCGTTGACCAGCTTCAGGTGATCCAGATCGATAAAGATCACGCTGTAGGCCTCGCCCTGGCCGAGCTCATGCAGAAGATCGTCGTAGCAGCGGCGGTTGTAGACTCCGGTGAGGGAGTCAAGATAGGTCTTCTGCTCCATGAGAATATTTCGGTGGAAGACGCGTGTGGCGATGACGGTGCGATGCAGGATGATCACCGTCTGCAGGAGAAGGTCCAGAATCAGAAACCACCAGAGGGTGGCGGAGCTGCGAATCAGGCCTTCCGAGTACTGTTCTGCCTGGGAGACCGTCTCGTTGCAGAGGTCGTAGTAGGACTCGCTCTCGGAGAGGAGAGCGGCCTTTGCGGCGTCGCCTTCTCCCGACCGGACTGCTGCGATCTCCTTCTTGAGGGTGTTCCACTGCGTCTCCTGCCGGGAGAGCCCTTCCTGGTATGCGGGATCCGGAAGGGATGTCAGCTGATAGGTGTCCCCGCCCTCCCGGAGCTCTTTCAGGATGGCATCGAGATAGGCAATGAGGTCATCCGAGGTCTCTCCGCAGAGCTCCCGCTTGACTACCCGCTGGCTGCAGCCCCGCACGATTCCGGCGTAGTTGATGACCCGGGAAGTGCCCTGGATCTGCCGGGAGAGGCCTGCGGAGCGGACCACGAGAAGGAACAGGATCAGCATCAGGACAACCTGCACGATCTGCTCCCCAAAAGAATGTTTTCCCATTTGCACTTCCTGTCTTTCGCCGATCTTTCGCACCGAAGCGACGGCTTATGGGTTCGGAAAGCCGGCAAACCAGTCTAATCATGAAATTCCCATCAAAGTCTTCCGGAGTGCTTCCTTTGCCCGATGGATCGGAGGCCGCTGTGGGCGGTCCTGCATCGGCACAGACAGCGGCTGGGTCACACTTCCGGGGCATCTGCACGGACCATCAAACGCAAACGGAGCAATCCGCAGCGGAAAAGACACCCCCTTCCATTGCGATGCAATGGGAGGGGAGCTTCCCGCTGCATCATAACACGCGGCACTGGCACAGGCCACCAACAACCGGAGGCAGTTCAGTCGAAGGAGAGCGACAGACTTTGGGAACGCGGCTGCTGACAGAGAAGACCGCCTGTTTCAAGCCCTGCAAAAGCGCCTGTTCGCCCAAAAAGCTGCCGGCCCGGAATCGCCTGATTTCCGGACCGGCAGCTTTTTGTGTGCGGGAGCGGGAAGGAAAAGTCAGTCTGCTTCTCTTCCCCAGACGCGCTCTGCGATGTGCTTTACGAGGGCGAGCTTGTCCCACTGCTCCTCTTCGGTGAGTTTGTTTCCGATCTCGCAGGAGGCAAAGCCGCACTGCGGGGAGAGACAGAGCCTCTCGAGGGGGATGTACTGCTCTGCCTCCCGGATCCTTGCGATGACAGCGTCCTCGTCTTCGAGCTCCGGGCGCTTTGTGGTGACAAGGCCGAGGACGACCTTCCTGCCCTTCGGGACCTTGGAAAGGGGTGCAAAGCTCCCGGAGCGGGCATCGTCGTACTCCAGGTAGAGGGCATCCACGTTTTCTCTGGCAAAGACGTAGTCCGCCACCCTGTCATACGGTCCGCTGCAGGCGTAGGTGGAGTGGTAGTTGCCGCGGCAGATGTGGGTGTTCACGGCAAGGTCTTCGGGACGGCCCTCCAGAGCCAGGTTGTTGACGCGCAGGTACCTCTCTGCCTCTTCCTCGAGGGTGACGCCGCTTCCCTCCCGGCTCTTCCGGTAGCCCTCGTCCACGAGCATGCCCCAGGTGCAGTCGTCAAACTGCACGTTCCGGCAGCCCGCCTCGTACAGATCCCGGAGCACCGTCCGGTAGGCTGCGGCGATGTCCTCGATGAGCTCGTTCTCATCGGGATAAATTGCCCTCGTGATCTTCTCGTTGTCCTCACGGTAGAGCTCTGCCAGCGTCTGCGCAGGGGCCGGGATCGTCTGCTTTGCGATGGTGTTCTCATCCTCGAACTGCTTCACAAAGAGAAAGTCCTTCACAAACGGGTGGTTCTCCCCGGAGATCTTTCCGGTGCAGCGGGCGGTGCCGTGGGTTGTCTCCTCGCCGTGAAAGTAGTAGCCGTGGGGGAGCTCCACGTGGTCAATGCCCTGAAGACCCCACATGAAGTCGAGGTGCCAGTAGGCCCTCCGAAATTCCCCATCGGTGATCACGTGGTACCCTGTGGCCTTCTGCTTTGCGACAAGGTCTGTGATCTCTTTATCCTCCACGGCGCGCAGTTCGTCGCGGGAGATGTGTCCCTCCTCATACTGCCTTCTTGCGGTTTTCAGATCCTCCGGGCGAAGAAAACTTCCGACATAGTCAAAACGAAACGGTGTGTGCAGGCTCATGACATCCTCTCTTTCTGGAGGCGGTCTGTTCCGCCTCGGCTGATTGTTTTCTGAAGTTGATGAGCCACAGTATACGCACCCGTCAACCATTCGTAAAATACCGTTCTCTGCGGAGCTGCCATAGTTTCAGGCTATGAGGAGGAGGGGGAAGGAAAGTGGGAGGATCGTCCTGCACTCAGACGGAGCGCTCGTTCGCACTCCCCTTCGTGTACTTCGAGAGGAGCTCAATGTACCGCCTTGCAAACCGCCCCGGCTGCACGCCGTCCTTTACGACGTACCCGATGCGCATGGCATCCTTCACGGCAAGGGGCCTTGCCACGATGTTGTCCCCGTTCAGGTCGGTGTTCAGAATCCCGCTGCAGATCGTGTAGCCGGAGAGGCCGATGAGGAGGTTGAAGAGCGTCGCACGGTCGCTGACGGAAATGTCCCTGGCGCAGCGCCTTGTGCTCTGCAGCTCCTCGGCAAAGTAGAACGAGTTGTGATCCCCCTGCTCGTAGGAGAGCCTGGGATAGGGATCCAGATCCTCCGTGGTGAGGACGGCCTTTTTCGCAAGCGGGTGGGAGGCACAGAGAAAGACGTGGGGCGTGGCCTCAAACAGAAGGTGAAAGGAGAGTCCATGGTCCCGGAACTCCCTTGTCATCACCGCCTCGTTGAAGTCGTTGCAGTAGAGGACGCCGACCTCGCTCTTAAAGGAGGCGACATCCTCCAGAATCTCGTAGGTTCTGGTCTCCCGGATGGCGAAGTGGTACTCAGGGCCAGGGTACTCCTGAAGTAGCTGGGAGAAGGCCTTGACGGAGAAGGAATAGTGCTGGGTGGACACCGAGAACTGGCGCCTTGCGGTGCCGGTGCCCTGGTATTCCTCCTCCATCAGGGCGATCTGCGCCATCACCTGCCTTGCATAGCCAAGGAGCGTCTCCCCCTCCGGCGTCGGGGTTACGCCCCGGCTCGAACGCACAAAGATCGAGACGTGCATCTCCTTCTCCAGCGCGTGGATGGCGTTGGAGAGACTTGGCTGGGAGATGAAGAGCTTCCTTGCCGCCTCGGTGATGTTTCCGGTGTCCGCGGTCACGATGATGTAGCGCAGCTGGTCCAATGTCATGAAAATGCCTCCCTGCAATCAGATGCCCTAACTGTAGCAGGGGCGGGAAGCGCCTGCAATGCAGGATGGCGTGACAGAAAGGAAAAAGTAAGTTATAGTTGCATTACGATAATAATATATATTAAACTAAATCGCAGAGAAAGGAGAGAGGTTTGAAAGTGACGTTGATACGTCTCTTTCAAACCAGTCCTGGTGCCGCTGCACCAGGGCCCCCGATTCGCAGAAATTCCCGCACGGTTGCCGCAAAGAACGCGGCAGAAGGAGAAATGATGGAAAAGACAGAGGCGGATTACAAAAACTGGGTGCCTGCTGGAATGATCCGGGGCTTTCTGCTGGGGAGCGCTGCGGCGCTTCTTGTCGGAGAAAAGCACAGAGGAGAGAACAGATGACAGATCAGGTAGCAGCGTGTCTTAACCGACAGATGAATGAGACCTTCGCCCTTGCCTTCCACTACCTTGCCTGCGCGGACTTCTATCATGTCCGCCGGCTGCACGGTTTTGCAAACTGGTTTGAGGTGGCGGCGAGAAAGGAAACGGACAGCGCCATGATGGTGCGCTCGTTTCTGCACCAGAACGGGGAGGCGTCCATCCTTTCTGGAATTCCGGCATCGCAGAGCCGGGACTGGAAGCTGGAGGAGCCGATTCTGACAGCACCCTGCCATGCACGGCGCGTCCAGGAAACTGTCAGCCGCTCCGTTCAGGCGGCCAGGCAGGATGCCGATGCCTGCACGCTGCAGTTTCTGACCTGGTTTGTCCGCGAGATGTCCGGCGAGGAGCGGGAGACAGAAACCCTGGTGAGAAAATTTGAGACCTTTGGACGGGACGGAACCGGAAGAGCTGCCCTCAACCGGGAGTGGATGGCAAAGGCTTATACGGCGCCGTCCCTTGTCGTGTGAACGGAAACAGAAAGGAGAATGATTCCAATGAGCACCGAGACACTGCACCTTCTCTCCGAGAAGCAAAAGAGCATGCCGGAATTCCACCTTGTGGACTGCTGTGCGGCGACGCTGGCGGGCATGAAGGCGGGGAGCATCTTCAACGTGACCTTTCCGGCGGAAGAGGCGCTGCGCGCCTGGATCCGGGACATCAACCAGAACCTCTGCCTCTCCGGTCTTGTGCTGTATCCGCTGCGGTGCGAACAGGGAACCGCACTGATCCTTCTGTTCCGCATCTCCCAGCTGGATGCCATCCTGAAGGACAGAGAGGTCCGGGTGCTCCTCTCGGAGAACGGTTATCCCGGCAGGAGTCTCTTTGCAGATCTTGCCCATCTGAAGGCCAGGATCGCAGACCGCTCCGGGGAGTTTCCCCGATCTGGAAGGTCTACGGGGATGAGAAGGCAGCAGGGACTCTGTTTGCCCGCTATGAGCGGTGCCGTGAGGTCTACTGGAGGCTCTGGATCACGGGGGCACGCACCATCCCGGAACTTGCCGTCGCAGGATGACAGGGAAAAGGAGAGATTTGGGAGTGACACTGATACGTCCCTTTCGGACGAGCCCCCCGCGATGCCGCGGCACCAGGACTCTGATTCGCGGGAATTCCCGCGCGGCTGCCGCCAAAGGACGCGGCAGAGAGGAAGAAAAGAGACGGAAGGCATGTTGAAAAGATTCACGGAGCCATAGATAACAGATCGCTCCTCATCCATTGTGAGGAGGCAGCAAATGAAAACAAGGCACAGCAATATTCTGTCTGCAGGCATGCTGCTGACGGCACTCTCGTATTCTGTCCCGGCCTATGCGGCAGAGACTTCACGCTATGCAGGGGGAAGCGGAACCGTCGGGGATCCCTGGAAGATTGAGACGGTGTAGCAGCTCTCTGCCATCCGACGGAACCTGGACGAAAACTCTGTCCTGACCGCGGACATCGACCTCCCCGGTATTGCAAACTTTGCACCCATCGGCACCCTTACGCCGGGAGAGGAGGATGAGGAGAACGCTAGCGAGGCGACAGCCTTCACGGGAACTCTCAATGGGCAGGACTATACGATAACAGGCCTTACCTGCATCCAGGACTCCGGTACCTATGGCACCGGGCTCTTTGGCATGGCCTCCGGGGATGCACTTCCTACGGACTTTAAGATCGCAGATGCCACGGTGGCAGGCGGCTTTGAAACCGGTGCCCCTGCTGGCTATGTCTCCGGGGGATGCCGTCATTGACGACGTGGACCTTTCCGGGGAGAACAGTCGGATCGCGGCAGCGACGATGGTGGGCGGCCTTATCGGCGCCATCAGCGGAAAGCTCATCAAAAACTGCGACGGGGCGTCAATTGTGGCGCTCACGGGCTCCAATGACATCTTTGCCCAGTGCGCGGGCGTTCTTATCGCCGGCGACGAGGGAACGGATGTGGAGAACTGCCACGCAACCGGCGGAACCGTGACGGCATCCGGAGAGATCGCAAATGATACCGGTGTCAACGACCTCGG
>ONMH01000003.1 GCA_900318875.1 uncultured Lachnospiraceae bacterium | reverse complement strand
ACAACATGACGCAGGCCCTGGAGATGGGAAACCGCACGCTCATGATGGACGGCGGAAAGATCGTCCTGGACGTCTCCGGCAGGGAGCGGGAGGCGATGATGGTGGAGGATCTTCTGGAGAAGTTTGCCCAGAGGGCGGGCGAGAAGCTCGACAACGACAGGATTCTGCTCTCCTCAGAGAAGAAACAGGCTGGAGCCTGAGCTGGCTCCTGAGCTGGAGCCTGAGCTGGTGCCTGAGCTGGCGCCTGAGCGCCGGCGGCAGAATGCAGGCAGATATCCTTCCGGATCAGAATGAAAAACACCAAAGGCGCCCGTCGGGGCGCCTTTGGTGTGAAAGGAGATGTTTGAATGACAGGAAAAAATCTCCATAAAAGGGAGGATGCCGGGTATCCGAAGATACCCGGCACATTATGAAAAAGTTGTTGTATGAGGTATCGATCCTGACTTGATCTCTACGGTTTTTATATTAGCCGCCAATCATGGACAAAGTTTAACCCTCATTTGAATAAATCGTAACGGTTTTGTGAACGAAATATGAACGAAACAATGCTGCAGGCGCGGCTCTGTGAGAGGGTGGTGCCGGTGGGACGCGGGGCGGATGCGCTCCTTCATAGAATGCAGGAAACAAGTGTTCCCGGGGACCCGGCGTTTGTGTCGGAGGCCCCCTCTTTTGGTGCCCATGGGACGCTCTACCTTGCTCTGGATGACAGGGTGATGGAGGCGGGGCACCGCCCCGGATTTTGCGGGGGCAAAGATCCTCCTCTCCTCCCCCTGGGACATCGACGCGGGTGACTTTGAGAAAATATACCGGAGGCTCTACCACCTCCCCTGGATCATCGGCACGACGCCCCGGCTCCTCCTGCGGGAGATGATGCTCTCTGACATACCGGCTCTCTATGCGCTCTATGATGGGGAGGCGAAGCGGTATCTGCCGCCTCTGCCCGACGACCCGGAGGAGGAGAAGAAGATCCTGCGCGCCTATATCGAAAAGGTCTACGGCCTGATGGGCTACGGGTACTGGGCAGTCATCGAGAGAAAGACGGGGGAACTTGTCGGCAGGGCAGGCTTTGGCGTCCCCGCAAGGGAAGAGGACCCGGCAGAGCTCGGGTATGTCATCCGGCGGGACAAAAGAAAAAAGGGGTATGCAAAGGAGGCAGTGCAGGCCGCCATCGACTATGAGAGACGGATGCTTTGCTTTCCCGGCGTCATCGCCCTGACGGAGGTAGAAAACATTCCATCGAGGCGGCTTCTTGTCTCCCTTGGCTTTCGGGAACTGCCGCGGCAGAAGGACGGACTCTGTCGATATGCTTTATAAATCAGCCCCTCTGCGGTAGAATAGAGCGGTCCTTTTTTGGGAACGCGTCCCGGAAAGAAGATCATTCCAGCACACAAGGCCGAAACGGCCGGAAAGGAATACCATGATCAATCAGCACTACCTGGACATGCTGGGGCACAAGTCCGTGATCCGGGAGCTGTCGGAGTACGCGACAGCGCGCGGGGAGGAGATCGGCTATGAGAACGTCTTTGACTACAGCCTCGGGAACCCCTCTGTTCCTGCGCCGACTGCGTTTACCGACACCGCCATCCGCCTTCTTCAGACCGAGGAGCCGGTGAAGCTCCACGGCTACAGCCCGAGCCTGGGCCTTCCGGGGGTGAAGGCAAAGATTGCCGCCTCCCTCACAAGGCGCTTTGGCATCCCCTACACCCCGGAGCACATCTTCCCGACCTCCGGCTGTGCCGGCGCCATTGCCCACGCCCTGCGGGCGGTGACAAAGCCGGGAGATGACGTCCTGGTCTTTGCGCCGTTCTTCCCGGAGTACGGTCCCTACATCAATGATACAGGCGCCCATATGCAGATCGTTCCCGCAAAGGCGCCGGCGTTCCAGGTGAACTTTGACGCCCTGGAGGACATGCTGACACCAAACGTCGCGGCGGTCCTTGTCAATTCCCCGAACAACCCCTCCGGCATTGTCTACTCGGAGGAGACCCTGGAGCGCCTTGCCGCCATCCTGACAGAGAAGTCGAAGGCCTTTGGCCACAACATCTTCCTGATCTCCGATGAGCCCTACCGGGAGATTGCCTATGACGGAAAGACCGTGCCGTACCCGGCAAAGTTCTACCCCCACACGCTGACCTGCTACTCCTTCTCAAAGTCCCTCTCCGTCCCCGGAGAGCGAATCGGATATGTGGCGGTGAATCCCCTCTGTGAGGCAGCGGACAAGCTCGTCCCCATGATGGGCCAGATTTCCCGCGGCATCGGGCACAACTGTCCCTCCTCCCTGATTCAGCTCGCTGCGGCAGAGGCGGTGGATGAGACCGCGGACCTCTCCGTCTATGAGACGAACATGAACCTGCTCTATGACACCTTCCAGGAGCTTGGCTTTAGGGTGCAGCGCCCCGGCGGGACGTTCTACATCATGCCGAAGGCCCTGGAGGAGGACGCGGGCGCATTCTGCAGGAAGGCGCTGAAGTATGACCTGATCTTTGTTCCCTGCGAGGGCTTTCACGCCCCGGGGTACTTCCGGGTCGCCTATTGCATTGACACGGAGAAGGTGAAGCGCTCGCTTCCCGTCATCCGCACATTCGTGGAAAAGGAGTATCCAAATCGATGAATCTGCTCAAAGCCGCCCTCTTCGGACTCGTGGAGGGCATCACGGAATGGCTTCCGGTCTCCAGCACCGGGCACATGATTCTGCTGGATGAGTTTGTGAAGCTCGACGTCTCGGAGGACTTCTGGAACCTGTTCCTCGTGGTGATCCAGTTCGGCGCGATCCTCGCGGTCATCCTCCTGTACTGGAAGACCATCTGGCCGCTCGGCATCTACCGGCACCGCAAGCGCACGAGAGTCGTGTGGAAGAAGAACACCCTGCAGCTCTGGGCAAAGACGATCATCGCCTGCATTCCCGCAGCAGTGGTGGGTATCCTTCTCGATGACTGGCTGGATGCCCATCTCTACAACTGGGTGGTCGTCTCCATCATGCTGATTGTGGTCGGCGCTGCCTTCATTGTCGTGGAGAACATCGAGGCGAAGAAGAATCAGGAGCCCCGCGTTCGGAGCCTGGACGAGCTCTCCTACAAGGATGCGCTGATCATCGGCCTGTTTCAGCTGGTCGCGGCGTGCCTTCCCGGCACCTCCCGTTCCGGCGCCACGATCATCGGAGGCCTCATCATCGGCGTCTCCCGCACGGCTGCGGCGGAGTTTACCTTTGTCCTTGCGATCCCGGTCATGGCAGGTGCCTCACTTCTGAAGATCGTCAAGTACAACGGTGCCCTGACCGGGGATGAGAAGATGATTCTTGCCGTCGGCATGATCGTCGCTTTCGTGGTGTCCATGTTCATCATCCGGTTCCTGATGAACTACATCCGCCGCCATGACTTCAAGGTCTTCGGCTGGTACCGCATTGCCCTCGGCGCCGCGGTGATCCTGTACTTCACGCTCCGGGGATAAAGTGCCCAAAAGAGATCACAAAAGGGAACGGTTTGCAAGAGAAAATCACAAAATTAGCAATATGCCCAAACTTTTCCGATTTTTTCAGTAAACTTTATTGACATCCTTTCTTCCATGTGCTAAGTTAACTCACAGATCAAACAGACAGATCAGTGACAGGAAATCGACAGCTGAGTATGGCATCGTCCGGTCGAAAGGAGAGAGTTATGGCTGAAAAGAAGCCTACCGCAAAGGTGAAGTCCGGAGTTATCAAGACTCCTGAGACAAAGAAAGCTCCTGCAGCGCCCGCAAAGGCCGCTCCGGAGAAGAAGGAAGCAGTAAAGGCTGCAGCAGCAGTCAAGGCAGAAGAGAAGAGAGAGGCAAAGGAAATGACAGAGAAGAAGACCACCGCTGCAAAGGCACCTGCAGCAAAGACCACCACCGCTAAGAAGCCTGCGGCAAAGAAGGCTGCAGCACCGAAGAAGGAAGAGCTCAAGGCAGAAGTTACCCTTCAGTTCAACGGCAACGACTACACCGCAGAGCGTCTGATCCAGTCCGCAAAGGATGTCTGGCAGTACGATATGGGCAGAGACGTTGCAGACTTCAAGTCCGTCAAGATCTTTGTGAAGCCTGATGACAGGAAGGCATACGCTGTGGTCAACGAGACCGAGCAGCTGAGCTTCGACATCTGAGTTCTGAGAACAGCATAGTAATAGGAAGAGGAAGCAGGTCCGCCTGTTTCCTCTTTTTTGCTGCCCTGCTCTGTTCCCCCGCAAACGCTTTGGATTTCCTTTCGAAATCCTTCACGCTTTGTTCATAAATCTTCCGTGGAAGCAGTGTTGACATGTCTTTGCAATGGTGCTATCTTATGCACTGTAGATGTTAGCACTCAATGCGAACGAGTGCTAACAGACTCCAATCGGATACGGAGGGAATAATGGAACTGCCTGAAAGAAAAATGAAAATCCTGCAGGCCATTATCCGCAACTATCTCGAATCCGGTGAACCGGTAGGAAGCAGAACGATTTCAAAGTACACGGATCTGAATCTGAGTTCGGCGACCATCCGGAATGAGATGTCGGATCTGGAGGAGATGGGACTGATCATGCAGCCCCACACCTCTGCAGGGAGAATCCCCACAGACAAGGGATATCGAATCTATGTCGATGACATGCTCCGCAATGAGAAGAAGGAGGTCAGCGACCTGAAGGATGTCCTGCTGGAGAAGCAGGATCAGCTGGAGAACCTCCTGCAGCAGGTTGCAAAGCTTTTGGCAGCCAACACGAACTACGCGTCGATGATCTCGGCGCCGGTCGTCAAGAAGAACAAGATCAAGTTCGTGCAGCTCTCCCAGGTGGATCCGGGAACGCTCCTTGCGGTGATCGTCATCGAGGGAAACATCGTGCGCAACACGATGATCCACATCGGAGAGGAGCTGGATGCGAAGACACTGCTTCGCCTGAACATGCTCCTGAACAACAGCCTTTGCGGGCTTGCGGTGGAGGAGATCAACCTGGGACTGATCGCGGAGATCAAGAAGCAGGCTGGCGTCCACAGCACGATTGTGGGAAACGTGATCGATTCCGCGGCGGAAGCCATTCACCCGGACGAGAAGCCAAAGATCTACACGAGCGGTGCCACGAACATCTTCAAGTACCCGGAGCTCTCGGGCGAGAATGCGACGGAGCTGATCAGTGACTTTGAGGACAAGAAAAACCTCGGCAACATCGTGAAGGAGACGCTCCAGGATCCGGACAACAACGGCATTCAGGTCTATATCGGCAACGAGATGCCGGTGGCGGCGATGCAGGACTGCAGCGTCGTGACGGCAACCTACGACCTGGGGGAGGGCATGAAGGGAACGGTCGGTGTGATCGGACCCAAGCGCATGGACTACGACAGAGTTTTCGGCGTCCTCGAGCAGATCATGAAGCAGATGGACGAGCTCTATAAGAAGTAATCATACGCATTCCGGGAGACCGGGGTGTGCAGTACGGAGGCGGTTGTAACAATGGCAGAAGTGGAAAAGACAAAACAGGACAATACCGGTCAGGAGAACAAGACCGTGACCGAAGAGACAAAGAAAGAGGAGACAGCGGCAAAGGCCGAGGAGACCGAAAAGAAGGATGCGGGCTCTGAGGCAGAAAAGGCCGGAAAGGACGGCAGCACGGCTGCTGCAGCAGAAGACGCTGCCTCTTCGGATACAGAGACCAAGGGCTTTTTCAAGAAAAAGCCGGACAAGGAAAAACAGGCACTGAAGGATCAGGTCCAGACCCTGCAGGACAAGGTGGTCCGCCAGATGGCAGAGTTTGACAACTACCGCAAGCGGACGGACAAGGAGAAGGAGCAGATGTTCTCGATGGGCGAGAAGAGCGTCATCGAAAAGATCCTTCCGATTGTCGACAACTTTGAGCGCGGATTTGCGACCGTGACCGAGGACGACAAAAAGGATGCGTTCTACCAGGGCATGGAAAAGGTCTACCAGCAGCTGAAAAAGCAGCTGGAAGATCTGGGTGTCAGGGCCATCGAGTGTGAGGGCAAAGAATTTGATCCCAACTTCCACAACGCGGTGATGCAGGTCGAGAGCGACACCCAGGAGTCTGGTACCGTGGCGCAGGAGCTCCAGAAGGGCTATCTGTATCACGATCAGGTGCTCCGCCACAGCATGGTGAGCGTCGTCAAGTAAACAGCATTCCCCGCCGAGAGGCGTTGAATTCATAAAAAGGAAAATTCGGAACAGCACTTTGACAAAAGTGCGGAAACGGAGAAAGAGATATGAGCAAGATTATTGGTATCGATCTGGGAACCACAAACAGCTGCGTGGCAGTCATGGAGGGCGGCAAGCCCACTGTCATCGCAAACCAGGAGGGTGCAAGAACCACCCCTTCTGTCGTTGCATTCACAAAGAACGGCGAGAGACTCGTCGGTGAGCCGGCAAAGCGCCAGGCTGTCACGAATGCGGACAACACCGTGTCCTCCATCAAGAGAAAGATGGGCACGAATCAGATGACCACCCTGAACGGGAAGCAGTACTCCCCGCAGCAGATCTCTGCTATGATCCTTCAGAAGCTGAAGACAGATGCAGAGAGCTATCTGGGTGAGCCTGTCACAGAGGCCGTCATCACGGTTCCTGCATACTTCAACGATGCACAGCGTCAGGCAACCAAGGATGCAGGCAAGATCGCAGGCCTGGATGTCAAGCGTATCATCAACGAGCCCACGGCTGCAGCTCTTGCATACGGCCTGGACAATGAGAAAGAGCAGAAGATCATGGTCTACGATCTCGGCGGCGGCACCTTTGATGTCTCCATCATCGAGATCGGCGACGGCGTCATCGAGGTTCTCGCAACCAACGGCGATACGCATCTCGGCGGCGATGACTTCGATAACCGCATCATCAACTGGATGGTCAGCGAGTTCAAGGCCAAAGAGGGCATTGATCTCTCCACCGACAAGATGGCCATGCAGAGACTGAAAGAGGCAGCTGAGAAGGCAAAGAAGGAGCTGTCTTCTGCCAACACGACAAACATCAACCTTCCGTTCATCACGGCTACCGCAGATGGCCCGAAGCACTTCGACATGAACCTGACCAGGGCCAAGTTCGAAGAGCTGATCAGCGATCTGGTTGACAAGACCGCAATCCCGGTCCAGAACGCCATGAAAGATGCAGGCCTGACGAATGCAGACCTCGGCAAGGTTCTCCTTGTCGGCGGCTCCACCCGTGTTCCCTGCGTGCAGGAGAAGGTGCAGCAGCTGACCGGCCATGAGCCGTCCAAGAGCCTGAACCCCGATGAGTGCGTTGCAATCGGCGCTGCCATTCAGGGCGGCAAGCTCGCCGGCGATGCCGGTGCGGGCGATGTCCTTCTTCTGGATGTCACACCTTTGACGCTCTCCATCGAGACCATGGGAGGTATTGCAACACCCCTCATCGAGAGAAACACCACGATCCCGACCAAGAAGAGCCAGATCTTCTCGACTGCTGCGGATAACCAGACCGCTGTGGACATCAACGTCCTGCAGGGCGAGAGAAAGTTCGCAAAGGACAACAAGTCCCTTGGCCAGTTCCGTCTGGATGGCATTCCGCCGGCAATGAGAGGGGTGCCGCAGATCGAGGTCACCTTTGATATCGATGCAAACGGCATCGTGACCGTATCCGCAAAGGATCTGGGCACGGGCAAGGAGCAGCACATCACCATCACCGGAGGTTCCGGCATGAGCGATGCGGATATCGAGAAGGCTGTCAACGACGCAAAGCAGTACGAGGCACAGGATAAGAAGCGCAAGGACGCCATCGATGCGAGAAACGATGCGGACAGCTTCGTGTTCCAGACCGAGAAGGCCCTGAAGGAAGTCGGCGACAAGATTGCCTCCGATCAGAAGTCCACGGTGGAGGCGGACATCGCTTCCCTGAAGACCGTGCTCGACAGAACCAAGGATCAGGCCGACATCAGCGATGCCGATGTGGATGCCTTAAAGTCCGGCAAGGAGAAGCTGATGAACGACGCGCAGGCGCTGTTCGCACAGATGTACAACCAGGCAAATCCGCAGGGCGGTGCAGCAGGCGCAGGCCCGCAGCCTGGAGCAGGTGCCGGTCCGCAGAACAACGGCGGTTCGAACAACAACGGCGGCAAGGATGACAACGTAGTCGACGGCGACTACAGAGAAGTCTGATCCGCAGGCAACACAGATATCTGATCTATTTCAACCCGGGGCGCTGTCACAGGCGCCGCGGGCTTTACAAATGAAAAAAGAGATGTCAGAATCATATAGCCCAGTGCGGAGTTCCGCCTGGGCTATATGTGAGTGAGGACATACCAATGGCAGAGCAGAAGCGTGATTATTATGAAGTGCTGGGCGTGCCCAGAACAGCAACAGAAGAGGAGATCAAGAAGGCCTACCGCACCCTGGCCAAGAAGTACCACCCGGATGTGAACCCCGGCGACAAGGAGGCAGAGAGAAAGTTCAAGGAAGCCTCTGAGGCATACGCTGTCCTCGGTGACAAGGAGAAGCGTGCGCAGTACGATCGCTACGGTCACAGCGCCTTCGACGGCACGAGCGGCTTCGGCTCCGGCGGCTTCGACTTCAACGGCGCCGACTTCGGGGATATCTTCGGAGACATCTTCGGGGATATCTTCGGAACCGGCAGCAGGCAGAGGAGCGGCGCGAGAAGCGGGCCCATGAAGGGCTCAAACATCCGCACGACGGTCCGGATCTCCTTCCAGGAGGCGGTGTTCGGCTGCGAGAAGGAAGTCACCTTAAATATGAAGGATCCCTGCCCGACCTGCGGCGGCACCGGCGCAAAGCCCGGCACCAGCCCCAAGATCTGCCCGCGCTGCAACGGCAGAGGCCAGGTGGTCTACCAGCAGCAGTCCTTCTTCGGCACGGTTCAGAACGTGACCACCTGCCCGGACTGCGGCGGCACCGGCAAGGTCATTGAGAACAAGTGCACCACCTGCGGCGGCACCGGCTACACGACGAGCCGCAAGACGATCTCCGTCTCGATCCCCGCAGGCATTGACAACGGCCAGAGCGTGCGCATCCGCGAGAAGGGCGAGCCCGGCATCAACGGCGGCCCCAGAGGGGACCTTCTGGTCGAGGTGGTTGTGGCGGACGACGAGAGATTCGTGCGCCAGGAGTACGACATCTACTCCCAGGTGAAGATCTCCTTCGCCCAGGCAGCCCTCGGCGCGACGGTCCTGATCGACACCGTGGACGGCAGGGTCGCCTACGACGTGAAGCCCGGCACCCAGACCGGTACCAGAGTGCGCCTTCGCGGCAAGGGCGTGCCGACGATCCAGAACAAGAACGTGCGCGGTGACCACTACGTGACGCTCGTCGTGGAGACGCCGACAAAGCTCTCCCACGAGGCCAAGGAGGCGCTGAAGGAATTCGACCGCCTCACCGGCGGGAGCCTGAACACACCGGAAGAGCCGGAAGAGGGTGAATCCGATACGAAGGAAAAGAAGAAGGGAAAGCGCGGATTCTTCAATAAGAAGTGAGCCGCACAGAGGACAAGAGCATGCGCTGGATGAGATTCAAGGTGCGCACAACAAGCATGGCGGAGGACATCCTGATCTCCGAGATGACGGACATCGGACTCTACGGGGCCCAGATCGAGGACAACGTGCCGCTCACGGCACAGGAGAAGGAGCAGATGTTCGTGGACATCATGCCCGAGGAGAAGCCGGACGACGGCCTTGCCACCGTCAGCTTCTATGTACAGCTCCAGGAGGACGGAACGCTCCTTCTGGATGAGGAGACGGGAGAGATCGGGCAGGCCGCCGAGAGCGGAGGCTCGCTTGCCTCTGTTCCGGAGCATGCGGGAAAGCATGTGACTCCGGAAGAGGTGAAGGCTTCCATGGAGGAGAAGATCCGGCAGATGCGCAGCACCTGTGACTTCCTCGGGGACGGAACGGTCTCCATCGAGGTCACGGAGGACGTGGACTGGATGAACAACTGGAAGCAGTACTTCCACCAGTTCTGGATCGATGACATCCTGGTCCTCCCCTCCTGGGAGGAGCCGGCGGTGCCGGAGGCAATGCCTGCCCTCACCTTCCACATCGATCCCGGCACAGCCTTCGGCACCGGCATGCATGAGACGACACAGCTCTGCATCCGGAAGATCAGGGAGCACCTGACAGAAAAAACCAGGCTCCTGGATGTGGGTACCGGGAGCGGCATCCTCTCGATCCTCGCCCTGATGCTGGGCGCAGAATCAGCCGTCGGAACCGACCTGGATCCCATGGCAGAACCTGCCATTCAGGAGAACCTCGAAGCAAACGGCGTGGACCCCGCAAAGTTCCACCTGATCCTCGGAAACCTGATTGACGACAAAAAGACCCAGGACGAGGCGGGCTATGGCCGCTACGATATCGTCGTCGCCAACATCCTCCCGGATGTGCTGGTGCCCCTGATGCCTGCCCTGAAGAATGCAGCAGAGGACGGAGGCGTCATCATCACCTCTGGCATCGTCGCAGGCAGAGAGGGCGAGGTCGGGGATGCCATGAAAAAGCAGGGCCTTACCGTGCTGGAAACGGCAAGACAGGGCGAGTGGCGCTGTGTCGTCGGGAGAAAGATCTGAAGCATTGCGTCATGTGGGACAGGAGACCGAGCTCCTGTCCCTTTTTGGCGTACACGAAGGAAGAAACAGCGGACCGCGCTGCGGTCAGGAAGGAGAGAAATGCTGCACATCTTTGCAGACCCGGCTGACATGCAGGGGGACCTGCTCACGGTGAGAGGGCCCGAGGTCAACCACATGAAAAATGTCCTGCGGATGAAGCCGGGGGACGAGGTCAGCGTCTCCGACGGAAGGCAGGATAAGGACTACCGGTATGTGATCACGGAATTTCAGGAGGATGCGGCCGTTCTGAACCTTGTCGGGGTGGAGGAGAAGGACACGGAGCTTCCCGTCCTGCCCTATCTCTTCCAGGGGCTTCCCAAGGGAGAGAAGATGGAGCTTGTGATCCAGAAGGCAGTGGAGCTCGGGGTGTATGAGATCATCCCGGTGTCCATGCGCCGGTGCGTTGCAAAGCTCGACGAAAAGCGGGCGGAGAAGAAGGCGGAGCGCTGGCAGAAGGTCGCGGAGGCAGCGGCGATGCAGTCAAAGCGCAGGGTGATCCCGAGGATTCATATGCCGATGACCATGCAGGAGGCGATCCGCTACGCGCAGACCTGCGCCGATGTCCGGGTCCTTCCCTATGAGAACCAGCAGGACGACGGCAGCACGAAGGCACTCCTGGAAACGCTCCGGGAGCCCACACCGGACGGGAAAAAGAAGGGGGTTGCGGTCTTTATCGGTCCGGAGGGCGGCTTTGAGGAGGAAGAGGTGAAGGAGGCCAGGGAGGCCGGGATCCGGCCGATCTCCCTCGGAAAGCGGATCCTCCGGACGGAGACCGCGGGCCTCATGTTCCTGTCCTGGCTCACATACCTCCTTGAAATTTCATGAGGAATGAATTATGGTAGACTTCGTGTCCCTAAACCCGGCATGAAACGGGCAGAATGGGGACGCGGACAGGAATTTCGAGATCGGAGTTAGGAAGCAGTTTCATGGCAAGAGAAATCTATCTGGACAATTCGGCAACGACCCGGTGCTTTCCGGAGGTGGTGGCCCTGATGGACCGGATCTACCTCGAGGAGTACGGAAACCCCTCGAGCCTTCACCACAAGGGCGTGGAGGCGGAGCGGGAGATCCGCAGCGCAAAGGAGATCCTGGCGGACATCTTAAAGTGCAGCCCCAGGAACCTGTACTTCACCTCCTGCGGCACAGAGTCTGACAACATCTCCCTGATCGGCGGTGCGCTCGCAAATCAGCGGGATGGAAAGCACATCATCACGACGAAGATCGAACACCCGGCGATCCTGGAGACCTGCAAATACCTCGCCTCCCAGGGCTTTGAGATCACATACCTTCCGGTCGATGCGGACGGCCTCGTCTCCCCGGAGGATGTGAAAAATGCAGTCCGGGAGGACACAATCCTGGTGTCCGTGATGCACACAAACAATGAGATCGGCGCTCTGGAGCCGATTGCCGAGATCGGAAAGGCCATCAAGGAGAAGAATCCGAAGACGCTGTTCCATGTGGATGCGGTGCAGGGCTTTGGCAAGAGCCTGATTCATCCGAAGCAGATGAAGATTGACCTCCTCTCCGCCTCCGGCCACAAGATCCACGCCCCGAAGGGCGTGGGCCTTCTCTACATCGGAGACGGCGTCAGGGTAAGGAACATCCTCTTTGGCGGCGGCCAGCAGAACGGCATGCGCAGCGGAACGGAAAACGTGGCGGGCATTGCCGGCATGGCCCTTGCGGCAAAGATGCTGTATGATCACCTGGATGAGGAGATGGACCGGCTCTATGAGATGAAGCAGCGCTTCATCGACCAGGCGACGAAGATCGACGGCGTGCACGTCAACGGGAAGACCGGGCGCGACAGTGCTCCCCACGTCATCAGCCTCTCGATTGAAGGCGTCCGGGCGGAGGTGCTCCTCCATGCGCTGGAGGAGAAGAACATCTATGTCTCCGCGGGAAGTGCCTGCAGTTCCAACCGGCCACACATCTCGGAGACACTGCTTGCCATCGGCACCCCGAAGGAGTACCTGGACTCAACGCTGCGCTTTTCCACCTCGGTCATGAACACGGACGAGGACATGGACGACGCCGTAGCGGCGCTCGCAGAGCTTCTGCCGTTTCTTCGGAAGTACACCCGTCAGTGAGGGAAGGACAACACCATGCGCTACCATGCATTTCTGATCAAATATGCGGAGATCGGCATCAAGGGCAAGAACCGCAAGCTCTTTGAAGAGGCCCTGTGCCAGCAGATCAGGCTCCAGCTCAAAAAGTGCGAGGGCACCTTTACGATCGACCGCACGAGCGGCCGGATCTTTGTGAACTGCGAGTCGGAATACGACTACGATGAGGTGGTGGAGCACCTCTCCCGGGTGTTCGGCATTGCCGGCATCTGCCCGACAGTGATTCTGCCCGTCATGTCCGTGCCGGAGCTGAAGAAGGCCGCGGCGGATTTCTTCGGCCAGGAGTACCCGGATCGGGCGCACACCTTCAAGGTCCACACGAGGAGGCTTGCCAAGAACTATCCCCTCGACTCGATGGAGATCAACGCGGAGATCGGGGAGGCGATCCTTGCTGCTTATCCCGAGGCAAAGGTGGATGTGCACAACCCGGAGATCATGTTTCACGCAGAGGTCCGGGAGCGGATCTATCTCTATACCCATGTGATCCCGGGACCCGGGGGACTTCCCCTTGGATCCGGCGGAAAGGCCATGCTCCTTCTCTCCGGCGGCATCGACAGCCCGGTTGCGGGCTGGATGGTCGCAAAGCGCGGCCTCAAGATCGATGCGACCTACTTCAATGCTCCGCCCTATACCAGTGAGCGCGCCCTGCAGAAGGTCATCGACCTCGCGAGCATTGTCGCCCGCTACACGGGACCGATCTACCTCCACAACATCAATTTCACGGAGATCCAGCTCTACATCTACGAGAAGTGCCCCCACGATGAACTGACGATCATCATGCGGCGGTACATGATGCGGATCGCGGAGACAATCGCAAAGCGCACGAAGTGCGATGCCCTGGTGACCGGTGAGTCCATCGGCCAGGTGGCCTCCCAGACGACAAGGGCACTGGGCGTGACAAATGCCGCGGTGGAAACGCTCCCGGTATTCCGTCCGCTCATCGCCTTTGACAAGGAGGACATCATTACGATCTCAAAGAAGATCGGGACGTATGATACCTCGATCCTTCCCTATGAGGATTGCTGCACGATCTTCGTGGCGAAGCACCCGGTGACAAAGCCCCTGCTGTCTGTCATTGAGGACCACGAGGGGAACCTGAAGGAGAAGATCGACGAGATGTTCCAGCGGGCGCTGGATACGGATGAGATCCTGATTGTTGATGAGAACGGGAGCCGCGTGTTCAAGCACCGCGAGGACCCGCTGGTCGAGGGCATGTAAACAAAAAAGGTCTCCCTGTGCGGGAGACCTTTTGCTTTTTCAGAGCGGCAGTTCAAAATTGGACACAAAAAACAAACCTCTGCCCTGCAGAGGTCTGTCCGGGATTGCGATATCCGGTCTGTCTTTCTGATTAGACGAGGTAGGGCTTTAACACTTCCATGATCTCATCGACATTGTCCTCGGCATGGATGTTCAGGTCGATCGGCTTGGACAGATCCAGCGAGAAGATGCCCATGATGGACTTTGCGTCGATGACATATCTTCCGGAGACGAGATCAAAATCGTAATCAAACTTTGTGATATCGTTTACGAAGGACTTAACCTTATCGATGGAATTCAGAGAAATCTTTACGGTCTTCATGAGGGCAACCTCCTTGGTGTGCTGTTTTACTTAATACTACGGTTGAATCGGTCAGTTGTCAATGCGGGCAGGCGGCGGAAAATCCGCAAATTCCTCCCTGTCCGCGGCAGAAATCCGGGAAAGGATACATGGAATGAAACGAGCGGCACTTCACAATCTGGGCTGCAAGGTGAACGGATATGAGATGGATGTGATGGCCCAGAAGCTGAGGCAGGCGGGCTATGAAATCGTTCCCTTCGATGCGCCGGCAGACGTCTACGTGATCAACACCTGCACGGTGACGAACATCGCAGACCGAAAGAGCCGGCAGATGCTCCACCGGGCAAAGAAGCAGAATCCGGACGCCACAGTGGTGGCGGTGGGCTGCTACGTGGAGACCGACCCTGCGGAGGTGGAACAGGATCCCTGCATCGACCTTGCCATCGGCAACAACCGGAAGGGGGAGATCGCGGAGATCCTCGGGGACTACCTGATAGACAGGGAGACGGGAAGGCAGGAGGGCAAGACGCTGAACGGGGAGAGCGTGGACGAAGACTTAAACCGGCACCCCGCCTTTGAGTCCATGCACCTGGAGATGCCGGGGCACACCAGGGCCTACATCAAGATCCAGGACGGCTGCAACCAGTTCTGCTCCTACTGCATCATCCCCTATGCGAGGGGCAGAATCCGCTCGAGAAAGACGGAGGAGATCACGGAGGAGGTGAAGGACCTTGCCTGTTCCGGCGTGAAGGAGGTCGTCCTCACCGGGATCCATGTCTGCTCCTTCGGCAGGGACCGGGGGGAGAACCCGGAGGAGGCGCTCCTCGAGCTCATGCGCCGCATTCAGCTGATTGCGGGCATCGAGCGGATCCGCCTTGGCTCCCTGGAACCGAGGATCATGACGGAGGACTTTGTCCGGGGCATCGCCTCGCTCTCGAAGGTCTGCCCCCACTTCCATCTCTCGCTCCAGTCGGGATGTGATGCGACCTTAAAGCGCATGAACCGCCACTACACGGCAGAGGAGTACCTGGAGGGCGTGCAGCGCCTCCGCGCCTACTTCGACCGCCCCGCCATCACGACGGACGTGATCGTGGGCTTTCCGGGAGAGACGGAGGAGGAGTTTGCGGCGTGCAGGGCGTTCCTGGAAACGGTCGGCTTCTATGAGATCCATGTGTTCAAGTACTCGGTCCGCCGCGGGACGGTTGCGGAGAAGCTCCCGGACCAGGTGAGCGATGTGGAGAAGACCAAAAGAAGCCAGGAGCTCCTTGCGCTCACAAAGGCGCAGGCAGAGACCTACCGGACCTCGTTCCTGGGGGAGCAGGAGGAGCTTCTTCTCGAGGAGAAGGTGCAGGTAGAGGGAAAGGCGTACTACACAGGCCACACGAAGCGGTACGTGGAGGGCCTTGTCCCCGCAGAGGAGATCCCGGGAAGCGGAGAGGGAAGGCTTGTGTCCGGGGAGATGGCCTCCCTCATTCCGGGAACCCCGTATGTTCTCCTTCACCCGCAGGCGGTCCGATGATTGAATCGGCCTTTTGTTTAGTGTAGAATAACGGAGTATATGGAGAAATGCGGCTTTCGGGGAACCCGGAGCCGGGAAGATAGAAAGGCGGCAGTGCCGCAGGAAAGAAGTGCAAGGTATGGAAAATTATTATTCTGAAGATGATCTGGGCAGCACCCAGTACTTCAAGGTAAAGCCGGACGAGGAGAGCGGCGTCAAGAAGGTGCTCTCCGTCGTCTATGAGGCGCTCTCCAAGAAGGGGTATGATCCCGTAAACCAGATCGTCGGCTACATCATGTCCGGCGATCCCACCTACATCACCAACTACATGGGCGCCAGATCCCTGATCATGAAGGTGGAGCGGGATGAGCTCGTGGAGGAGATTCTGGAGGACTACATCCGCAACAATCACTGGGCACCGGAGAACTGATTCCGATGAGAGTGATGGGACTGGATTACGGCTCGAAGACGGTGGGCGTTGCCCTGTCCGACGAGCTGCTCCTGACCGCCCAGCCGAAGGAGACTATCTGGCGGGACCGGGAGGGAAAGATCAGGAAGACCCTGGTGCGCATCGAGGAGCTCGTTGCCGAGTACGATGTGCGCCTTATTGTGGTGGGTCTTCCCCTGAACATGAACGATACTGTCGGGGAGCGGGCAGAAGCTGCACTCGCCTTCCGCGACAGGGTAGAGCGGCGCACCTCTGTGCCCGCGGTGATGAGCGATGAGAGGCTCACCACGGTGGAGGCCGATGAGATGCTCGACAGGATGGGAATCCCGCGGGAGGACCACAAGAAGTACAACGATCAGGTTGCAGCGAATATCATTCTGCAGGAGTACATGGAGAACCACCGGGAGGAGATGAAAAAGCTCCTTACGGAGTCCGGCACGCCTGCAGACAGTGTAAAGGAGGTTTCATCTGAGCAGGGAACAGAAGAATAATGCCAGGCTTAAAATCATTCCCCTGGGAGGACTGGAGCAGATCGGTATGAACATCACTGCCTTCGAGTACGAGGACAGCATCATCGTGGTCGACTGCGGCCTTGCCTTCCCTGAGGACGACATGTTCGGAATCGACATGGTCATTCCGGACGTGACCTACCTGGAGAACAATCTCAGCAAGGTCAGGGGGTTCGTCATTACCCATGGACATGAGGATCACATCGGGGCCCTCCCCTACGTGATCCAGAAGATCAATGTCCCGATCTATGCGACCCGCCTGACCATGGGCATCATCGAGAGCAAGTTTGAGGAGAAAGGGCTCCTCTCCAGCACCAAGCGCCACGTCGTCAACTTTGGCGACACCGTGACGCTGGGAAAGTTTAAGGTCGAGTTCATCAAGACCAACCACAGCATCGTGGATGCGGCGGCACTTGCGATCTACTCGCCGGTGGGCACGGTGATTCACACCGGTGACTTCAAGGTGGATTACACCCCGGTGTTCGGGGATGCAATCGACCTGCAGCGCTTTGCGGAGATCGGAAAGGCGGGCGTTCTTGCTCTGATGTGCGACTCCACGAATGCGGAGCGCCCGGGCTACACCCAGTCGGAGAAGACCGTCGGCGTCACGATCGACCGGATCTTCCAGGAGCACCAGAGCACCCGCATCATCATTGCGACCTTCGCTTCCAACGTGGACCGCGTGCAGCAGATCATCAACTCCGCCTACAAGTACGGCAGGAAGGTGGTGATCGAGGGCCGCAGCATGGTCCAGATCATCGACATCGCGCAGAAGCTCGGCTGCATCAAAATCCCGGAGAACACGCTCATGGGCATCGATGAGCTGCGCTCCTATCCGGATAACAAGACCGTCATCATCACGACCGGCAGCCAGGGTGAGAGCATGGCAGCCCTCTCCCGCATGGCGGAGGACACCCACAAGAAGGTCAAGATCAAGCCCGGCGACACCATCATCTTCTCGTCCCACCCGATCCCGGGCAATGAGAAGAGCGTCACGAACGTGATCAACAAGCTCCTCCGGAAGGGCGCGGACGTCATCTTCCAGGATGTGCACGTGTCCGGCCACCCCTGCCAGGAGGAGCTCAAGCTCATCTACTCCCTCGTGCAGCCCAAGTATGCCATTCCGGTGCACGGTGAGTACCGGCACCTGATCGCCCAGAGCAAGATCGCGGCGCAGCTGGGCGTGCCGAAGGACAACATCTTCATCCTGCAGTCCGGAGACGTGCTGGAGCTGGATAAGAAGAGCGCCAAGGTCACCGGAAAGGTCCCGACAGGGGGCGTTCTGGTGGACGGCCTTGGCGTCGGCGATGTGGGAAACGTTGTCATGCGCGACCGGCAGCACCTGGCGGAGGACGGCATCGTTGTCGTCGCCTTCGCCATCGATGCCGACCACAACCTGGTCTCCGGACCGGACATCACCTCCCGCGGCTTTGTCTATGTCAAGGAGGCGGATGTCATGATGAATGAGGCCACGGCAGTCGCCGAGAAGGCGATCTTCGACTGCCTCGACGCGGATGTGACGGATGAGAACAAGATCCGGAGCATGGTCCGGGACGGTCTCTCTGATTTCTTCTGGAAAAAGACCAAGCGCAGTCCGATGATCCTTCCGGTGATCCTGAACACGTAAACAGCAAGGAGAGCAGCTCATGGCTAGACCTGAGGCGGGAAGCCGATACGACGACAGGAAGACGTTCCTCGATATCATGGGAACGATGCTGAAGTACGTTCTGATTATCGTACTCATTCTGGTCTTTATCCGGCTCTCCCAGAAGGCCTATGCCATCGGCTATGCGGTCTTCTCCGAGGAGACGGTGGACCCCGCGGGCTCGGGCACCGAGGTCTCGGTGGAGATCACCTCCTCCATGACGGTCAATGACATCGGAGACCTCTTGGAGAGTGACGGCCTTTTGAAGGACGGCTCCGTCTTCCCGTTCCAGGAGCGGTTTTCCTCCTGGCACGGCGAGATCATGCCAGGCACCTATCAGCTCTCCTCCGATCAGACGCCGGATGCAATGCTCGAGACGATGGCAACGGATTACACCGACGGAGAGACCGGGGCGGAGAACGATCTCGGAAAGGCCCTGAGAGAGGTGCTGTTTTCAGGCTGAGGCATGGAAGACAATCGGGAGACATTTGATCATTCAGATACCATACAGGAAGAGCGCATTCTGACGTTCATGGAATCCATGGGCGGAAGCAATACGCCCTTTCTTCAGGAAAAGGAGAGAGAGGCTCTGGCGGAAGACATCCCGATCATTCGGGAGCAGACCCAGAGCCTGATTCGTTTTCTTCTGGAACTGCGCCATCCAAAGAACATCCTGGAGGTGGGAGCGGCGACGGGCTTCTCCTCGCTCTTTCTCAGAACCTATGCGGACAAAGACGCAAAGATCACGACAATCGAGCGGGATCCGGAGCGGGCAGAGCGGGCAAGGCTCCACTACCGGGAGGCCGAGGAAGCGGGTGTGTTTCAGGGAACGCCCGGCATCACGCTCCTCGAGGGCGATGCGGCGGACATCCTGAAGACGCTGGAGGGGGAATACGATTTTCTCTTCATGGATGCTGCAAAGGGGCAGTACGGGAACTTCCTCCCGGAGGTTCTGCGGCTTCTATCCCCGGGCGGCCTCCTTCTCTCCGACAACATCTTCAAGGACGGGGAGATCCTGGAGTCCCGCTTTGCGGTAAAGCGGCGGGACCGGACGATCCACCGGCGCATGCGGGACTATCTGTATCAGCTGACGCATGATGAGAGGCTGCAGACCCTCCTTTTGCAGGAGGGAGACGGCGCAGCACTCTCCGTGAGAAAGAGCAATTCATGAGTGAAACAACGGGAATCCGGAAAAAGCCGGAACTTCTGTGCCCTGCAAAGGACCTGGAGGTCTTGAAGACCGCCGTGGACTTCGGCGCGGATGCAGTCTACATCGGCGGCGAGTCCTATGGCCTTCGCGCCAAGGCGAAGAACTTTTCGAAGGAGGAGATGGCAGAGGGCATCGCCTATGCCCATGAAAGGGGCAGAAAGGTCCATGTGACCGCAAACATCCTTGCCCACAACGCAGACCTTGCGGGGGCGGCGGAATACTTCCGCGAGCTCGAGGAGCTCCGCCCCGACGCGGTCCTCATTGCAGACCCCGGGATGTTTGTGCTGGCAAGGCAGAACTGCCCGGATGTTGACATCCACATCTCGACACAGGCAAACAACACCAACAGCGGGACCTTTCATTTCTGGGCGGCCCAGGGCGCAAAGCGCGTTGTCTGCGCGAGGGAGCTCTCGCTGAATGAGATCCGGCAGATTCGCAGGGACACCCCGAAGGACCTGGAGATTGAGGCCTTTGTCCACGGCGCCATGTGCATCTCCTATTCCGGCAGGTGCCTGCTCTCGAGCTACTTCACGGGGCGGGATGCAAACCGCGGTGCCTGCACCCATCCCTGCCGCTGGAAGTATGCGGTCATGGAGGAGTCAAGGCCCGGGGAGTACCTTCCCATCGAGGAGAATGAGCGCGGAACCTTTATCTTCAACTCCAGGGACCTGTGCATGATCGACCACATCCCGGAACTTCTGGATGCAGGCCTCGACTCCCTGAAGATTGAGGGAAGGATGAAGACGGCGCTCTATGTCGCCACGGTGGCAAGAACCTACCGGAAGGCCATCGATGACTGCATGGAGAGCGAGGAGAAGTACCGGGCAAACCTCCCCTGGTACCGGGAGGAGATCAGAAAGTGCACCTACCGGCGCTTTACGACGGGCTTTTACTTCGGGCGGCCGGATGCCGACTCCATGGTCTACGACAGCAACACCTACGTCTCCGAGTCCGTGTGGCTTGGAATCGTGGAGGACGTGGACGAAAGGGGCCGTGTGAAGTTCATGCAGCGGAACAAGTTCCGGGTCGGCGATGAGATTGAGATCATGGAGCCGGACGGAACGGACATCCGGACGAAGGTGCTGGGCCTGTACACGGAGGAGGGGGAATCCGTACCAGATGCCCCGCATCCGCAGCAGATCCTCTGGGCACAGCTGGACAAAAACGCCCGAAAGGGCGATCTTTTAAGAACCACGGGAACAGAGCACGCGGAGTGAAACCGCAGAGCAGAGAACGGAGAACAGCATGGAAGAAAAAGAGAGGATTGATGCGCTGTACGCAAAGAACGTCTTTACCGTCGCGAAGATGAAGGAGCGGCTCCCCAAGAGCGTCTTCAAAAATGTCCTTGGCGTCATGAAGAACGGCGGGGACCTGTCGCTGTCCGATGCGGACGTGATGGCAAAGGCCATGAAGGACTGGGCCATGGAGAACGGGGCGACCCACTACACCCACTGGTTCCAGCCGCTGACCGGGATCACGGCCGAGAAGCACGACGCCTTCGTCGGCATGCCCGACGAGGAGGGCCGCATGGTGACGACGTTCACCGGCAAGGACCTGATCAAGGGCGAGCCCGATGCCTCGAGCTTTCCCTCCGGCGGCCTTCGCTCCACGTTTGAGGCGAGGGGCTACACCGCATGGGATGTGACCAGCCCTGCCTTCCTGAAGGAGGCAGGCACCGGCGTCACGCTCTGCATCCCCACGGCGTTCTACTCCTACAAGGGCGAGGCGCTGGACAAGAAGACCCCGCTCCTTCGTTCCATGGAGGCATTAAACCGCCAGGCGCTCCGGATCGTGAGGCTCTTTGGTGACACCCAGTCCACGAGAGTGACCTCCAGCACCGGTGCGGAGCAGGAGTACTTTCTCGTCGACGCGAAGGAGTACCTGCAGAGAACCGACCTCATCTTCACGGGCCGCACGCTCTTTGGCGCCCCTGCCCCGAAGGGACAGGAGATGGAGGATCACTACTTCGGCGTCATCCGCGAGAGAGTCGGAGAGTTCATGAAGGACCTGAACGCGGAACTCTGGAAGCTCGGTGTCCCGGCAAAGACCCAGCACAACGAGGTAGCGCCGGGCCAGCATGAGCTCGCACCGGTCTTTGAGGAATCCAACCTTGCAACCGACCACAACCAGCTGATCATGGAGACCATGAAGCGGGTGGCGGAGCACCACGGCCTCCGGGTCCTGCTGCACGAAAAGCCCTTTGCCGGCGTCAACGGCTCCGGCAAGCACAACAACTGGTCTCTGACGACGGACACCGGCGTCAACCTCCTGGATCCGGGCGAGACCCCGGAGCGGAACATCCGCTTCCTTCTCGTCCTCTCCTGCATCGTCAAGGCCGTGGACACCCACGCAGACCTTCTGCGCCAGAGCGCCTCAGACGTGGGAAATGACCTGCGCCTTGGCGCCAATGAGGCACCGCCGGCCATCGTCTCCATGTTCCTCGGCGAGCAGCTCGACGACGTCGTGCGCCAGCTCGTGGAGACCGGCATCGCTGACCGCCACATCAAGGGCGGCGTGTTAAAGACCGGCGTCTCCACGCTCCCCGACATCCGCAAGGATGCGACGGACCGGAACCGGACCTCTCCGTTTGCGTTTACCGGCAACAAGTTTGAGTTCCGCATGGTGGGCTCCTCCGACTCCATGGCGACGTCCACGACGACGCTGAATGCGATCGTCGCCGAGGCGTTCTCCGATGCGGCGGACGAGCTCGAGGGAGCACAGGACTTTGACATGGCGGTCCACGACCTCATCAAGAAGAACCTGACCGAGCACCAGCGGATCATCTTTGAGGGCAACGGCTACTCGAAGGAGTGGGTGGAGGAGGCGGCGCGCCGCGGCCTTCCGAACATCCCCTCCACGATTGAGGCTGTGCCGTCGCTTACGACGGACAAGGCGGTAAAGCTGTTCGAGAAGTTCGGCATCTTCACGAAGACCGAGCTCGAGTCCCGCTCCGAGATCATCTATGAGAACTACGCCAAGACGAAGAACATCGAGGCACTGACAATGATCGACATGGCGCAGAAGCAGATCCTGCCCGCCTGCATGAAGTTTGCAGGGGAGCAGGCGGAGACGATCCGTGCCGCTGCGGAGGCGGGAGCCGTCTTCCACACCCAGACAAAGCTCCTGCAGAAGACTGTGGGGCTGATCGACAGCGCCCAGGACGCCCTGGACCAGCTGGAGCACCTCGTGGAGGAGGCCCAGAAGATCGGGGACGCCAGGGAGCAGGCGTTTTTCTACAAGGATACTGTGGACCCTGCCATGGCAGAGCTGAGAAAGCCCTGCGATGTGCTCGAGACCGTCGTGGACAAGAAGGAATGGCCGTTCCCGACCTATGAGGACATGCTGTTCGAACTGTAATGAGGGTGGAGTAGTACACTGGAAAGGGATATGGAATGCGCATCATAGTAGTCGGCTGCGGCAAGGTCGGAAGGACCATTGTGGAGCGGCTGAGCGGTGAAGGCCACGACATCGCGGTCATCGATACGGACAGCGATGTGATCACCGACGTCACGGACAACTTTGACGTGATGGGTGTGGTGGGAAACGGAGCCAGCTACTCCGTGCTGAAGGAAGCGGGCATTGAGGACACGAACCTACTCATCGCCGTGACGGATTCGGACGAGCTGAACCTGCTGTGCTGCCTCTTTGCCAAGAAGGCGGGAGACTGCAGCACGGTGGCAAGGGTTCGGAACCCCCTGTACAACGACGAGATTGGGTACATCCGGGAGGAACTTGGCCTGTCCATGACGATCAACCCGGAGCGGGCGGCGGCATCGGAGATCTCAAGACTCCTTCGCTTCCCCTCTGCCATCAAGATCGATACCTTTGCAAGGGGGAGGGTGGAACTTCTGCAGTTTGTGATCCCGCAGGGCTCCATCCTGGATAACTGCTCCCTGACAGAACTCGGAAGCCGCGTGAAGGCGGAGGTCCTCGTCTGCGCCGTGCAGCGGCGGGGCGAGGTTGTCATCCCCGGCGGTTCCTTTGTGCTGCATGCGGGCGACACGGCGAGCGTCATCGCAGAGCCCTCCCATGCGCGCAACTTCTTCTCCAAGATCGGCGTTGAGATCCACCGGGTCGCAAACACGATGATCGTCGGCGGCGGCACCATCGCCTACTACCTGGCAAAGCAGCTCCTCTCCTATGGGATCGGGGTCAAGATCATCGAGAAGGACCGCAGCCGCTGCGAGTGGCTCTCCCAGAACCTGCCCAAGGCCATCATCATCAACGGGGATGGCACGGACCAGGACATCCTGATGGAGGAGGGCATTGAGACCTGTGAGTCCTTTGTCACCCTGACCGGCATCGACGAGGAGAACATCTTCCTGTCCCTGTTTGCCCAGCAGTGCAACCAGTCGGCAAAGGTCATCACGAAGACGAACCGGATCTCCATCGACACGATCATCGACCGGCTGAACCTGGGCAGCATGATCCATCCCAAGAACATCACGGCGGAGTCCATCATCCGGTACGCGCGCGCCATGCAGAACTCCCTCGGCAGCAACGTGGAGACGCTCTACTACATCGTGGAGGGCAAGGCAGAGGCTCTGGAATTTGCCATCCACAACGAGCCCTCTGTCGTGAACATTCCGCTGGCAAAGCTCCACACCAAGGACAACGTCCTGATCGCCTGCATCATCCGGAATGGAAAGTCCATTCTCCCCAACGGTCAGACCTCCATCGAGGAGGGCGACAGCGTGATTATCGTGACGACCCACAAGGGATTCGGAGACATCAAGGACATTCTGGAGAAGTAAGGAATGCATTACGCAATCGTTCGTTATATCGAGGGCATGGTGCTCAAGCTTGAGGCCGTGCTCCTACTGCTTCCCGCGCTCACGGGGCTTCTGTACCAGGAGAGGGAGGGCATATCCTTCCTGATCATGGCAGTGGTCTGCCTGGGTCTGGGGTTTCTGCTGACGCTGAAAAAGCCGAAGAAGTTTGTGTTCTACGCCAGGGAGGGCATTGTCAGCGTTGCTCTTGCATGGATCCTGATCTCAATCTTCGGGGCACTCCCCTTTGTGCTCAATGGGGACATCCCGAACTTTACCGACGCGCTGTTTGAGACGATCTCCGGCTTTACGACAACAGGTGCGAGCATCCTCAGCGATGTGGAGGCCCTGTCCCATGCGAGTCTTTTCTGGAGGAGTTTTACCCACTGGGTGGGCGGCATGGGCGTCATTGTCTTCATGCTGGCCATTGTCCCCCTGACAGGCGGCTACAGCGCCCAGCTGATGCGGGCGGAGAGCCCCGGCCCCTCCTTTGGAAAGCTGGTCCCGAAGCTCAAAGAGAGCGCAAAGATCCTGTACCTGATCTACTTCGGCATGACGATCATCCAGATCCTGCTGCTCCTTCTTGCGGGGATGCCGGTCTTCGATGCCCTCTGTATGTCTTTTGGCTCGGCGGGCACCGGCGGCTTCGGCATCCGAAACGACAGTGCTGCCTCCTATACCGTGCTGCAGCAGGCGATCCTCTCGATCTTCATGATCCTGTTCGGTGTGAACTTCAACTTCTACTACCTGCTGCTCCGTCATGACAGAAAGGACGCCTTCCGGATGGACGAGGTGCGCTGCTACCTGCTGATCATCGCAGGCGCCATTGCGATGATCACCTTCAACGTCCGCAGCTATTTCGGGAGCCTTTTTCTCGCCTTCCACCACGCGGCCTTTCAGGTGGCCTCGATCATCACGACGACGGGATTCAGCACTTTTGACTTTGACACCTGGCCCACCCTCTCCAAGGGAATCCTGCTGTTTCTGATGTTCTGCGGTGCCTGCGCGGGATCCACGGGCGGCGGCATCAAGGTCTCCCGCGTGCTGATCCTGTTCCGCAGCATGCGGCTGCAGATCCGGGAGTTTCTGCACCCCAAGGCGGTCTCCACGCTGCAGTTTGACGGAAAGCCCCTGGACAAGCACACGATCAAGAGCACCTCGGTGTATCTCTCCACCTACACCTTTCTGTTCATCCTGTCGGTGTTCGTGCTGACGATCGATCCCAGGTGGGACTTCATGACTGATTTCACCGCGGTCACTGCGACCTTCAACAACATCGGACCCGGCCTTGCGGAGGTTGGTCCTTCCTGTAACTACGGCGGGCTCTCGATCCTGTCCAAGTATGTCCTGATGTTTGACATGCTGGCCGGCAGACTGGAGCTCTATCCGATGCTGATCACCCTGGTACCCTCTGTCTGGAAGAG
>ONMH01000199.1:473-2729 GCA_900318875.1 uncultured Lachnospiraceae bacterium | reverse complement strand
TCCTGCTCAGGATTGAGGATCCGGTCCCGGACAGGAGGGATGAACTGCTTCTTTCTCGAGACGACGCCCTGCAGCATGGCGCAGCCGCTCTCCGCCTTCACATGAAAGGCCTCTGCAATCAGCTCGTCGGAGCCCTTTCCCACGTACAGAAGGCAGGTGCTCTGGCTGGGGATACTGGTCAGCATGTAGAAGATCATGTTTGACTGGGAGTGCTCGAGGGCCGTCGGCAGGTACCCCTGGATCAGCGCCTTTGCCTTGTCGAAGTTCGTCTTCGAGATGAAGAAGCCCTGGCCCACACAGATCGAGCTGTCTCCGATGGCAAACTCCTTGTAGTCCGTGTAGAGAAGGTCTTCTGCGGAGCGCCCGGTGAGGTCCTCTCCTGCCTCAAACATCCGGCTCACGTACTCGTCGATGTTCTCTCCCGCGATGGAGGCGAGATCGTCTGCTGCGGCCTTGTCCAGCATCGTGCAGGTCGGGGAGTGGAACACCAGGGTATCGGAGAGAATTGCGGACATCAGAAGCCCTGCGACCTGCTTCGGGATCTCTACGTGCTGCTCGTGAAACATCGTATAGATGATTGTCGCCGTGCAGCCCACCGGCTCGTTGCGAAAGTACACGGGACCGGAGGTCTCGGGCTTTCCGAGCCTGTGGTGGTCGATGATCTCCAGAATTTCCGCATCCTCGAGACCGTCCACCGCCTGGGACTCCTCGTTGTGGTCTACGAGGATCACGCGCTTCCGATGCATGTTCAACAGGTTTCTGCGGGATATCACGCCGCAGTAGCGGCCCTCCTTGTCGAGAATCGGAAAGTACCGGTGGCGAAGGCTCGCCATGACCTTCCTCGCCTCGTCCACGGGGGTGTTGATGTTGAAGGTCACCAGGTTTTTCGTGACCATGAAGTGCTCAATCGGCGCCGCCATGCTGACAAGGCGGGAGGCGGCATAGGTGTCGTAGTGGGTCTTGATGACCGTACAGCCGGCAGCCTGGGCGCGCTTGATCAGGATGTCGGGGACAGAGGCACCCATGCAGACGACAAGGCACTTCGCGCCGTAGTCGATGGCGCACATCTGGGCCTCATACCGGTTTGTCACCATGACGAGGTCGCCGTCGTGGATCAGCTCCTCCATGGCCTCGGGGCTTGTGCCCACGTGGATCTGGCCTGTGGTGATAAAGCCGTTCGGATCGCCGGAGAGCATCTCGCCGTCTAAGACCTCCAGGAGGTTCTTATAGCTCGTTCTCGCCTTGGCAAGGACCGAGGTGTCGAAGAGCTCCATGTTGGCGTTTGCGATGTCGCGCACAGTGATGATGCCGAGCAGGTTGTTCTCCCTGTCCGTGACGCAGAGCGTGTCGATGTTGCGGTCGTTCATCAGCTGCCAGGCGGCCCTGGTGGACATCTGACCGTCCACGCCCTCCTCCTGCCGGATGTCGATGTTGGCAATCGTGGGACTCATGTCCACGGAGAGCCTCGGCGTGTCCACACCGAAGTGGTTCAAGACGAATGCCGTCTCCTTGCTGATCTCTCCCGCCCTTCTTGGTTCATAGTGTTCCTTTCCCCCGCTGATCTGATTCTTCAGATACGCATAGGAGATGGCGGAACAGATGGAGTCCGTGTCCGGATTCTTGTGGCCGATGACCCGGATGATCCGCTGCTTTGCCTGATCTATCATCATAATGACCTGCTTCCCTTCCGCTTTTTTATGTCTGACGCAATTCATTGTATTAAAAATATGAGCGAAAGACAATGGACGGCGCAAAGGGGCGGAAACTCGTCCGGGTTCTGAAAGCTTCCCGCCTGGGCCTCTGTCACGGCTGGCTTGTCTGACCAGCGTTCTGTCCCCGGGAAGCTTCCTTTTTCCAGGCATGCAGGACCACCGGCTCCTCCAGAACCAGGATGTCCCCGATGTCGACCCCGAAGAGCTGGGAGAGCTGATAGAGGCGCTCGGTGCCGGGAAGGCTCTCTCCCCGCATCCACCGGTAGACGGTGCTGGCAGTATACAGGTCCAGCTCCTCCTGGATGTCTGTCGGATCAAAGTGATGTTCTCTCATGAGTTCCGCAATCCGTGCTCCGGTCTTTTTTCTGCTGATTCTGGCAATGCGCATGGCGGTTTCTCCTCTCTGCCGTAAGATTTTCGACAGCATAGCAGGGGATCCGGGTCATGAACAGTCAGGCAGTGCCGTGATTTTGCCCTTATTGCCTCAGCCTGCACCCTTCATCGGGTACAGGAGTCTTGCGCCGTAGACCAGAATGCGGCGCAT
>ONMH01000199.1:0-461 GCA_900318875.1 uncultured Lachnospiraceae bacterium | reverse complement strand
CGACAGGTCCAGGAGATGGTCTGCCGTCGGGACGCTCCTTCCGGCAAACCAGTCGTAGACGGAGTTTCGGCTCTCAAAGTGCAGGGCGCGCAGGATGTCGATGTTGTGATACCCGGACTCCCGGAACAGGAGCCGGAGGTTCTGCCCTGTCCGGACAGGATCCACGGACCGGTCTGACCGCTTTTTCCCCTTCATGGCACCTCCCTCTGCGCAGGGTACTGCACTTCTTATCTGAACATCAGTTTCACTATCATGATACCATTGTGTTCCGTATGGTGCAAGGATTTCTGCCGCATGCACGAAAAAAGCCGGAGTCAGGGACTCCCCGGTTCCGGCAAAAACGGAATGAACTTTCGTGCACTGTTCTTTGATGTTTGGGAGGTGCTCCATCAGGACCGGGTACCCAGCATCAGGATGGAATCCCCGGGACCGCGATACTCTTTTACGTCTGCAAAGCCCGC
>ONMH01000015.1 GCA_900318875.1 uncultured Lachnospiraceae bacterium | reverse complement strand
ACGGGCAGGGTCCATGCAGAGCTGCGGCATGTGATGATCTACCCCGCCTCCCACTACGTGGTCCCGCAGGAGAAGATCAACCTGGCCTGCGACAACATCGAGAAGGAGCTGGAGGAGCGGATCCGCTACTTCAAGGGGGAGGACAAGCTCCTGGAGGCGCAGCGCATCTCGGAGCGCACGAACTTCGACATCGAGATGATGCGGGAGACCGGCTTCTGCTCCGGCATCGAGAACTACTCCCGGCACCTGAACTTCATGCCGCCGGGGGCGGAGCCCTTAACGCTCATGGACTTCTTCCCGAAGGACTTCCTGATCATCGTGGATGAGAGCCACATGACGATTCCCCAGATCGGCGCCATGTACCACGGGGACAGAAACCGCAAGCAGACGTTGGTGGACTACGGCTTCCGCCTGCCCTCCGCCCTGGACAACCGGCCGCTGAAGTTTGAGGAGTTCGAGCAGAAGATCGACCAGATGCTGTTTGTCTCCGCAACGCCAGGCCCCTATGAGCGGGATCATGAGCTCCTTAGGGCAGAGCAGGTGATCCGGCCCACCGGCCTTCTCGATCCCGAGATTTCCGTGCGGCCGACCGAAGGGCAGATCGACGATCTCATCTCCGAGATCCGGAAGGAGACCGCAAAGAAGAACAAGGTCCTTGTTACCACGCTGACGAAGAAGATGGCGGAGGACCTGACAGACTACCTGGCAGAGGCCGGCATCCGGGTCAAGTACCTGCACTCGGACATCGACACCCTCGAGCGGTCCGAGATCATACGGGACATGCGCCTTGATGTCTTCGACGTTCTCGTCGGCATCAACCTCCTGCGGGAGGGCCTCGACATCCCGGAGATCGCTCTCGTCGCGATCCTCGATGCGGACAAGGAGGGCTTCCTTCGCTCGGAGACCGCGTTGATTCAGACGATCGGGCGCGCTGCCAGAAACAGCGAGGGTCATGTCATCATGTATGCGGACGCGGTCACCGACAGCATGCAGCGGGCCATCGATGAGACGAACCGAAGAAGGAAGATCCAGCAGGCCTACAATGAGGCGCACCACATCACGCCGACGACGATCAAAAAGGCGGTCCGGGACCTGATCTCCATCTCGAAGGAGGTCACGGAGAAGGAGACGGCCTTCGAGAAGGACCCGGAGTCCATGTCGAAGCAGGAGCTGGACGAGCTCATCGCCAAGGTCGAGAAGCAGATGAAGAAGGCCGCGGCAAACCTGGACTTCGAGAGCGCCGCGCAGCTGCGTGACCGCATGGTGGAACTGAAAAAACATGCCCTGGAACTTGAGAACCAGGGAGAAAACTGATCAGCGATCAATAGAAGGAGCAAAACGTTGGCAGTAAAGATGACTGCGCCGGACAGATGGCCGGCACTGGCAAAAGAGGAGGAGCGGGCGCAGAGCCTTCGGCGGGCGGACGCCCCGTTCCGGGAGCACGTGGGGGAGGCGGACTGCATCCGCATCCGCGGCGCAAAGGAGCACAACTTAAAAGACGTCTCGGTGGACATCCCGAGAAACCGCCTCGTTGTGCTGACGGGCCTTTCCGGCTCCGGCAAGTCCAGTCTTGCCTTTGACACGATCTATGCGGAGGGGCAGCGGCGGTACATGGAGTCCCTGTCCTCCTACGCGCGGCAGTTTCTGGGACAGATGGAAAAGCCCGACGTGGAGAGCATTGAGGGCCTCTCCCCCGCGATCTCCATCGACCAGAAGTCCACGAACCGGAACCCCCGCTCCACGGTGGGCACGGTGACGGAGATCTACGACTACTTCCGTCTCCTCTATGCGAGGATCGGCATTCCCCACTGCCCCAACTGCGGCAGGGAAATCGCAAAGCAGACCGTGGACCAGATGGTGGACCGGATCAGGAAGCTCCCCGAGGGCACGAAGATCCTTGTCCTGGCTCCGGTCGTGCGCGGCAAGAAGGGCCGCCACGAGAAGGTGCTGGAGCGGGCAAGAAGGGCCGGGTACGTGCGCGTGCGGGTTGACGGAAACCAGTACGACCTCTCCGAGGAGATCAGCCTTGACAAGAACGTAAAGCACAGCATTGAGATCATCGTGGACCGCCTTGTGGTCAGGGAGTCCATGGACCGGCGGCTTTCTGACTCCCTCGAGAATGCGCTAAAGCTCGCAGAGGGCCTCGCCCAGGTGCAGGTGGTCGACGGGGAGCTCCTGCAGTTCTCCCAGAACTTTGCCTGCCCCGACTGCGGCATCTCCATTCCCGAGATTGAGCCCAGGAGCTTCTCCTTCAACAACCCCTTCGGCGCCTGCCCCGAGTGCGCGGGCATCGGCTACAAGATGGAGTTCGACAAGGACCTGATCATCCCGGACAAGACGCGCTCCATCAACCAGGGCGCCATCGCCGTCATCGGCTGGCAGAGCTGCATGAAGGAGGGAAGCTGGTCCAACGCCCTGCTCCAGGGCCTGTCAGAGAAGTACCACTTCAGCCTCGACACCCCTTGGAAGGATCTGCCTGGGGAGGTGACGGACGTCCTCCTCTATGGCTCGCCGGAGGAGTTCGACATCCTCTACAAGAGCCAGACCTCGGTCGCAAAGACGAGGTACCGGATCACCTTTGAGGGACTTCTTGAGAACACAAACCGCAGGTACCGGGAGACCGGCGGGGAGAGAACGCGCCAGGAGTATGAGCAGTTCATGCGCATCTCCCCCTGCAAGAGCTGCGGCGGAAAGCGCCTCCGGAAGGAGTCGCTTGCGGTCACGGTAGGCGGCAAAAACATCTACGACGTGACCTGCCTCTCCATCAGAAAGCTCCTGGACTTCCTGAATGGCCTTTCGCTTTCCGAGCAGCAGCAGTTCATTGGCGAGCAGATCCTGAAGGAGATCCGAAACCGCGTGACCTTCCTTGTCAACGTGGGTCTTGAGTACCTGACCCTCGCCCGGGCGACGGCAACGCTCTCCGGCGGCGAGGCGCAGCGCATCCGCCTTGCCACCCAGATCGGCTCCGGCCTTGTCGGCGTCTGCTACATCCTGGATGAGCCGTCCATCGGCCTCCACCAGCGGGACAACGACAAGCTCCTCGACACGTTGAAGAGCCTCCGGGACCTGCAGAACACCGTGATCGTCGTTGAGCACGACGAGGACACGATGCGGGCCGCGGACTACATCGTGGACGTGGGGCCTGGTGCCGGCTCCCACGGCGGCGAGATCGTGGCGACGGGCACCGCAGAGGAGATTATGGCAAATCCGAACTCCGTGACGGGCGCCTATCTCTCCGGGAGAAAGTTCATCCCTGTGCCGGAAAAGCGCAGAACCCCGTCCGGGTGGCTCACGGTGCACGGCGCCGCGATGAACAACTTAAAGCACATCGATGTGAAGTTCCCGCTCGGTGTCCTGTGCCTTGTCACCGGCGTCTCCGGCTCCGGAAAGAGCTCCCTCGTCAACGAGATCCTCTACAAGCAGCTCGCCCATGACTTAAACCGCGCAAGGACTGCGGCAGGGCCCAACGACGGGATCGAGGGAACAGAACAGCTCGACAAGGTCATCAACATCGACCAGTCCCCGATCGGAAGGACGCCCCGCTCGAACCCGGCGACCTACACCGGGGTCTTCGACCTGATCCGTGACCTGTTCGCCGGGACGCCGGACGCAAAGGCGCGGGGCTACACCAAGGGGCGGTTCTCCTTCAACGTCAAGGGCGGCCGGTGCGAGGCCTGCGGGGGCGACGGCATCATCAAGATCGAGATGCACTTCCTTCCGGACGTCTACGTCCCCTGCGAGGTCTGCCATGGCCATCGCTACAACCGGGAGACCCTTGAGGTGAAGTACAAGGGAAAGAGCATCTTTGACGTGCTGGACATGACCGTCGAGGAGGCGGTGCACTTCTTCGAGAACGTCCCCGCCATTCGGGACCGCATCCAGACGCTCTACGACGTGGGCCTTGGCTATGTCAAGCTGGGGCAGCCCAGCACCGAACTCTCCGGAGGTGAGGCGCAGCGCATCAAGCTCGCGGCAGAGCTCTCGCGGCGCAGCACCGGCAAGACGATTTACATCCTGGATGAGCCCACGACAGGCCTCCACTTCGAGGACGTGAACAAGCTGATCCAGATCCTGCAGAAGCTCGTCGATGCGGGCAACTCCGTCGTCGTCATCGAGCACAACCTGGACGTGATCAAGACGGCAGACTACATCATCGACATGGGCCCGGAGGGGGGCGACGGCGGCGGCACGGTCGTTGCGGCCGGCACCCCGGAGGAGATCGCACAGAACCACGCCTCCTACACGGGCTACTACGTGAACCGCATGCTGGAGAAGGACAGGGCGCGCAGAAACGGATAAGCCGGTGCAGACGCATTTCGACGGAATTTTTTTGAAAAATCTGCCGCCGCATTCTTGTGACTTTAGCCGTGTGAGGCTTCACATGCATGCGGGGTTAGACTATACTGATATCGGAAGAGGGCGTATGCAGCATTCAGATATCGGAATTGATCTCGGTACGGCCAGCGTGCTGGTCTACATCAGGGGAAGAGGTGTGGTGCTGAAGGAGCCCTCCGTGGTTGCCTTCGACCGGGACACCAACAAGATCATGGCGATCGGCGAGGACGCAAGGCTCATGCTGGGGAGGACCCCAGGCAACATCGTTGCCGTGCGGCCCCTGCGCCAGGGCGTCATCTCGGACTATACCGTGACGGAAAAGATGATGAAGTACTTCATCCAGAAGGCCATCGGGCGCAGGACGTTCCGCAAGCCCCGCATCGCGGTCTGCGTTCCGTCCCAGGTGACGGAGGTGGAGAAGAAGGCCGTGGAGGACGCCACCTTCCAGGCGGGCGCCAGGGAGGTCTTCATCATCGAGGAGCCCATCGCGGCCGCCATCGGCGCGGGCATCGACATCACGAAGCCCTGCGGAAACATGGTGGTCGACATCGGCGGCGGCACGACGGACATCGCCGTGATCTCCCTCGGGGGAACCGTGGTGTCCACGTCCATCAAGGTCGCGGGGGATGACTTCGACGATGCCATCGTCCGGTACATGCGCCGCAAGTACAACCTCCTCGTCGGAGAGCGCACCGCAGAGGACATCAAGATCCGGGTCGGCAGCTGCTATCCGAGGGCGGAAGACCAGTTCGTGGAGGTCCGGGGCAGAAACCTGGTAACAGGCCTTCCCAGGACCATCAAGGTAGGCTCGTCGGAGACCGAGGAGGCCCTCCGGGAGCCGACAAACCAGATTGTGGAGGCCGTGCACAGCGTGCTCGAGAAGACGCCGCCGGAGCTGGCAGCGGACATCGCGGACCGGGGCATTGTCCTGACGGGCGGCGGGTCCCTGTTAAACGGCCTCGAGGAGCTCATCACGGCCAAGACCGGCATCAGCGCCGTGACGGCGGAGGATCCCCTGACCGCGGTGGCGGTGGGAACCGGGCGGTACGTGGAGTACATCTCTGGTGCCACCGGCATCGATGTATCATAAATACATGCCAAAGCGGCAGGACCTGCATCCCCTGGGAACAGGCCCTGCCTTTTTGCAGGAGAAGGGTTTTGGAAGAGACGCGAAGCGGATACGTGGAAGAGGTCACGTACCGGAATGAAGAAAACAGGTACACGGTGTTTGTCCTCTCCACAGAGGAGGGGGAGAAGCTGACCTGCGTGGGCTTTCCCGGGCAGATCCATGCGGGGGATCCCTGCACGGTGACGGGGACGATCCTTGAGCACCCGGTCTACGGGCGGCAGCTCAGGCTCACCTCCTTTGCCTTCCGGGAGCCGGAGGGGAGCGAGGCCACCCTGCGGTACCTGGGGAGCGGTGCCGTCCGGGGGATCGGACCGGCACTCGCCAGGCGGATCGTTGCGGCCTTCGGGGACGACACGATGCGGATCCTCAACGAGGAGCCGGAGCGCCTTGCGGAGATCCGGGGCATCAGCGAGCGGGGCGCAAGGGAGATTGCAGGCCGCCTCGAGAGCCAGAAGGACGAGCGCGCCGCCATGGTGTACCTGGCGCGGTACGGCATCGGCGGCGCACAGGCGCAGAAGATCTGGGACGCCTACGGGATGAACCTCTATGAAGTCCTGAAGGAGAATCCCTACCGCCTCGCGGAGGACATCCAGGGCATCGGATTCCTGCGTGCCGACGAGATCGCGCGGCGCATGGGCGTGCGCCCGGACTCGGAGTACCGGGAGCGGAGCGGCATTCTCTACACGCTGAAGGAGTCCATCGTGCAGGGCAACACCTGTATGGGGCGGGAGACCCTCCTTGCCCGCGCGGCAGAGCTTCTGCAGGCGGACAAAGAGGAGCTCTCGATCCAGCTCGACAACCTTGCCATGGACCGGAAGGTCTCCATCCGGGAGAAGGAGGAAGGCGTTTTTGTCTTTCTCATGCGCGTCTGGCAGGCGGAAGGGGCAGTGGCAAGGCTCCTTTTGGACCTGGACGCCGCTGGCGCAGGCGGCATGAAGCAAGAGACCGTCGAGGAGCGCATCCGGCAGATGGAAGAGGAGGAGAAGATCCGGCTCGACGACCTGCAGAAGGAGGCGGTCCGGAGGGCGGCAGCAGGGGGTGTGATGCTCCTCACCGGAGGCCCCGGCACCGGAAAGACCACAACGATCAATGCGATCATCCGCTGCTTTGACGGGGAGGAGAAACCGGTCCTCCTCGCCGCTCCGACGGGGCGCGCCGCAAAGCGCATGGCGGAGGCGACGGGGCGGGAGGCAAAGACGATCCACCGGCTCCTCGAGTACCATGCGGCGGACCCGGACAGTGAGGCGGTCAGCGCGTTTGCCTTCGAGAAGGACAAAGACCACCCCCTGGAGGCCTCTGCCATCATCATCGATGAGATGTCCATGGTGGACCTGTGGCTGTTCCAGTCACTTCTCTCCGCGATCAGCCCGGGCACGCACCTGATCCTCGTCGGAGACGCCAACCAGCTCCCCTCCGTGGGGCCGGGCAGCATCCTGCAGGACCTTCTGGAGTCCAAAGCCTTCCGCCACGTGACCCTGACCAAGATCTTCCGGCAGGCTGCGACCAGTGACATCGTCCTCAACGCCCACCGGATCCTGGACGGAAAGCCCATGGTGCTGGACAATAAGAGCAGCGACTTCTTCTTCCTGCCAAGGTCCGACCCGAAGGTCATCTGCAAGCATCTCGTGGTCCTGATGACCCAAAAGCTCCCGCCTTATGTGCACGCAAAGCCGGGCGATATCCAGGTACTGACACCGATGAAGAAGGGGCCCCTCGGCGCCATCTCGCTGAACCGGGCACTGCAGAGCGTCCTGAACCCGCGGGATCCCGGGAGGGCGGAGCACGAGGCCCATGACACCATCTTCCGGGAGGGAGACCGGGTCATGCAGATGCACAACAACTACCAGCTCGCCTGGGAGGTACGCGGGAACTTCGGCATGGCGATCGAGCGGGGCGCCGGCATCTTCAACGGCGACTTCGGCGTGCTGCAGCACATCGACAGCGAACAGAAGCTGATGACGATTCTCTTTGATGAGAACCACACGGTGGAATACCCCTTTGAGGACCTGGACGACCTGGAACTTGCCTATGCGGTTACGGTGCACAAGTCCCAGGGCTCGGAGTACCCGGCGGTGCTCCTGCCGGTTCTGGGGGGACCGAAGAACCTCCTCTCCCGCAACCTCCTCTACACCGCGGTGACGAGGGCAAAGAAGTGCGTGGTGCTCATCGGGAGTGAGAAGGCCTTCCGTGACATGGAGGCAAACACCGCGGAGAACCGGCGCCTGACCGGATTAAAGGACAGAATTCATGACATCCAGCAAGCTTCTCAATACGGCGCAGGATCTCCTCTTCCCGAGGAGATGCCCGATCTGTGACCGGCCGGTACGCCCGTTTACGTCCCTCATCTGTGATACCTGCGGGGCAGTGCCGCAGGCACTTTCGCAGGAGGAATGCCTTGCCGTGATCGGGGAGGCATCCCACCCGTTTGTGAGGGGGACCGGGGCCTTTGCCTACCGAAGCCTTGCGCCCTCGATCTATCGGTTCAAGTTTGAGGGGCGGGAGGAGTATGCAGACTGGTACGGGGGAAGGATGGCCCTTGCCATGGAGCGGGTACTCGCTCCGCCGAAGGAGACCCTCCTTGTCCCGGTGCCCATCGCCGCGGGCAGGATGCGGGAGCGGGGGTACAACCAGTCGGCCCTCCTTGCAAGAAAGATCGCAGCGCGGACCGGCCTCTCTCTCAGCGAGACCAGTCTGTTCCGCGTCCGGGAGACGCCGCCCCTTCGCCTTCTCAGCCCTGAGGAGCGCCGAAAAAATGTGGCCGGCGCTTTCCATGCCCTGCCGGATGATGTAAAATCAAGATTGATTATGCTCATTGACGATATCTATACAACGGGGGCCACCATGGACGCCTGCGCCCGGGAACTGCTGGATGCGGGAGCCCGGGAGGTGTGGTTCACGGTACTGGCGATGGGAGCGCCCAAAAGATATGATCAACGAATCCCGCGTCAGACTGATGACCGGTCTGGCGGTATATGAAGCCCGGGAGGGAAACCTGGATGAGCGCATCGGCAGTCACTTCCGCGGGGACTACATCGGCGGACAGATGCTGACCTCCTTCGTCTGCGCCACCCTGGCCTTCCTGCTGGGGGGCCTTGCCCTCTGTTTCTATCACTTTGAGGAGCTGATGCTCGCCATCTACAGCATGGATCTGACCCAGGTGGCAGTGCGCTTTGTGGTCAGCTACCTGCTCTTTCTCCTCGCCTTTCTGCTCATTACCTACTTTGTGTACTCCTATCGCTACAACCGGGCAAAAACCCGGCTGGAATGGTACTACCGGGAGCTCAAGCGCCTCTCCGGCACCTACCGCAGGGAGCAGGAGTACTGAGGAAGCCCTATGAACAACTTACTTGAAATCCGGGACCGGATCATCTCCGTCTACACGCAGTACGAGAACTTCTTTGTCCCCGCATTCCGCTTCCTGGTCTCCTACCTCTCGCTCCTGTACATCAGCAGCCGGATCGGATACCAGGAGGTCCTCACGGGCGCCCTGCCCTCTCTTTTGATCGCCCTGATCTGCACCCTGGTCCCAGCCTCCGCTGCGGCGGTCATTCTGGGCCTCGTGATGATCATCCAGCTGTTCTCCCTCGCTCTGGAGGCGGGCCTTGTGGCACTGATCCTGTTTCTGGTCCTGTGCCTTCTGTACTTCCGTTTCTCGCCGAAGGATGCGATGCTGATCGTCATGAGCCCCGTGTGCCATGCGATCGGCATCCCCTACGTGCTCCCGATTGCAGGGGGTCTTGTCTACGGACCGGTGTCCGCGGTGGCCTCTGCCATCGGCGTCATCATGGTCAGCTTCATGAACTTTGTCCATGACAACGAGACCACGATCGGCACGACGGGAGGAGACGAGGATGCGGTGACAAAGTTCCGGTTTGTCGTCGACGGCATCGCCCAGAACCGGACGATGATCGTGACGGCTGCCGCAGTGGCACTTGTTGCCGTTGTGGTCTATGCGGTGCGGCGTCTCCGGATCCGCTATGCCTGGTACATCGCCGTGCTCGCCGGCGCCGTCGTGGAGCTCATTGTGCTCCTTGTCGGCGACATGCTCTATGCCATCAGCATCAGCATCGGCGCTGCATTCCTGGGGGTTGCTCTCTCCGCCCTCATCGGCTGCGGAATCACGTTTTTCCTGTTCAACCTGGACTACACGCGCATTGAGAACGTGCAGTTTGAGGATGACGACTACTATTACTATGTAAAAGCTGTGCCGAAGAACGTCTACATCGCGCCGCGGCGCACCGTCAAGAAGATCAACACCTCCCGCCACATCCGGGGCGGGGCGGACGCAGAGGACGGCGCCTTCGGGACCTTTGCAGAACCCGGCGCGGAGGATGCCACGACCGGCACATGGGATAGAAACGAATGAATCTGATTCGCAGTTCGCTGACATCATATATCCAGCAGCTCCATACACCGAGCATCCGGTGGACAGACATCGTTGAGATCCTGATCATCGCATTCCTGATCTACCACATCATCATGTGGGTGAAGAACACGAGGGCCTATGCCCTCCTGAAGGGCGTGCTGGTGATCATCGTCTTCGTGATTCTGGCCGCCCTCTTCAACATGACCACAATTCTGTGGATCGTGCAGAACGTCACCAGCATTGCGGTGATCGCGATCATCGTCATCCTTCAGCCGGAGCTGCGCAGCGCCATGGAGGAGCTGGGCTCCAAGAACATCCTGAGTTCCCTGTTTCAGATCTCCTCGACCCGCCGGCAGGGCGGGCGCTTCTCCGACCACACGGTTAATGAGCTCGTCCGGGCCTGTACGGCCATGGCGAAGGTCAAGACCGGCGCCCTCATCGTCATCGAGCAGGACACCCCGCTGCAGGAGTACGAGCGCACGGGCATCGACATCGACGCGGTGCTCTCGAGCCAGCTCCTCATCAACATCTTTGAGAAGAATACGCCGCTCCACGACGGCGCGGTGATTGTCCGCGGGGATCGGGTCGTCTCCGCCACCTGCTACCTGCCCCTGTCTGACAACAAACTGGACAAGGACCTGGGCACACGCCACCGGGCCGGCGTCGGCATCTCCGAGGTCTCGGACTCCCTGACCCTGATCGTGTCCGAGGAGACCGGACAGATCTCCATTGCCTACAAGGGAAAGCTTGCGCGGGATGTGAGCGCGGACGAGCTGCGTGCGCGGCTGGTGCGCCTGCAGAACAAGACCTTACCGGAGGACAAGCACGGCGTCATCATGCCGTGGAAAGGCAAGGAGAAGGATGAAGAATAACAAACCGCATTTCTTCCAGAACATCGGCCTCCGGATCCTGTCCCTGGTGCTCGCCGTCATCCTGTGGGTGGTGGTCAACAACGTCAATGACCCGATCGGGCAGATGACGATCTCCAACCTGACCGTGCGGCTTCTGCACACGAATGAGATCACGGATGACGGAAAGGTCTACACCGTTCTCGACTCCACGGACACCGTACCGGTGGTCACCGTGCGGGCGAGCCGCTCCATCATCGACTCCCTCGATTCCTCCAACATCGTGGCAACAGCGGATGTGGAGGACATGACGGACGACGGACAGATCAAGATCAACTATTACTCCACAAAGTACGACAGTGAGATCACCTCGATCACGGGCAGCATTCAGTACGTGCACCTGTCCGTGGAGGATAAGAGCACCTCGTCCTTTGTCCTGAAGACCAGCACCTCCGGGGATGTGGCGGACGGCTATCAGGTTGCATCCATCACGCCGGAGCAGAACCAGATCCGGGTCTCCGGGCCCCAGTCCGTCGTGGAGAGCATCGAGTCGGCGACGGCAAACGTGGATGTCTCCGGCGCAACCGGCAACATCTCCACCTACTCCGACATCCGGCTCCTGGACGCGGACGGCAATCAGGTGGACACGTCGAACCTGACGATGAACATCACGAGCGTCAAGATCTCCGTGACCGTGAACCCGATCTCCTCCGTGCCGATCATTGCCCAGTACACGGGGAGCCCTGCAGACGGATACATGCTCTCGGGAGTCCTCACGATTGATCCGGACACCGTGGAGCTCTCCGGCAAGTCGACGGTGCTCTCCACGGTGCAGAGCATCGTGATCCCCGCCGGCGTCATCGACATCAGCGGCAGGACGGAGACCTTCACGACGACGGTGGACATCACGCCGTACCTGCCGGATGGCACGTCCTTTGCGGACGAGGACTTTGACGGCAACGTCACGGTCACGATCGGCATCGAGGCCGGCGAGAACGTGCGCGTCACAGACAACATCTCCGACATCTCGCTGGCGAATGTTCCGGAGGGGTACAGCGCCCAGATCCTGTCGGCAAGCGACGGGTTCGCGACGAGCACCCAGAGCGTGACGTTTACCTTCAGCACGCTCTCCAGCGATGCCTCCAGTGTCCAGGCGGCGGAGCTCAATCCCACGGTGGATGTGGGGGCGCTCCTTGAGAACGTCGGCAGCAGCGACTACAGCGGCATCTACACGGCGACAGTCGACATCTCGGAGCCCGACAATGCGACACTCCTTGACAAGGTGACCGCACGGGTTCAGATCACAAAGAACAGCTCGGATTCCGAGTAGAAAAGAGCAAGAAGGAGAGAAAATACCAATGAGCAGAATGTTTGGGACGGACGGCGTCCGGGGCGTAGCAAACCGGGAGCTGACACCGATGCTGGCCATGCAGCTGGGCATGGCGGGGGCATATGTGCTCTCAAAGGATGCAGACCACCGGCCGGTGATCCTCGTGGGGTGCGACACGCGCCGCTCCGGGGACATGCTGGCCAATGCGATCATGGCGGGCGCCTGTGCCGTCGGCGCAGACGTGATCTACCTCGGCATTCTTCCGACGCCGGCAGTGGCGTTCCTGGCCAAAAAGCACGGCGCGGATGCGGGAGTCGTGATCTCCGCCTCCCACAACCCGATGGAGTTCAACGGGATCAAGTTCTTTGACGGGCACGGGTTCAAGCTCCCGGACGAGAAGGAGGATGAGATCCAGGCGGAGATCGAGTCCGGCATGAAGGACATCACCTTCCCGACGGGCGAGGGCGTAGGCCATGTGACCTACGAGCTCGATGCCTGGAAGGAGTACGTGGACCACGCACTGGAGCTCGTGCCGGTGCGGCTCACGGGCTTTACCTTTGTGGTGGATACCGCGGAGGGTGCCTCCTATAAGACCAACATCGAGGCCCTGGAGCGCCTCGGTGCAAAGGTCATCCCGATCCACAACCATCCGAACGGGATCAACATCAACAGGAACTGCGGCTCCACCCACCTGGAGGAGCTGAAGGAGAGGGTTGCCGCCGAGCACGCTGATGCGGGCTTTGCCTTTGACGGCGATGCGGACCGGTTTCTCGCCGTGGACGAAAAGGGCGAGGAGGTCAACGGCGACACGATCATGGCCATCGTCGCCGGCCGCATGAAGGAGAAGGGAACCCTCCGGAAGAATTCGATCGTCGTCACGGTCATGTCGAACCTCGGCCTGTTTGTCTTTGGGGAGGAGAACGGCATCCACATCGAGAAGACGAAGGTCGGTGACCGGTACGTCCTCGAGAGAATGCGGGAGATGGGCGCCAACATCGGCGGCGAGCAGTCGGGACACATCATTCTGCTTGACGAGAACACAACGGGAGACGGCCTGCTCTCCTGCCTGCACCTGGCAAAGGCGATGGCGGAGACGGGAAAGCCCCTCTCGGCGCTTGCCAGTGTCTGCCGGATGTACCCGCAGGCGCTTGTCAACGCCCATGTGGACAACACGAAGAAAGAGCACTATAGCGAGTACCCGGAGATCACCTCCCGGATCGAGGCACTCGAGCAGGAGTTTGCCGGGAAGGGCAGAGTTCTCATCCGTCCCTCCGGAACGGAGCCTCTGGTGCGCGTCATGATCGAGGGCGAAGACCAGGCAGCCATCCAAAAGAAGGCAGAGGAGCTTGCGGACTTCATCGAGAAGACAATGTCATAATGCATGGCCAGTAGGCATTGCCAGTAGGCATGGCCTGTAGGCCATGCATTAGCAATGGTCTTCAGACCAATGGCCTTCAGACCAATGGTCTTTAGACCATTGCCGACAGGACAGCGCTTTACAAAGTTTTCATCGGCCTGTCATCTTTACTTTTTCGGGAAGTCTGCTAGGATAGAGACAGGAAAGCACAGGCAGGAGGCAGGAAAACAGCAGCAATGGTCAGCCGGAAAGTCACAATTACAAATCCCACGGGTCTGCACCTAAGACCGGCAGGCGTCCTATGCAGGGATGCCATGGAATTTCAGTGTTCGGTTCTTTTCCGGTTTAAGGATACCACGGCAAATGCCAAGAGCGTGCTCTCTGTGCTCGGGGCTTGCGTGAAATCGGGCGATGAGATTGAGCTGATCTGCGACGGTGTGGACGAAAAGGAAGCACTGGAGCGTCTCACCGCGGAGATTGAGAGCGGCCTGGGCCAGTGATCCCAGAACAAAGGCAGCAAGCGATCCGGAAGGAATCTCTTCCGGACCGCTTTCTTTTTATGCAAACCAAACCCAGTAAGGAAGGAGCAAATGCAATGTTAAACTATCAGCGTTATCAGAAGAACCCGGTTCTGAAGTTCCCGGAGCGGACCTGGCCGGACAAGGAGATCACGAAGGCGCCGATCTGGTGCAGCGTGGACCTTCGGGACGGCAACCAGGCTCTGGTGGACCCCATGGTCGTCTCAGAGAAGATCGAGATGTGGAACCTCCTGCTGAAGCTGGGTTTCAAGCAGATCGAGGTTGGCTTCCCCGCAGCAAGCCAGATCGAGTACGACTTCCTGCGGCGCCTTGTCGATGAGAAGCGCATTCCGGACGATGTGACCGTGCAGGTCCTCGCCCAGTGCAGGAAGGAGCAGATCGACAGGACCTTTGAGTCAATTCAGGGCGTAAAGCGGGCCGTCGTCCACATCTACAACTCCACCTCCACGCTGCAGCGGGACGTCGTGTTCCACAAAAACATGGACGAGATCGTCGACATCGCGGTCCAGGGCACGAAGTGGGTGAAGGAGGCTGCGGAGAAATTCCCCGGCGAGATCATCCTCGAGTACTCCCCGGAGAGCTTTACCGGTACGGAGATGGACTTTGCCGTCCGCATCTGCGATGCGGTGGCGGATGTCTGGCAGCCGGATGAGAACCATCCCATGATCGTCAATCTTCCCTCCACGGTGGAGATGAACACCCCCAACGTCTATGCGGACCAGATCGAGTACTGCGCAACCCACATGAAGTGCCGCGACAGGGTTACCCTCTCCATTCATCCCCATAATGACCGGGGGGAGGGAGTCGCCTCCACAGAGCTTGCCCTCCTTGCCGGCGCGGACCGGGTTGAGGGAACGCTGCTTGGGAACGGAGAACGCACCGGAAACGTGGATATCCTGAACGTCGCCTACAACATGTTTTCCCAGGGCATCGATCCGAAGCTCAACCTCGAGAACATCAACGAGATCATTGAGGTCTGCGAGCGCCTGACAAAGATGAAGGTGGATCCGAGACATCCATATGCAGGAAAGCTCGTGTTCACGGCCTTCTCCGGCTCGCACCAGGATGCGATCAACAAGGGCGAGCAGGCGATGAAGGAGCGGGGTTCCAAGATCTGGCAGGTCCCGTATCTGCCGATCGATCCCGCCGACATCGGCAGGAAGTACGAGCCGGTCGTGCGCATCAACTCCCAGTCCGGCAAGGGCGGCGTTGCGTTTGTCATGGACAACTACTTCGGCTTCAAGCTCCCGAAGGCCATGCAGCGAGAGTTTGCGGATGTCGTGCAGGCACAGTCTGAGAAGATCGGAGAGGTCACCCCGGAGAAGATCATGGACGACTTCCGCAGGGAGTACCTGGACAAGAAGGAGCCGCTGCACTTCCGCAGGCTCCAGGTGGTGGATCTGTCCAACACGACGGACTCCGATTTCGACACCCAGATCACACTGACCTACACGGACGAGGGCGCGGAGAAGACCTTCACGGCCGTCGGCAACGGACCGCTGGATGCGGCGCGCCGCGGCATCCATGAGTACATGGGCTGCAGCGTGAAGATTCTGGACTATGAGGAGCACGCATTAAAGTCCGGCTCCGATTCCCAGGCGGCGGCCTACATCCACCTGATGGATGCGGACACCGGAAAGGCGACCTTCGGCGTCGGCGTCTCGTCGAACATCACACGGGCATCCGTCCGCGCGATCTTCTCGGCGATGAACCGGCTTGGCATCGGCTCCAAGGAGACCTTCCGCAACTTCTGATCCGGCAGCATACAGGGCAGTACAAAAAGAGGGAAAACCGCTGGCGCAGGCGGTTTTCCCTCTTTTTTGCTTTTCGCCGGAGAATCAAAAACGGAAAAACAGGGCCTCCTGCAGAGAGGGGCTGCCCCTGCAGCAGATCAATCAGTCTCCGGAATGCCGCCTGTTCCTGCGGTACTGCTGCGGGGTCATCTTCCAGGTCTCCTCAAACAGACGATAGAACTGGCCGGAAGGCGGGAAGGCGTTTTCCCCTCCTTTTCTTGACAAGTGCGCCTGCTTCCTCCTAAGATAGACAGCGCACGCCCTTTTTGGAATGCAGGGGGACCCATCCTGTGGTCAGGGCGCTGCAGTACAGAAATACAACAGGCCGCAGGACGGCCGGAGAGGAAATTATGGCGGATCAAAAGAAAATGGTCGCTGAAATCACTTCCATGGACGAAGACTTCACCCAGTGGTACACCGATGTGTGCATGAAGGCGGAGCTGGTGTCCTACTCTCAGCTCAAGGGCTTCATGGTCATCAAGCCCGCCGGCTATGCCCTCTGGGAGGGAATTCAGCAGCATCTCGACGCCCGGTTCAAGGCAACCGGCGTGCAGAACGTATATATGCCCATGCTGATCCCGGAGAGCCTCCTGAAGAAGGAGGGAGAGCTGGTGAACGGCTTTGCCCCGGAGGTCGCCTGGGTCACCCAGGGCGGCACAGAGCCCCTGACGGAGCGCCTGTGCGTGCGCCCCACCTCGGAGACCCTGTTCTCCGACTTCTTCAAGGATGATGTCCACAGCTGGAGAGACCTTCCCCGCGTGTACAACCAGTGGTGCTCTGTGGTCCGCTGGGAGAAGGAGACAAGACCGTTCCTGCGCTCCAGGGAGTTCCTGTGGCAGGAGGGCCACACGATCCACGCGACGAAAGAGGAGGCAGAGGCAAGAACCCAGCAGATGCTGAACGTCTATGCGGACTTCCTTGCCGAGGACCTTGCCATCCCTACGATCAAGGGACAGAAGACCGAAAAGGAGAAGTTTGCAGGCGCAGAGGCGACCTACACGATCGAGGCCCTGATGCACGACGGCAGAGCCCTGCAGTCCGGCACCTCCCACTTCTTCGGACAGAAGTTCGCAGAAGCCTACGACATCACCTTTACGGACAAGAACAACACACTCCAGTACGTCTGGCAGACCTCCTGGGGCATGACGACCCGTGTCATCGGCGCCATGATCATGGTGCACGGCGACAACCGGGGCCTTGTGATCCCGCCGAGAATCGCACCTACCGAGGTCATCATCATCCCGGTGCAGCAGAGAAAGGCCGGCGTCCTGGAGAAGGCATATGAGCTCCGCGACAGGCTCGTGGAGTCGGGCATGCGCGTCAAGGTGGACGATACCGACAAGAGCCCGGGATACAAGTTTGCAGAGTGCGAGATGCGCGGCGTGCCGCTGCGCGTGGAGATCGGACCCCGGGACATCGAGGCCGGAAAATGCGTCCTCGTGCGCAGGGATACCCTGGAGAAGGAGGAGTGCGCCCTGGAGAACCTCTCCGCAAGGGTGGAGGAGCTCCTTGCCGCCATTCAGGGCGACATGTACACGAAGGCAAAGAAGCACATGGAGGCCCACACCTACGTAGCCCACAACGCCGAGGAGTTCCGGAAGACCTTCGAGGAGAAGACCGGCTTTGTGAAGGCAATGTGGTGCGGCGACCGGGCCTGCGAGGATAAGATCAAGGAACTCTACGGCGTCACGAGCCGCTGCATCCCCTATGAGCAGGAGAAGGTGGCGGACACCTGTGTCTGCTGCGGAAGACCTGCCACCAAGATGGTCATCTGGGGCAAGGCATACTGATCCAGAGGACACGGGACAGCGTGAAGAGAGAAGAGATACGGATCGCGGTGCCGGAGAAGGTGGAGTACGTGCTCTCCACCCTTCGCGGTGCCGGATATGAGGCGTACATCGTCGGCGGCTGCGTGCGGGATGCCATCCTGCACCGGACGCCCGAGGACTGGGACATCACAACGAGTGCCATGCCGGGGGAGGTGAAGCAGCTCTTTGCGCGCACCGTCGACACCGGCATCCAGCACGGGACGGTGACGGTCCTCGTCGGAAGAGAGGGCTTTGAAGTCACGACCTACCGGATTGACGGCGCCTATGAGGACGGCCGTCACCCGGAGAGTGTGACCTTTACGCGGAGCCTTCTCGAGGACCTCCGGCGCCGGGACTTCACGATCAATGCGATGGCCTATTCGGAGGAGACCGGGCTTGTCGACGAGTTTGACGGCATCGGCGACATCGGGCGAGAGCTCATCCGGTGCGTCGGGGATCCTACGGAAAGGTTTTCCGAGGACGCCCTTCGGATCATGCGGGCAATGCGCTTTTCTGCCCAGCTGGGCTACAAAATCGAGGAAAAGACGCTCCGTGCCGCCGCGGCACTTGCGCCCAATCTCGATAAGGTCTCCGCGGAGCGGATCCGGGTGGAGCTCGAAAAGCTCCTTGTCTCGGACCACCCAGAGCGGATCCTCCTCTGCGAGGAAGAGGGAATCCTGCAGCGGTTCCTGCCGGAATTTACGCCCTGCATGACCTGCATGCAGAATTCGCCCCACCACGGAGACACGGTAGCAGAGCACACGGTGAAGACCCTCTGTGCCGCTCCTGCGGCGAAGGTCTTGCGCCTTGCGGCGCTTTTGCACGACATCGCAAAGCCAAAAGTGAAGGTGACCTCTGCAGAAGGCATGGACCGCTTCCCGGATCATGCCGCAGAAAGCGCCAGGATGGCAGATGCAATCCTCCGAAGGCTGAAATACGACAACGACACGAGAAAGAAGGTCACGGCGCTCATCCTGCACCACAGCGGCGAGCCCGCCCCGGAGGCTGCCGCCATCCGCCGCGAGGCGGCTGCCGTCGGCCCGGATCTGTACCCGGATCTTCTTCTGCTCCGGCGGGCAGATGCGGCGGCGCAGGCGCCGGCCTGGGCAGAGGAAAAACTTGCGCGCGTGGAGAAGGCGGAGGCTATCTGGCAGGAGATCCTAGCGCGGGGCGACTGCCTGGACCTTAAGCACCTTGCCATCACAGGAAGGGATCTGATGGCGCTCGGCGCAAAGCCGGGAAAGGAACTGGGAACCCTCCTTGGGCAGTGCCTGGAGACGGTTCTGGAGGACCCCTCCCGAAACACCAGGGATGCCCTTCTTCTGCAGTGCAAAGAAGCCGGAAAATGCCCGCAAAACGGCTGAATTTTCGCCGGCAATCGCGCTGCCTCTTTCTTGACAAACGCAGGGGCAGCGGCTATAAATATGTAAGGTTGTTTTCATCGAAGAAATGACGCAGCACAAAAACACTTTTTGTATGATGGAGGATTGATAAATGAACAAGAACGAACTGATCGCAGCCGCAGCCGAGAGCTCCGGACTTACCAAGAAGGACACCGAGGCAGCGCTCAAGGCAATTGTCGATGTCATCACTGATTCCCTGAAGAAGGGTGACAAGGTTCAGATCGTCGGCTTCGGCACGTTCGAGGTCTCTGAGAGAGCAGCAAGAGAGGGCAGAAATCCTCACACCGGCGAGGCTATGCAGATCGCCGCTTCCAAGGCACCCAAGTTCAAGGCCGGCAAGGCATTAAAGGACGCGGTTAACGAGTAAGACTGTTTTTCGGGACATGGAAGAGTCGGAGAAGCCTGGCTTCTCCGGCTTTTTGCGTGCAGAAAAAGCAAAAGGAGAGTTATGAGACTGGACAAGTATCTGAAGGTATCCCGACTGATCAAGCGGAGGACCGTTGCAAACGAGGCCTGCGACAACGGCAGGGTCACGGTCAACGGCAGGGTCGCCAGGGCCTCGACGGAGGTGAAGGTGGGGGATGTCATCGGCATCGCCTTCGGCGACCGTGAGACGAAGGTCGAGGTCCTCTCCGTGCAGGAAGTGATCCGCAAGGGGGAGGCCGCAGAGCTGTTCCGCTACTGCTGAGGCAGAGTGCATAAAAGAGAACTGAAAAAATTGTGCAGACTTTGGACGCCCTCCTGACAGCGCGCGCTTTTTCGCAATCCGATTTCTGTGGTATGATAAAAATTACCAGATTTGGAAAGGAAAGGCGGCAGAGATGAGAAGGAGAAAATCGCAGAACCGGCTGAGCATGGCACTGGTGCTCTTTGTGATGTTTGTGATTCTCGGTGTCGTCGGCCTGCGCGCCTATCAGCTGCACCAGCAGCTCGATCAGTATACGGCGAAGAAGGAATCCCTGCAGGCGCAGATCGATTCTGAGAACAAGCGCACGGAGGAGATCGCGGAGTACGGAAAGTACACCCAGACCGACGAGTACGTGGAGCAGGTCGCCAGGGAGAAGCTGGGGCTGGTGAAAAAGGACGAGATCATCTTCAAGAGCGAAGATGGGAACTGAGAGCAGACAGCACAGTATGAGGGTACAGTCAGCCGGGCAGAGGAATCTGTCCGGCTGATCCTGTATCTGGGGAGGACAGATGGGAGAATCGGCAAAGGAGGCACTCGTATTCCGGACGCAGAAAATCATGCGGGAGCAGAAGATGGCAGAAGAGGGCACGGGGATCCTCGCTGCCGTCTCCGGCGGCGCGGACTCCCTGTGCCTTCTGGATCTTCTGGATGCGCTGCGAAAGACGGCGCACTTCCCACTCCGGGCGGTGCACGTCCACCACGAGATCCGAAAGAGTGCAGACCGCGACGCTGCCCTGGCGGAGGCTTTCTGCAGGAAGCGGGACATCCCCTGCAGCATCCTGCGGGTGGATGTGCCGGCCTATGCGAAGGAGCACCGTTTGGGCCTTGAGGAAGCGGCAAGGATCCTGCGCTACGAAGCACTGGAGAGCGAGGCAGAGGACTGGGAGAGGGAGGCGCCGGGACTTGCCGTCCGGATCGCCCTTGCCCACCACCTGGAGGATCAGGCGGAGACCGTCCTGTTCCACATCGCAAGGGGCTCCGGCATTGCGGGCCTTGCGGGAATGCGGTACGTCTCCGGCAGGAAGATCCGCCCGCTCCTCGACGTCTCCCGCGGGGAGATCGAGGCCTGCCTTCTGGAGGATGGCATTGCCTGGGCGGAGGATGAGACGAATGCGGACGTCTCCTATGCGAGAAACCGGATCCGGCTCCGAATCCTGCCGGAGATGGTGCAGGAGATCAATGCCGGCTCGGTGCGGCACCTTGCAGCTCTGTCCTCCGAGGCGGGGGAGATGGAGGACTATCTGCAGGAGGAGACCAGGAAGGCACTCCTTCGGGTCCTCCGGGAGGATGGCGGCATCGACCTTGGAAAGTTCCGGGAGGAGCCGGAACTTCTGCAAAAGCGCATTGTCTTTGCGGTGCTGGCAGAGCACGCGGGGCAGAAAAAGGATCTCACGAGGGAGCACGTGCAGGGCGTCCTTGCCCTTGCAGCGCGCGGCGGCAGCGCGAGGATCGATCTTCCCTGCCAGCTGCAGGCGGCAAAGCGCTACGATGCGCTCTACTTTGTAAAGCGCGGAGAAAAACTGCCGGAGGGGCCCCTGCCCGTCCCGGAGCGGGAGGAGGACTACGCGGTGCGCGTTTTTCCGTTTTCCGGCCGCATGGCAGACATCCCGCAAAAGAAGTATACGAAGTGGTTTGATTATGATAAAATTTCTTCGGCTTTTTCATTCCGGAGGCGCCGCCCTGGCGATATGATTACGATCGAAATGGCGCCGCGGACGGAGGACGGAAGTCTTCAGCCTTCCCGGAAAAAGAGCATCAAAAAGTTCATGATTGATGTCAGGATGCCGGCGCAGGTCCGGGACAGAATTCTGCTCCCTGTCTGCGGGAGCGAGGTCCTCTGGGTCCCCGGCTTCCGCTGCAGTGCGGCGTACCTCGTCTCGGAGGAGACGAAGCGGATCATGGAAATTTCGACAGACGGAGGAGAAGATGGCGGATACGATCACAACACTGATTCCACAGGAGAAAGTTGAGAAGCGGATCACGGAGCTGGCAGCCCAGATCTCGAAGGACTATGCGGGAAAAGAGCTTCGGATGGTGGGCATCCTCAAGGGCGCCTGCTTTTTCCTCTGTGAGCTCGCAAAGCAGGTGACGGTGCCGGTGTCGATTGACTTCATGCAGGCTTCGAGCTACGGCGGACATACGGAGTCCACCGGAACAGTCCGGATCCGGAAGGATCTGGACGAGTCCATCGAGGGCCTGGACGTGATGATCGTCGAGGACATCGTGGATTCCGGCAGAACCCTGGCCTTTCTCGGAGAGTTCCTGAAGACCAAGGGGGCAAAGAGCATTGCCTACTGCACACTCCTGGACAAGCCCCAGCGGCGCGTGGTGGATCTGAAGGCGGACTACAGCGGGTTTGAGATTCCGGATGAGTTCGTCGTTGGCTACGGCATGGACTATGCGGAGAAGTACCGGAACCTTCCGTACATCGGCGTGGTGCATCTGGACAAGGATGGTAGAACAAGTTGAGCAGCGAAAAACCGAAAACAAACGGACAGGGGAACCGGCTCCTCACGCTGGTGATCTTCCTGATGCTGATGATCGTGCTGATGCAGATCGTGCGCAACAGCACCACCTACGATCAGGACCCCTATACGATGGACCAGTACCAGACGGACATCAGTGAGGGCAGCATTGAGAGCGTGAACATCGTCCCGAACCGGGAGACGCCGACGGGCTATGCCCGGGTCACCTTAAAGGACGGGACGACGAAGAATCTGTACACGACAGACGTGACGGTGGCCGAGAAGATGGCAAGGGATGCCGGCCTCAACCCCTCCGTCAGTGACGTCCCTCACGAGAACTACTTTGTCACCAGCATCCTGCCGGTGCTCCTCGCCAGCGTGATCTGCCTCGTCTTCTTCTACATGATGAGCCTGCAGAACCAGGGCGGGGGCGCCAACGCCAGGATGATGAACTTCGGCAAGTCCCGGGCAAAGCGATCAGATGACAAGAATCCGGTCACCTTTGCGGATGTCGCGGGCCTCGACGAGGAGAAGGAGGACCTGCAGGAGATCGTCGACTTCCTGAAGAATCCCTCGCGGTATACGGGCGTTGGCGCAAGAATCCCCAAGGGCGTGCTGCTCGAGGGACGCCCCGGCACCGGCAAGACCCTGCTTGCCAAGGCGGTGGCCGGCGAAGCCGGCGTGCCGTTCTACTCGATCTCCGGCTCGGACTTCGTGGAGATGTTCGTCGGTGTCGGCGCCTCCCGTGTCCGCGACATGTTTGACGAGGCGAAGAAGGACGCCCCCTGCATCGTCTTCATCGATGAGATCGATGCGGTGGCGAGAAGAAGAGGAACCGGCCTTGGCGGCGGCCACGACGAGAGAGAGCAGACGCTGAACCAGCTCCTTGTCGAGATGGACGGCTTCGGCGTCAACGAGGGCATTATCGTGATGGCGGCGACAAACCGCGCCGACATCCTCGATCCTGCCATCCTGCGCCCCGGCCGCTTTGACCGCAAGATTACGGTCTCCCTCCCGGATGTCCGGGGAAGGGAAGCCATCCTGAAGGTCCATGCGAGGAACAAGCCCCTTGGCGATGACGTGAAGCTCGATGAGATCGCAAGGACGACGGCGGGCTTCTCCGGCGCGGATCTCGAGAACCTTCTGAACGAGGCCGCCATCCGCGCGGCAAGGGCAAACCGGAAGTTTATCTGCCAGGAGGATATCAAGGAGGCCTTCATCAAGGTCGGCATCGGCGCCGAGAAGAAGAGCCACATCATCTCCGAGGAGGAGAAGCGCATCACGGCCTATCACGAGAGTGGCCATGCGATTCTGTTCCATGAGCTTAAGGATGTGGGACCTGTCTACACGGTGTCGATCATCCCGACAGGGAGCGGCGCCGCGGGCTACACGATGCCCCTTCCCGGAAAGGACGAGATGTTCCTGACAAGGGGCAGAATGATCCACGACATCATGGTCAGCCTCGGCGGAAGAATTGCCGAGGAGATTGTCCTCGACGACATCACGACCGGTGCCTCCTCCGACATCAAGAAGGCGACGAGCGAGGCACGGCAGATGGTCACCCGCTACGGCATGTCCTCCTCCATCGGGACGATCAACTACGAGCAGGAAGAGGAGGACGTCTTCCTTGGCTACGATCTGGGACACAGCCAGCGGCACAGCGAGTACATGTCCGGCGAGATTGACAAGGAGGTCCGCAGGATCATCGAGCAGTGCTACAGCGACGCAAAGGAGATCATCCTGCAGCACCGGGATGTCCTCGAGAAGTCCGCAAAGCTCCTCATGGAGAAGGAGAAGATCAGCGGCGCCGAGTTCGATGCGCTGTTTACCTCATAAGAAGGATGCACGCTCCGGAGGAAACACCCTCCGGGGCGTTTTTCTGCGGATGGGGGAGTGGAGAGGGTGTATTGTGCACAAAGACCGGCACAATACCACAAAAATTTCGTGAATTCTGATTCTTGCCCGCTTTCCGGCCCACTGTTACTATAATAGGCGTAACCCCCCAAATACATTATAAGTTTTTGCTATACCCCCAACAGAAGAATACCTTCTCGAAAAAGACAGTCCACCCCAAGCACTGTCTTTTTTCGTGTCCAAAACCGGAACCCCTGGCGGCTGCAGTCTGATAAGAGACTGCGGCCGCTGCTTTTTCTGAAGAAGCGTCGGAAGATGCTGGGAAAAGGCAGAATTCACAA
>ONMH01000155.1 GCA_900318875.1 uncultured Lachnospiraceae bacterium | reverse complement strand
TTCCCTTCCAAGCGGCAGCGATTCTGCCGCCTCTTCAAACGGAACGCGGTCCGGATTGATCCAACCGCATTCCCTTCCTTCTGCGATTTCCCGAAGGAGCGGATGGTCCTTTGGCAGTTCCTGTATGCTCTGATTCATGCCATTCCCCTTTCCGACATATCCGTGCGGCGTCCAGAGCGGGAAGCGAGCTGCTCCTGCAGGTTATCCTGCAAAGAGCAGCAGAAGAGGAGCTGTTGACCTCCAAATGGCAGTCAGAGCGCAGAGAACAGAGCAGGATCGTAGAGCATCTCACCGGAGATCAGTTCAGTGCTTTGCCCCAAAAGGGAAGGCGAAAAGGCAAAGCCTGCGGTGCAGATGAATCCGGAGAGGCGGATCTTCAGGTTCTGTGCTGCAAGTTTTTTTGTCTGTGCAGCTTCCTTTCTGCATTCCGAGAGGGTCATGGGATTGTGGTAATATTTGCATTCATAGAAGTTGTATGCGTCACTTCTGTCCCTGAGCACACAGTCGAATTCTCCGTTTGACTTGGTGGCGGGATCATCATACCAGTAGGTACCGATGTCCGTGACATCCGGCAGCTGCCCGCACTTTACGCGGCGGGAGAAATACTGTCGGCAGATTCCCTCAAACCTTCGTGAGAGGAATTCCACAAGAGAGGGCTCAATCTGCGTCTTGTAGAACTGCCGCTCTCCCAGCCTGGAAATGATGGAACCCTTATCGTAGAGATAGGTAAAGAAAAACCGCATGAGATTGTCCGAAATTTCATAGAACTGCTTTTTCCGGTCACCGGCTTTGTTGATGGGGGCGACTTTCTCGATTGATTCCATGGAGAGAAGTGTCTTCAGCTGTTTGTCGAGATTGCCGGTGTTTTTGTCAAGAAGAAGCTTTGTCAAAAGGTCAGAGTAACGACACTTTCCATTTCCGATAATCGCAAAGATCTGTGGATCAAAACTGTTCCGGATTTCCTCGAGCATGATGTTTTCGACATGGATCCGAAGAATGCCGTCAGGATTGATCAGCAGCTGCTCCAGGTTTTCCTCCAGACTTTTGTTTAGATTAATACAGGAGAGGACGTAAGGAGAGCCGCCGAATACAGCATACAGGGCTGCCTTCCGATGGACAGATTCCGCCGGGAAGAATAAAGAGGCATCGAGATAATCGAAGTCGTGCAGATGCAGTACCAGCGTAAACCGGCCAAAGAGAGGATTTTCCTCAGAGAGAAGATCCCGCATGACGGTGATGTAGGAGCCGCACAGAATGAGTCGGATTTCCGGAGAGAGCTGGTCGATCACTTCCTGCATCTCGGAATCCAGTTCTCCCTTTTTGCCCGCGGTGGAATAGTAGGGGTATTCATCCATGCAAATGAGCATTTTCCGGTGAATACCATTTAAAAAACGGAACAGGTCACGGATGTTACGAAACTGCGGGGCAGGAATGCCCAACTCACGGAAGATATCATCTGTAAGACTCTCCAGATTGATTGCCGGAGAACTTCTGACACAGGTGTGGTTTACGAAGATGCCATCAAAGGAGCAGGCTGCCTGCTGAATCAAGGCTGTTTTTCCAACACGCCGCTTGCCGTAGATCATGACAGCGCATTTTCGGCCGCTGTTTATCTGAGATGTCAATGATGCCAGTTCCTTTTCCCTTGCGAAAAACACGGGCAGCCTCCTTGGTGAAAAAATATTCACTGAATTAATTTTCATTATTATATCAGAACACGAAGAGACAGGCAAGAAAGTACAGACAGGTTCCATTCGCAGGGAAGTCCTACAGGGGGCAGGAAAAGCGGAGCAGATGGAGATGCCGCCATCGCCGGCAGGCCCCATTGGATGCAGGTACAGGAACTTGGCGGGCACCAAATGGCAGTCAGAGCGCAGAGAACATAGGAATCCGTTCTGTACCCAATCGCTGTCTGCTGAAATCGGGGTTGTTTTCTACATGGAGCCATTTGGCAGAGTCAGTGCTGCAAGGTTCCATTTGCTTGAGCAGATCATGAGTCTGTTTAATGAATAAAATATCACTGAATAAAAATTCATTAAAAGCGCAAGGAGGCTGACAAGTGCACGCAAACCGTCTGTGCGCAGGATGGGGAGGGGAAGCAGGAAAGGACTGAAGCGGATGCGAAGCCTGATTTCCCGCATGTTGGAGAGAACAGAAGGGACAGGAGCTGTAAAGTTTAGATTTGTTTTTCTCTACCCATGCGGGATGCCATGCATTACAATTCCAGGCAAAGAAAATGTCAGAGAGCCGGAAGAGAAACGGCGGGCCGCCCTGCGGCCGATCTTTCCCGTCATCTCCTCCCTCTTTGCGCGATCCTCCACAAAGGTGATCCTGCCGAAGAGGATGACGCTTTCGATTTTGAGGCAAAGCTTTCCCGCCTCAAGGGTTCCCTCGTCATACACACAGAAGGAGACTCGGTTGTCCTTCTTCAGGGCATCGGTCCCTGCTCCCTGCTCTGCGCCGTGGAGGCAGAGCTTCCCGTCCTCATAGAGGAAGTTGATGGGCATCCCGCAGGGGCAGCCATCCTCCCCGCGGACCGAGAGGACCCCCTCGGCTCCTTTTTGAGGATTTCCTCGCACTCGCTGTCAGAGAGCTGCTGCCCGAATCTTCGAATGGGTTTCCCTTTCTGGATTCCGGCTGTCTGTGACAGTCTCTGTACATAGAAAAAGGGAGGAAAGCGGAGCGTTCCCCGTCTTCCTCCCGGTCTGACTCGTATTTATTTCATGTACTTCTCGCGGTACACCGCACGGACCGTATCGATGACCTTCTGATCCTTCTCGCTGCCGAGCATCTGCTGTACGGAGGTCTTCATGTAGTCGGTGCCGGTTGCAAGTGCTGCCTTGCCCGCTGCGATCCGGACATCCGGATCCGCATCCTGCAGCTTTTCCGTGATGAAGTTCACGGGATCCTCTCCGCCGAGCTTTCCGCAGATCTCCAGGCCCTTGAGGAGCGTATCCTTGTCGGTGCTCTTCTTCCGAAGAAGCTCCACTACCTTGTCTCCCTTGCCCTTTTCGGCAAGCTTTTCCAGTTTTTCTGCCTCATTTCCGCCAAACAAACCCATTGTGTCCTCCTTGCTGCGCTTGCGGAGTCCCCTCTGTTTCCGCTCTCACATTTCTGAAAACCTATTTTAGTCCCTATCTGGAAAATTGCAAGGGAAATGTTAGCACTTATCGTAATTGAGTGCTAATGTCGTAATACTCCATTCAACTTACCAAGTTGTCACACAAGCATCAGCAGGATCAGGATCAGAACCGCGATGCCGTCGGCGGCAAGGGGAACCATGGCAAGGTAGAAGGCACGGACCGGCTCCACGCGGTAGTAGAGGACATAGAGGATCATGCCGGCGATGTAGGCCGCAATGCTCACTGCAAGCATGGCATAAAACCTTCCGTCAGAGAGTGAGCCTGCTGCGTTCAGGGCACTGACGACAGAGAGCTCCAGGACGAGAAATCCGGTGATGAGAACAAGCTCTGTGGTGACTGGGCGCGAAAAGCACTTTGCTGTAATCAAGAGCATGGCGGCATAGAGGGCAATCCCCGCAAGAAAGATCCCGGGGCCGGAGAGCTTTGCGGTCCCCTTCGGCAGGGCATTGAGGCCCATAACAGACAGGTACACGCCGGCAAGGCCGGAGACCGCCGTGACAAGCAGCAGGATCCCCCGAAAGCCTCCCTCCCGGTTTACCTCCTGCCCCGGTCGGAAGGAGACTGACCACCAGATAAGATAGACAATGCAGCAGACGACCAGAAGGATCTGGCCGACAAGAACGCGCTGAAGTGCTCCGGATGCGGGTTCCATACAGACTCTCTCTTTCTGCCAGGTCCTTCCACGGAATCGTCCTGCAGGACCCGGCAGGCTGCAGGCTCCTTCACAAGGATAGCAGAAAACACGGACCTCTGACTTACCCCGTGGCGAGCCACGGGGGTTCGCACGCGAGGGATTCTGGTTGGGGAAGGTGTTGATATTCCACACGGAGGTATTTCGTGTCGTAC
>ONMH01000006.1:27770-56193 GCA_900318875.1 uncultured Lachnospiraceae bacterium | reverse complement strand
CGTTTCTTAACTAACGCCTTTCAAAATTTCTTCCTTTTGCGGGCGGCTTACCGGGGCAAGCCCCGGGGCTTGAACCCGCCGCCCGCATTTTATGTCACCGTGACAGTCACGTCACCAGATCCCTTTACCACGGTCTCACCGTTTGCAACGATTGTGACTGTATTGCCGTCCGCGTCCACGATCTTTGCCCCGTCCGCTGCATTCAGGTTCGAGATTGCCGTGTCCTTTGTCACAATCCAGGCGGAGGTGCCATCCACGTTCACCGTGATCGGGCTCTCCGTCGTGTCTGCTGCCGCATCATTCTCCTCAATCGTCATGGCGCCAGTATAGGTCGTTCCGTCGAGAAGGTACAGATCCAGGCTCGAGATCGTGTCGACGGTGATGTTGCCGGAGAGGGTCTCCGAATCTGCTGTGAAGGTGACCGTGCCGCCGTTTGCTCCCTCGGTGCCCCAGTTGTTGGAGCTGTTGCCCTCGATGCTCAGAAGGGCAGCCTTGTCGGAGTCAAAGTTCACACCGGTGTTCTTCAGGTAGATGTTTGCCGTCGTGTTTGTGACGTAGAACATGCTGCCCTCTTCGATGGAGCTTGTCAGCTGCGAATCCACGGCCTGGAAGGTCGCCGTCTCTCCGGTGGAGGACTCCGCATCGCCGGAGGTGGACTGATAGATGATCACGCCGTTGGCGACAGGATCGCTTGCGGTCTTCGAGGTGATCGTGGAGGTCAGATCCGAATTCTCAATCAGGATCGTGTTGCAGCCCTCCATGCCGGCGATCTGGCTTCCGGATGCGGTGCCCGTCACGTTCCTGACCTCAATGTCGCCTGTCGAGTAGAGAAGCGGAGATCCGGAGCCAGCCGTGGAGAGTGTGGAATTTGTCGCGGAGATGTTTCCGCCGCCGCGGTCTGTCGCAAGGGCGGCGCAGTGATCTCCCTCTGTCGTGATGTCCATGCTGTCGGCAATGACCGTGCCGCCGTAGGTTGCATCCAGACCTCTGGAGTTTCCCGCTGTCGTATGAATCGTATCCTTAGAGGCATACACGGTACCGGAATCCGTTGCAAAGATCGCATTGGAACCTTCTGAGTCTGCACGTAAACTGGAATCCGAGATCACAGCCTTCGAGTCAGAACCCACAGAGAGCACGATCGAATTCAGGCCGTAGAAGTTGCAGCTGTCGCCGTTCGTGTCATCGCCGGACTTTGTCAGTGTCCCATTCCTGATGGTGAGCGTTCCGCCGTTCTGGGCAAGGGCGGTATTCACATCCGCCCTTGTGCTCTCCGCGGTCTCGCCGTCCGAGGTGACCTCCTCCCCATCTGCCGTGAGGGTGCCGGAGAGATCTCCCGTGTAGTCATAGGTCATGGTGTTTGCACCGCCGCCACCGCCCGGCTGCCCGCCGCCCTGGCCATCCGGCGGATTCCCCTCAGGCTTTTCCCCGGAGGGGGCATCGCCAGGCGCTCCCTGGGCATTCCCCGGTGCGCCGCCGGATTCTGCAGCGGCAGTATCGCTGCTTTCCGTCTCCGCGCTCTCTGCTGCTGCCGCTGTGGCAGCGGTGCTGCTGGATGCAGAGCTTCCGCATGCAGTGATAAAAAGGGACAGGCACAGGCTTGCGCCCAGTGCCAGAAACAGGCTCTTTCTCTTCATATTTCGACCTTCCTTTCCAAATGGACTTCCAAATGGACACCAGGCAGATGCCGGTCAGCCGCTCACTCTGTGGTATCCGACTCCGTGGAACTCTCCGTGCTCTGCGCGCCCGGCTCTCCGTCAGGCTTTTCCGGCGGATTCCCGTCAGGAGCCCCATCTGGTGTGCTGCCATCCGGCTTCTCCGGTGCCTCCCCAGCATCGTAGGCAGCACCATATGACGTCTGTGTCTCCGCTGCAGAGGTGGAAGAAGCGGAGGAGGCGCTGTCTCCTCCGCCGCAGGCCGTCAGCATCATGGCAAGTCCCATGGCAGCCATCGCTGCCGCAATCACGTTTTTCTTCATGTCGTTTCCTCTCCTTTTCTTTGACTGGGATCAGAATAAGCCTGGTGAATTAAGTGGACCTTAAAGAAAAGTGAGGAATCTGTGAACGTGGTTACTCATTCTGATAATAGCAGTTCCCGCTGCAGCCATCCGGAAAGACGAGGGGCTTCACCCTGGCAAGATAGGCTTTTTCATTTTCTGACTGCGCGGCGAGGTCCCTTGCCTTTGCAAGCGCTTCGATGTCCCGGATCGTCTCTGCGGTTCTCTCTCCGCGGGATACGACCTTGAGGTGCGTCACCCCCGCATCCTGCAGCGCATACAGGCTGCAGATGCCGCAGCCGGTTGCCCCGGGAACATCCGGGATATCCTCCTGCATCTCCTCTCCGCGGAGGAGGTGCCTTTGCCTTCTGCAGGCAGGCGGAAAGGCATCGCAGTGGAGCCCCATGCAGTACGCCCCGTCGTAGTGGCAGAGCTCGTTCATCGCAAAGGCCTCAAACTCCATAGGGGCATCCCCGCAGCGCGCGGCATCCCTCCGCACAAGGCTACGGATCTCCGGGATTCCGGTCCGTCTCGGGAAGATGACCCTGGAGATGCCAAGGCTCCGCGCCCGTGCAAGGACATATCGGTTCATGGTGCCATATTCGCCGGAGAGGTGAAGGCGGATGCCGGGAAGGTCCTCCTCCCGGATCCGGTACAGAAGGGCCGGATCCGCGACGATGAACGACGAAAATCCGTACTCCATGCAGAGGCGGATGGCAGAAAGCAGCATCGGAACCCGCTCCGGGCGGTAGAAGGGGCTGTTCAGCGTGATGGCAGCCGGCATGGCAAGATCCCGTACCATGTCTGAGAGGATGGCAAGCTCTGACTCCGTGCCGATCTGCACGTTGACAAAGGAGACCTCCCTGCGGTTGAAGGGCTCCGCCTCTCCCGCTTCCTCCATCCAGGCAGACGGCACAAAACCCGCATAGCACTCGTCCGCCCCGGCTCTTTTGTAATCGGGAAGGTCCTCGAGCCTTCCAAGGCCCACTGTGATCTTCATGCTCATATGCTGCCTCCCGGAAAGTTTAAGACAAAGCGATCACACCCTGCCTCTGCCAGCGCTTCCAGCATGGTTTTTGAAAAGGCGGTCTCTGAAAATCCAAGGATCGCATTTCCGATTCCCGCCATGTGCTCTTCATCCGGGTACAGAAAGGCATTGTGCAGGCAGTCCATGGGACAGGATGCGATCTTTCGCTGGGCGCCCCGCTTTCCGGACTCTGCAGCAAGAAGCGGGCAGAGCCCGGAAACGCTCATCTCATAAAAGGGACCGTACAGCGTCGCCCGCTCCTTCGGGAGCACCGGCACAACTCCGCAGGTCTCGACGGCCGTGCGGGAAAAGGGAAAGTGTTTCAGAAAGACAGGGTCATTGACAGAGGCCGTCGCCACATGGGCGGCATCAAAGGAGGGAAGAAAGAACTGCCTCGGGTCCTTTCGCCGCTTTGCAAGGAGCACCCCTGCGGTGGGGACAAGATGATCTTCCCTCTCCTCCCGGATCAGATCCGCCTCTCCGATGTCATTGCACTCGACCTCAAGAGTAATGCCCGCCTTCCTGCAGGAAGACGCAAGAAAGTGAAGGCGCGCCGCCGCCAGATCCGTCACCTCCTCCCGCATCGGCGGAAGTACGACCACCGGCGTGATGTCCTCAGAGACCGCCTTCTGCAGGAGCTGCTCTGTCACCTCCTCATCCGGATACAGATGGGTGCAGAACGGATTCCCGATACAGAGATACGAAAGTCCCGGAAGCTTCTCCCCCTTGCCGCGCAGAAACGAATCAAGATACCATTTCTCAAACGCATCGCGAGGAAGACGCAAAAAGGCCTCCCAGAGGGGAGGCGAAGAGAGAAGGATTCCAAGGGACATGCCAGCGGGAAGGGAGGGATTCTCCATGGACAAAAGCCACCTTCTCTCCTTTTCCCGGATACTTCCCGCATCCTCCCCGCCGCCTCTCCAGGAGGAGAGAAGCGCTGCGGTCCCCTCCGCATCGCCCTCCTCCTGAAGGGAGACATAGGAAAGGATTATGCGGGAAAGTAAGACTGCCTCCCTCTGAAAGGCCGGATCTTCGATATCGCACCGGAATACGTTCCAGTAGGGCTCCTCAGAGAGCCTTCGGATCCTGCAGATGCCAGAAACCGCCGTCCACACTGCCTGCTCCGGATGATAGAAGTGCGCGGTGACGGGGCCGGAAGTCGGGAGCTCTCTCTTTGCAAGACGGAAGGTGAAATAGTCCGGGGCAAAGTCCAATGCCCGGACTTCCGGAATTCCGGGAAGTTTTGCATGAAACAGGGAAGCGGCCAAGGACTTCCATGTCCGACTCAAAGTGGCCGATCGTGATGGGGTTCTCCGGGGCAAGGACAAAGGTCTTCCCCTCCCTCTCATCCTGATCCATCTCGTCGAGCATCTCGTTGTACTCCCGGTCGCTCCTTACCATGGCCTCCAGAAAGGCCGGGTACTTTGCGTAGAGCACCTTTTCCGCAGCGCTGATCTTCTTCTCCTTTGCGCGGAACGACCGGTCCCTTGTGCGCAGCACAACGGTCTTTCCCGGGAAGTGCTCCTTTGCGTACCGGTAGGGGATGTGCACGCTGCAGCCGCCATCCAGATACGGCACACACTCCATGACGACAGGACGTGAGATCTCGGGGACGGTCGCGGAGGCGCGGATTGCATGGAAGATCCTGCACTTTCCCTTCTCAAAGTAGGTGGGCTCTCCGGTCACCATGTTGGTGGCGACCACGATGAGGCGCCTTGCGGGATCAAAGAACCGCTCCCTGTCGATCGGCATCTCGTTCTTCATCAGGTCTGTGAACAGATAGGAAAAGCCCGTGATGCCGTGGTCACGCTTCATGGCACCGGTGCCGCAGTAGTTGGGGTCCTGACGGTAAGTCAGGTTGATCCTTGGTGCCCAGCCGATCTGCCCGGATACATAGCCCACCGCAGACATGGCCCCCGCGGAGACGCCGATCGTCGTGCGGAGCGTGATATCCGCCTCCATCATGGCATCGAGGGCACCCTGGGTGTAGATGCCGCGCCAGGCGCCGCCCTCGATGAGCAGCGTCCCCTCCGTCACCTTTCCGCTTGTTCTTCCCGTGGGAATCCTGTCGATCCCGCTGTACACCTGTATTGTCTTTGCCATGGTTCCTCCTTGTCTGCCTGCACAGTCGTTCTTTCACGGGGTTCATTATAAGCCAGATTTCCCGCAAGCTGAACCGACAGCTGCGCCTGTGTGTCACGAAAATCATTGCGTGAAGCCCCATTCTGTGTTACTTTAAGAACGCTTGAGAAATATCAGCAGCGCTTAGTGATCAGGCATATGCCTGGTCTTTTTTGTGTATATTCGAAAGAGAAAGAAACCGAACAGATTTATGACAAACTTTGAAGACATGCAACTGAAGCAGCCCATCCTTGATGCCCTGAAGAAGGCGGAGTACACGACACCGACGCCGATCCAGGAGAAGGCCATCCCGGCGGCGCTCTCCGGCAGGGATCTGATCGCCTGCGCCCAGACGGGAACCGGTAAGACCGCAGCGTTTGCGCTGCCGATCCTCCAGGTTCTCGGGGAGCACGATCCCGCAAAGATCCGTGCCCTCGTCCTCACACCGACACGGGAGCTCGCCATCCAGAACTTTGACTGCTTCAAGAAATACGGCAGATACCTGTCGCTTCGCTGCGCCTGCATCTACGGCGGCGCCAAACAGGCCCAGCAGGAGGCACAGCTCAAAAAGGGCTGCGACATCCTGATTGCAACACCGGGACGGCTCCTCGACTTCATGGGACAGGGTCTTGTCTCCTTAAGCGATGTGGAGATCTTCGTCCTCGACGAGGCAGACCGCATGCTGGACATGGGCTTTATCCACGACGTGCGCAGGATCGCATCCTGCATGGAGGACCGGAAGCAGACGCTCCTGTTCTCTGCGACGATTCCGAAGGAGATTGAGCAACTCGCCGGAGAGCTTCTCTATAATCCAGACATGATCCGGGTGGACCCGGAGACAAAGCCTGCCGACACTGTCGAACAGCACATGATCTACCTGAAGAAAGAGGACAAGCGCACGGTCCTGCTCTCCCTCTTACAGGAGCCGGATGTGGAAAAGGCCATCGTCTTTGTCCGCACCAAGCACGGCGCAGACCGGCTCAAGAAGCAGCTGACAAGAGATGGCGTACCCTGTGTCGTGATCCACGGGGACCGCACCCAGGGCCAGCGCCAGAACGCCCTCGAGCAGTTCCGCTCCGGGCAGGTCTCCGTCCTCGTCGCAACAGATGTCGCGGCAAGAGGGCTCGACATCCCGGATGTCTCCCATGTCTTCAACATGGATCTTCCCTCTGAGGCGGAAAACTACATCCACCGCATCGGAAGAACCGGCCGTGCAGGCCACAGCGGCATCTCCTACTCCCTCGTCTGTGAAGAGGAGCTCGAACTCCTCTCCGACATCGAAAAGCTCATGGGAAAGAAGATCCCGCTCACGGAGACAGAATACTCCATCCCGTTCCCCGCTTCTGCAAAGAAAAAGGCTCCCGCAGAGAGCAGCAGGAAAAAACAGGGGAAGAATCAGGAGAAGAGGCCTCAGGGAAAGCAGCAGGAGAAGGCAAAGCCAAAAGCACCTGCAAAGAAACCGCAGGAGCCTGCTGCCCCGAAGAAGACCACCGAGGACCGGCAGCGAAGGAGAAGAAGGGAGAACCAGAAAGCAGAGACGCACTCCGATGCTTCCCTTCTCGTTTCCCTGGAGACGCCAAGAAGCATCCACGACAAGCGCTCCTTCGCTCCCCGCATCGACGACTCCAGAAGCTGGGAGCACGAGAACCGACGCTCCTCCAGAAGGCCGGACCGCAGGTCCCGCTCTGTCCAGCATGCAGGCGGTGCCAGAAAGCGCCGTCCCAACTGAATATTCAGAAGAGAACAGCCAAAAGAGCGGACCTCCCGAAAGGGATCCGCTCTTTTTCTTCTTTCCTGTTTGTCAGAACCGGTCGACCCGGCAGAGAATTCCGGAGAAGGCGGGCAAGGTGAGTTCTGCCTCCTGTCCCGGCATGAGCTCCATCAGGTTCTCCCGGTTTCCCGGCTCCTCTGTATTTCCGCTGAACCTCTGCCAGTCGGTGTCAAGAAGGAGGGAGATCCGCTCCCGGTCCCTTGCGGTGTACCGGCAGGTCTTCTCCTGATCCGAGAAGTTGAAGTAGGCAAAGACCTTCTCCCCGCGTCCCGTGCGCTGAATCCCGTAGACGTTGGAGCCGTTCTCGTTCATAGTAAGCCACAGAAAGCCCTCGGGATCGTAGTCCTCCGCATACAGCGCGGGGTTCTCCTCATAGATCCCATTGAGTTCCATGCAGTAGTGATGGAAGGCGTCGTGGATCGGATACTTTGTCAGGAACCAGTCCTGCTGCTTTGTCTCATCCCACTCCCGGAACTGGGCAATCTCATTTCCCATGAAGTTGAGCTTCTTTCCGGGGTGCACATACATGTACAGATAGAAGGCCCGCGCCTGCGGGAACTTCATGTCGTAGTCGCCGAACATCTTGTCAATGATCGTCTTCTTCCCGTGCACAACCTCATCGTGGGAGAGCGGCAGAAGGTAGCGCTCCTGATAGTAGTAAAACATGGAGAAGGTCAGCTTCTGGGGCACCTGAGAGCGCTCAAAGGACTGCTTCTTGAAGTAGTCCAGCGTGTCGTTCATCCAGCCAAGGTCCCACTTGTAGTCAAAGCCGATGCCGCCCTGCTCCGCGGGCTTTGTGCAGCCCGGATAGGACGTCGAGTCCTCCGCAATCAGCATGGCTGTCGGATGAAGCCTGTGGAGTCCCGCATTCATCTTTCGAAGGAAGTCCACCGCCACGTCGTTGACACCGCGGTTCTCCTCTCCCATCCAGTAGATGATCCTCGAGACCGCATCGTACCGGAGGCCGTCAAAGTGGTACTTTGTCAGCCAGTAGTTGCCCGCAGACTGCATGAAGCAGGCGACCTCCCGCCTGGAGAAGATGAAGTTGCAGGAGCCCCACTCGGAGTCTGAGACATCGCTGGCGGGGTACTCATAGAGCTCTGTCCCGTCATACCTGCGCAGAGCATACCAGTCCATTGCAAAGTGCGCCGGCACAAAGTCAATGATCGCGCCGATCCCGTTCTGGTGGAGCCTGTCAATCAGCTCCTGCAGCTCCTCTGCGGTGCCGTAGCGGGACGTCGGGGCGAAGAAACCCGTGATCTGATAGCCCCAGCTCCCATCAAAGGGGTGCTCTGCAAGGGGCATAAACTCCACATGGGTGTAGTGATTCTCCTTCAGGTAGGCAATGAGCTCGTCTGCAATCTCATTGTAGTGATACCACCCCTTCTCCACCTCTCTCTGCCCGATCGGCAGATCCTGGGTGTCCGCATCCTTTCTGCGCCAGGAGCCCAGGTGGAGCTCATAGATGTTCAGAGGCCGGTCGAAATTTCTGGATCTCCTCTCCATCCACTGGGTATCCCGGAAGGCATAGGCATCCAGGTCGCGGATGATGGAGGCAAAGTTCGGGCGAAGCTCCATGCCAAAGCCATAGGGGTCACAGTGCTCCACGCGGCTGCCGCCGTGATAGATCACAAACTTATACATCTGGCCCGCATGGGCGCCCGGGACAAAGACCTGCCAGAACTGCTCATGCTCTGTCTGCAGCATGGCAGTCTCCTGCCAGTCGTTGAACTCACCGATCAGTGCAACACGGTTCGCCGCCGGTGCAAAGGTGCGGAACACCACGCCGCCCTCTTCGATATGTGCGCCCAGATAATCATAGGCATTGTAGACGTCGCCCATGTAAAATTTCTGAAAGTCCATCATGTCTTCCGCCCTCCGCTGCTGCAAAGAAAACTCTGAGAAAACAGACCATCGGTCAGTTCTTCCGGCATTATTTTAGCATGCGCCTGCACAAAAAAGAACTGTGCAGGATATAAACTACCCGCAAAAGTTACGAGTTAGGCGGACATTTTTCAACATGCTGTTCCTACTGCGCCTCCTCATAGGCGTACACCGTCTGTGCGATCCAGGCCACCAGATCCTCGGATTTCCCGTAAGTATAGACGCACAGGGCGAACGGGCGCCTGCCGTAGATGATGCCGACGCAGTTCTCCCAGCCGTTCAGCTTCCCGTATTTCTGGGCGATCTCGCAGTCCGTGATATGCCTTCGAAAGTACATGCCCGGCATCGCCTGCTTCAGGTAGCTGATGCAGTCCCCGTAGGAATCGGCATTGCGGTAGAGGTAGGCCGCGATGTCCGCCATCATGCGGGTGCAGTAGAAGTTTCTTCGCCAGTAGGTCTCCCCGATTTCCGAGGAAGAGAGGGTGAAGTATTTCGTCAGGTACTGGCGAAAGTCCGTAAAGGAGATGTTTGAGAGCATTGCCTCCGACGAGGGATTGTCCGAAAGGACAAGGCTCTTGTAGTGGCACTCGGCGAGGGTGAGACCGACGCCCGGGATCACGTCCTCCTCCGACATCTCGCCCCGCGCCTCGGCATCGTAGTAGTACATGTTCAGGGGAAGCTTATAGGTGGAAGCGGGCGTCATGATTGCAAGTTCGTTGCAGTAGAGCGTCTCGCCGGTGACAAGGTTCTCATAGCTGATGGAGAAGTTCGAACCATCGAGGCCGTTCTCCGTGATGATTGTCTGAATGGAGTCCGCAAGGGCGGACCCGGAGAGCGTTCCCGTGAGGGTGAGTGCAGCGCCGCTCTCCCCTGTGGAGGATCCCGGAGAGGTTTCTGTACTGCTCTCTTGTGCTTCTGTGCTTTCCGTCTCCTCTGATGCCGCTTCTTCTGAGACGGCCTCTGTCACAGCCTCTTCCGCAGGCGCTTCGATCTCTGTGCGAACGGTTTCTGTGCCTTCGTTCCCCGGTATGGTCCCTGCGCTCTCTGCAGGCGTTTTCTCCTCTGCCGCAGGGATGGTCTCCCATCCCGCCACGGTCTGCACCGTCTCCCCGGAGGAGCCCTTCGCACAGCCTGCCAGCAGCAGGCCAAGTGCTGCCGCAAAAACTGCTGCATGGATCTTTGCCTGTCTCATGCGGTTCTCCTCACAGGTTCAGGTACCGGTCCCACTCCTCGGTGTCTCCATCCCCCGTCACCTCGAGGCGGGCCGTATGGTCCTCGGTCCGGATGGCAATGCGGTAGGTGCTGCCCTCTCTTGCAAGGCCGTCCAGGGCTGCAGCCTGCAGGTCGGAAAAGGCCTGCTGCCACTCCGTTTCCGGGATCTCCCGGTCCGGGACCTCCCGGAGGAGCTTTCCGTCTGCGTCAAAGACCGTGTAGCCCTCCTCCACAAAGGCCGTGATCTTCGCGCCGCTGATGGCAAGGTCGAGGCCGTTTGCCCGCATCGTGCGGATGTCCCGGTTTGTGGAGTTCTCCGGGAGGATCTTCACGTTGTCGAGGAAGAGATGAAGGGTGGAGAGTCCCTGCCGGATCTCCGAGATCACCGCATCCTCAAAGTCAAAGTGCTCTGTCTCATTTTCTGTGTGATACGCCATGATTTTCTCCGTTCTTTCTGCTGCTCTCCAGCCAGGTTCCCGCAAGGGGGATCCAGACGGAAACCTCCGGTGCCGTCGCATGGGTGCGGGAGGATTCCGTTCTCCAGTCCCCCAGTGCAAGGCCGTGGGCCCCGTGGGCGAACAGGTGGTATGCGCAGGGGATGCCGGCATCCGCCATCGCTGAGACCAAAAGGAGGCTGTTCTGTACAGGTACGCTCCCGTCATCGAAGGTCCCCCAGAGAAAGGTCTCCGGGAAATCTCCTGTCACGTGCTTTTCAACGGAGACTATGTCCCGCATTTCGGGGTCCTCCGCCTTCCTGCCAAGGAGATTTTCGATGGACTCCCGGTGGCAGTGCTCTCCTGCCGTGATGACAGGATACCCAAGGAGCAGCCGGTCCGGCTTCATCAGCGCTGCAGGGAGTTCCGCCGCCTCCTTCAGGAACGGGGATTTCCAGTACGCCCCGAGGCAGGCTGCCAGGTGTCCTCCTGCTGAGAACCCGCAGACTGTGATTTCATCCGAGAGGATGTGCCAGTCTGCCGCCCTGCTCCGAATGAGGGCAACGCTCTGTGCCAGTTCCACAAGGGCCGCGGGAAACTTTGCCGGTGCGCAGGAATAGTGCAGCACCGCTGCATGGTACCCCATCGCGGAAAACGCAAGTGCCACCGGCTCCGCCTCCCGGTCTGAGGTGTAGGAATAGGCCCCGCCCGGGCAGATGAGCACCAGCGGGCGCTCCCTGTCTGCAAACTTCTCCGAAAGGTCCAGAAGGTACAGGTCCAGCTTTGCCGGTTCCAGGGTGTAGGCGGTATGGATGTCCAGGGTCTTCAGGTACATGTCGGTTGCTCCCTCCTTCTGCTTTTCCCCATCATACAACATTTCGCCGGACCAAAAAAGAACAGATGCACGTTCACTGCACAAACACAGTGCTGTAGTAGGGAACGACAAGCCTTGTCCCCGGCGTTGCCTCCGGGATGTCACCGCCCTCTGCCGCCATGTGGTTGATGTCGCCGACCTCCCGGATATAGGCCGTCCTGTTCCTGTAGTGCGCCGGATCCGCATAGCGGGCGGCAAGCTCCGGAACGCCCTCCTCTGCGGTGACCGTCACGCACCGATAGTACTTGTAGGAGGTCTCTCCCTCCTCCCCGGCTCTTCCGGGAAGAACGCAAATAAGGAGGACGATGCAAAGAAGAATGGCAGCTCCTGCAGCCAAAGGAAGGCTCCGCCGAAGCAGATTCCGCCTTCTTTCCGCCATCTTCTTTCTTCTCTCTCTCCCACTGTACGCACGCATCGTTCTCACACTTTCTGTACCGTTCCGGCCCCACACTCTGATTTTGTGTTTCTTTTCTTGCAGGTGATCGATTTTTGATTTTCGCTGTTTTGATCTTTTTTCGGTATCATTTCTGAATGCACGTTCTATTATAGCATCCCGGTCCGGCATGTCAAGAAACTCACGAACGGATTTTCTGAATAATGGGTTTGAAATGTGGCATAAGATGGGGTATAATCTAAACAATCGTTCAGAAATATCAGGAGAGCAGACACCGTTTTAAATAAAGGGAGGTATTGACATGAAGGCATCCGGACCAGGAAACATCTCAAAGAAGCAGCAGGAGATTCTGGATTACTTAAAGAGCAGCATTCTCGCAAAGGGCTATCCGCCGTCGGTGCGAGAGATCTGCGACGCCGTGGGCCTCAAGTCCACGTCTTCCGTTCATGCCCATCTTGAGACCCTCGAGAAGAACGGATACATCCGCAGAGATGCTACCAAGCCGCGTGCTATCGAGATCTGCGATGAGAGCTTCCGGACCGTCCGCACCGATACAGTCTCCCTCCCGGTTGTCGGACAGGTGGCAGCCGGCCAGCCGATTCTGGCGCAGGAGAACATTGAGTCGTACTTCCCGATCCCCTCAGAGGACGTTCCCGAGGGAGAGTCCTTCGTGCTGCGCGTGCACGGCAACTCGATGATCAATGTCGGCATCTTCAACAACGACTACATCTTCGTGCACTCCTGCAACACGGCAGAGAATGGCGAGATCGTGGTCGCCCTGATCGGTGACTCCGCAACCGTGAAGCGCTTCTTCAAGGAGTCGGATCACATCCGTCTGCAGCCCGAGAACGACGAGATGGATCCCATCATCGTCGACGACTGCCAGATCCTGGGCAAGGTCTTCGGCGTCTTCCGCATCATGAAGTAATCAGAACCGGGGCGATGTCCGTCACAAAACAGGTATGAAAAAGCGCAGGGGCCATTGCCTCTGCGCTTTTTGCCGTATGAGATGTGCTGTGTGTCAGTACTTCCGTCCAGAACAAAGGGCAGCTGTTCTCCCCTTCCGTCAGGGGGGTGACAGCTGTCTTTCTTTTTCTTCCTGATATTGGGCACCTGTGCTTCACGCCTGCTGCTCTTCCAGAAATCTGTGCTCCGGATCCTTCGAGAGGGACTCTCGTCCTGCTGGCTCGCTCCAGAGCGATTCGTCCGGGCCGACGGGGAGAATGCTGTCTGGGTTTGTGGCAAGGCAGCAGAGATGATAGTGCTTTCTGATGGCATCAAAATCGGTATTGTTCGCAAAGGCGGGCTCGGCAAAGAGATCTCTTGCGTAGCCCCAGAGGTTTGGATAGTCGCGAAACAGCCGGAAGTTCACGAAAAAGCCGTTGCAGTACGCAAGATCAAATCTGGCAAGCGTCACATACAGGCGGATATCCGACTCCGTGATATAGTCCCCAAACAGGAACCTCCTTTTCGACAGCCTCTCCTCCAGCCGATCAAAGGCACCAAAGACCAGATGAAAGGCATCGCTGTAGGCTCCCTGGCTCTGTATAAAGCCCGCCTTGCAGACGCCGTTGTTGACATCTTGGAAGATCTCCGCGCTCAGCGCATCAATTTCTCCAAGATGCTCTTCTGCTAGAGATCTGGTGTGCCAGACCGCCACCTTCTCCAGAAGGCGGCTGGGGGAGACCACAGGCTTTGACTACACCCGCCAGTCCAACCCCACAAGGCAGCAGCTCGAGAGCATTGTCGCAAACCTCGAGAACGGCTCCGACGCCATGGCCTTTTCGAGCGGCATGGCCGCCATCAGTGCCGTTTTTGATCTCTTCGGGCAGGGAGATCACTTCATCGTCGATGAGGACCTCTACGGGGGATCCGTGCGCCTCTTTGAGCAGCTTGCGCAGCGCTGCGGCATGGAATTTACCACGATCGACATCAGCACCGGGGACATCGCACCCTATCTCAGAGCCAACACAAAAGCCGTCTATCTGGAGACGCCGACCAACCCCATGATGCACGTGACGGACCTGAAAAAGCTCTCCGCCATCACCAAAGCGCATGGCCTCCTTCTCATCGTGGACAACACCTTTCTCTCCCCCTACTTCCAGAACCCGCTGGATCTCGGGGCGGATATCGTGGTGCACAGCGGCACCAAGTTTCTTGCCGGCCATCACGACACCATCGGCGGCTTTGCCGTCGTGAAAGATGCCGGGCTTGCGGAAAAACTCCGCACCATCTCAAAGAGCGTCGGCTCTGCCCTTGCGCCCTTTGACTGCTGGCTGGTGATCCGCGGGATCCGCACGCTCGCCGTGCGCATGGACCGTGCCGCGCAGAATGCCCAGGCGATCGCTGCGTACCTCCAGAAATCCCCCTACGTGACAAGGGTCATCTACCCGGGCCTTCCGGATCATCCGGGGCACAAAATCATGCAGGAGCAGGCGAGGGGATACGGAGCCATGATCAGCTTTGAGGTTGTCTCCGCTGCCTTTGCCCGCTCCATTCTGGAGAACGTGGAGCTCTTCTACTTTGCAGAGAGCCTTGGCGGCACGGAAACCCTCATCACCTATCCGATCACCCAGACCCACGCCGACGTGCCGAAGACGCTGCTCGAGAAGAACGGCATCAATGACCGGCTGCTTCGCCTCTCCGTCGGGATCGAGGGGGAAAGGGACCTGATCGATGAGTTCGAGAGGGTGTTCGCCCTCGCCGCCATGAAGACCGGGGCGGAGAAGATTCAAAAGTAATCCTCCCACGGTGCCCTTCCGAAAAGCGCCACCAGGCCGCTTATCAGCAAAGCGCAAGACCGGCATCCCGTGCCCCTGCGGACATGGAATGCCGGTCTTTTGTGTTCTCTGCTTTATCCCTGCAGGCATTGCAGGACGTTTTCCGGGGTGGGCTCCAGGCTGTAGGGCCACTCGATGAGGCGGACGCCATTTTCACTGCAGAGCCTTTTTTTGCGCTCATCCAGGCTCCTTCGCTGTTCCAGCGCCTCCTCTCCGCCAAAGAAGGGAACCGGGCGGTAGTGCTGAATCCCCTGGTACTCCAGGGCAGTCCGGAGGGAGGGGATGTAGAGGTCAAGGCTCTGCCTGCCAAGCCAGGCCGGGCGGTGCTGGTAGAGCGTATCCGGATACAGGGTTCGCACGGTCTGAAAGAGGGAGAGCTCGTGCTTCCACTTTGACCGGATCGTGCCGTCTGCCGTGAGCCTGGTCCGGATCCTCGTCCTCTCCAGGCGCCAGTCACAGGAATAGCCGTCCTTTGTCTCATACCGCGCAAGGTCCTCGTACCACCACTGGAAAAAGGGCATGATGCGGCAGGTAAGATCCAGGAAGAGCTCCAGCTCCGAGGAGGCATATCCGCAGTCCAGGATGTGGCGGATGTTTCTCCGAACGCAGACGGTCTTTGCCGGATGGAAGCAGCAGGGGAGCTCTCCCTGGTACTTTGCAATGCGGTCCGGCAGGTACGGGGAGCGGTACACGCAGCCCTCCCCGCGCAGATGGCTCTGGTACCAGGGAAACGGGTAGTCGTACAGAAGGTACCCGCCCGGCATCTCCTCCGTGGGATTGCCGTAGACCAGGTGAAACATGAGCAGTACGTCGTCCATCTGCCGCTTGTCAAAGACCGCGAGGTAGTGGAGCCTCTCCTCATCCGGAAAGAGGTTCCGGATGGGGCAAAAGATCTCCGCGCGCCGGCAGACCTCCAGGATGACGAGAAACATGGAGGTGCAGCTCTCCGGAAAGAGAAAGGCCGCCTTCTCTGCAGTGTCAATCCCCGCAAACTGGGACAGGAAGGCACAGACAAGCCCGTTCTCCTTCCTGGGAGGTGCCTCCTCGATCTGCCTTCTCGTCTCCATCCGATAGACAAGATCGTTTCGGGAGAGCGGCACCAGGAACTCGTCGAAGTGCCCCGCCTCGTACTCCGCCTTCAAATCCTCCGTAAAGTCCTCCTGCCAGGACGCATGCTCTTTCAGGAGCTCCTCCATGGAGGGAAGCGGCTTTTTCTCCCGAAACTGCGGGTATCTCTCCCACAGCATGTCCAATCGCCCGAAGGAGGTGACCGCCGCCGGCTTTTTGTGGATGGGCGGATACGCCAGGTGCTCCTCTCTGTCTGCTGCTGCCAAAACTGTCTCTCCTTCCCTCCTGGTTTCTGATGAAGCCCTCATTTCTCTTCGTCCTGCGGGATAGCTCCCCCCGTCCACCGGCATATGAAAAATCGGAACGCCGATCAGGGCGTTCCGACAACAGGGTTTCGATATCCTTTTCCCAGGCTTACTCCTCTTCGGACGCCCTGACCTCCTCAAACGTCTCCGGGTCCACCTGCTTTCCGTCGCGCCAGATGCGCTCGAGATCATACAGAAGCCGGTCCTTCTCGTCAAAGAGGTGGACGATCACATCGCCGAAGTCCAGCAGCACCCAGTTGGCGCTCTGGTAGCCCTCCACCTGCTTCGTGGTGATGCCGCGCTTTCCCAGCGTCTCCTCCACCGCATCCGACATCGCCTGGATCTGAGAGCGGTTCGTGCCGTTTGCGATCACGAAGTAGTCTGCAAGGACCGATACGGTGCTGATGTCAATTACCTTGACATTCACCGCATGCTTGTCCTCAAGCGCCTCAATCACAAGCCTTGTCATTTCCCTGGAATCCATCTGTTCTGCCATCTGTTTTACCAATACCTCCTTGCAGCCCCAATGCTGTGGGCAGTCCTTCGCCCCATAAAAGAAGTATACACGGTCTGCGGGGATTTTTCAGTTCTTTTCAGTCGTGCCGCACCATCTTTTCATAAAACTCCCACGTCCTCTGCGTCATGGGATCGATCTTCTTCCCCGTCCCGTTCAGGTAGACGAGGGTGTCAGAGAGGATGCGAAGGAGCGCCTGGTCGAGATCCTGGAAGGCCAGCGGCCGCACCTCGGCAAGGTCCGGGGCCTCCTCTCTGCCGGGCTCCATGTAGTCGGCGACAAAGACGATCTTGTCGAGAAGCGTCATCCCCGGCCGTCCCGTCGTGTGGTAGCGGATCGCATCAAGGACCTCCTTGTCCGTGACGCCGTACTTTGTCCTTGCAAGGACGGACCCCGCCTTGGAGTGAAGGAGCGCGGAATTTCCCCGCTCAAAGGAGGAGATCTCCAGTTTTCCCTCCTCGCAGATGCGCTCCATCTCATCCACCGGGATGTACTTTGCGCAGTCGTGGAGAAGGCCCGCCAGCTCCGCCTTCTTTGTGTCCGCGCCGTAGCGCATCGCAAGGCTTGTTGCGGTGAACGTCACCCCCATCGTGTGAAGGAATCTCGAGTACTTCAGCTGCTTTTCCAGCTCCTTGTAGAGCGAGAGCCGGTCCGAATCCTTTGCCATACCTACACCTACCTCCGCATGTTCAGCCGCGGTACAGGCCGTGGTCTCTGATATACTGCTCCACTTTTTCCGGCACCAGGAAGTGAATGGACCGTCCCTTCAAAACGAGCTCCCGGATCTGCGTCGAACTGATCTCAATGTTGCGCACGGGGAGAAGCTCGATTTTTGCTCCGTACTTCTGCTCAAGGGCGCGCTTCTCCTCGAGAAGTCCCTTCTCGGAGACCTCATCTTTCCTTGCCGCAACGAGGATCGTTGCGAGCGAAAAGATGGTCTCAGGGTCCTTCCAGAGGCTCATCATGACGAGCGTGTCTGCGCCGACGATGCAGCAGAGTTCGTCCTCCGGGTACTGTTCCCGGAGCTTTCGGAGGGTCACTGCCGTATAGCTGTTTCCGGGGCGGTTTGTCTCCATGTCGGAGACCTGAAGGTGCTCTGTCCCCTCTGCCGCAAGCAAAGTCATCTCGTAGCGGGTCTTCGCATCCGTCACCTTCTGGTCCTCCTTGAAGTAGGAGCAGCCCGTCGGGACGAGCAGCACCCTGTCGAGGCCCGCCGCGTCGTACGCCTCCTCCGCAAGGATCAGATGCCCCAGATGAATCGGGTCAAACGTTCCGCCCAGTATGCCGGTCTTCATGGCGCCTCCTTGTCAGGGAAGAACGATCTTCGGGTGATCCTTATCCTTCTTGTAGAGAATGATCTTTCTTCCGATGACCTTCACCACCTCGCTGTGGCTCCGCTTGGAGAGCTTGTCGGCGATCATTGCCGGCTCCTCCGGGCAGTTCTTCTGCACGTTGACCTTTAAGAGCTCCCGGTTGTGGAAGGCCTCCTCCAGGGAGACGGTTGCCTCCGGGGAGGCACCTTCCTTCCCGACCTGCACCACGGGATCCAGCTCGGCCGCAAGGCTCATCAGATAGGATCTCTGCCTGCTTGTGAACATATCTGTCTCCTTTTTCTCACTCCATGAACTCAAAGGTGTGGCCGTAGAGGCGGACGATGTCGCCCTCCCTGCAGCCGAGCTCGCGGAGCTTGTCTGTAATACCATTATCTTCAATGAATCTCTGCAGGAATGCAAGGCCCTTTTCGGTGTCGAGGTTCGTATAGCCCAGCATCTTCTCGATGGCAGGACCCTCGACGCAGTAGCACTGCTCCTTCTGGCTGTAGGTGACCGTGTAGGCCTTCACCTCCTGCGGGGAAAGCTCTGTCTCCGGGTTGAACTCCTGAGGATAGGTCACAACGCCCTGGGGCATCTTCTGGAGCTGATCGGAGATGTAGTAGAGCATCTCCCGGATGCCCTTTCCGGTCGCCGCAGAGATTGCAAATACCTTCACGCCCTTTGGCTCATACTTCTCCCGGATCTGCCGCACCGGGTCGAGCTCCGTCTCCCGCAGGTCCTCCGGGATCAGGTCCACCTTGTTGCAGGCGATGACCTGGGTCTTTTTGGTGAGGTCCGCATCGTACTTCTCGAGCTCCCTGTTGATCTTCTCGATGTCGTCTAAGGGATCTCTTCCCTCGGAGCCTGCCGCGTCCACCATGTGGATCAGGATCCGGCAGCGCTCGATGTGCGCGAGGAACTCATCGCCAAGGCCTGCGCCGTCCGCAGCGCCCTCGATGAGCCCCGGCATATCCGCCATGACAAACCCCCTGGCATCGTCGAGGTCCACGACTCCCAGCACCGGGATCAGTGTCGTGAAGTGGTAGGCCGCAACCTCCGGCTTTGCATTCGAGATCCGGGAGAGGAGCGTCGACTTTCCGACGGACGGAAAGCCCACAAGGCCCACGTCTGCGATCACCTTGAGCTCGAGCAGAACATCAAGGGAGCGGGAGGGCTGGCCGGGCTGAGCATACTTCGGCGCCTGCATGGTGGGCGTTGCAAAGTGCTGGTTTCCGTTTCCGCCGCGCCCACCCTTTAAGATGCAGTACTCCTGGCAGTCCCCGGACATGTCGGCGATGACCCTGCCGCTTGCCGCCTCCTTGATGACCGTGCCCTCGGGGACCTTGATCCGAAGATCCTCCCCCTTCTTTCCGGACATGTTTTTCTTCTTTCCCTCTTCGCCGTTCTCCGCCGCGTACTTTCTCGTGTGTCGGAAGTCCTCGAGGGTGTTGGCGCCCTTGTCGACGACAAAAAAGACGCTGCCGCCGTCCCCGCCGTCTCCGCCGTCCGGGCCGCCGTTGGGGACAAACTTTTCCCTGCGGAATGAGACGTGTCCGTCTCCGCCCTTTCCGCTCTGCACTGTGATTCTGGCCTTATCTACAAACATCTGTCTTCTCCGCTGTTCCAAAAAAACGGCCCCGGGCAGGACTTGCCTGCCCGGGACCCTGGTTGTCAAACGCTTGGATTACTGCTCCTCTACGGGATAAACAGAAGCTCTCTTGCGATCCTTGCCGACACGCTCATATCTGAGGACACCGTCCTTGAGTGCGAACAGCGTATCGTCGCCGCCGATGCCGACATTGACACCGGGATGGATGCTGGTTCCGCGCTGTCTGTACAGGATGTTGCCGGCCTTGACAAACTGTCCGTCTGCTCTCTTGGCACCAAGTCTCTTGGAATTGGAGTCACGGCCGTTCTTGGTGGAGCCCATTCCTTTATGGTGTGCGAAGAACTGAAGGCTTAAGTTTAACATACATCTACCTCCTTGAGATCAAGTTCCAGATATTTCTTCCCGTACTGCCCCTGAATCCATTCCAGTCCGTGAATCATGCAGTCCACGAGGAACTGCCCCTTCTCCGTGGGATCCGAGAGGAAGTTGCAGACAATGTAGCCGCCTTCCACCTCATCGTACTCCACCCGGAGGTTTTCGTGGAGAAGGTCCTCCAGACAGTTGATCGTGTTGATCACAATCGCCGACACGCCGGCACAGACGATGTCCTCGCCCTCCATTGTGTACTCTGTATGGCCCTTGCACTGAAACGACCGGTAGATTCCCGCCTTCGTTTGGAAAATCTGAACCTTCGTCATACTTTCTGCTGCTGATACTGCTCTGCCTGTTCCAGCTTACGCGTTGATGGCATCAATGCGGACTCTGGTGTAGGCCTGTCTGTGACCGTTCTTCTTGTGATTGCCGGTCTTGGGCTTGAAGTGGTAGACAGTAACCTTCTTGCCTCTGCCCTGCTCCATGACGGTTGCGCTCACGGTTGCGTTTTTGACCTCGTCAGCAACCTTCATGGCATCTCCGCCAACTGCGAGAACCTGATCGAATGTTACGGTCTTTCCAGCCTCTGCATCGAGCTTTTCCACCTCGATCACATCGCCTTCTGAAACCTTGTACTGCTTTCCACCTGTTGCGATAATTGCGTACACTCCTGGTACCTCCTTCTTGAAAAACTCGCTGGCTTCGGCGAATCCTCTGTGCTCCAGAGGATTTCTTTCGTGCTGCACCCTGCAGGTACCCTGCCGGCAGCAGTCCACAGCCTCGTCAAGCGGCATACCTTGGTATTAAAACATCCTCTGTGCGAATTGTCAAGCAAATCCTGAAAATTCCGCACGACCCACCGCTTCCCCTGGCTTTTCGCATCTTCTTCGGTGTAGTAATAGCTCCCGATACCCGGAACCAGGTTTCCTGTACAGAGAGAACTCAGAACAGGGGCTCTTCTGCCTCCTCCTTGCCGGCGAACGGTCCGGGGATGGTCCAAAGGCCGCGGTGTGCGCCAACGCAGTCCGCATCGAATACGATGTCCGAGCCGTCCGGATTCTCAAAGCGCTCCTCCGGCTCAAAGGCCTGCCCGAGGGTTTCCGTGCTGATGGTGCCCACAGAGACTCTTTCCACTTCCTCATAGAGGTCGGTGTCAAGGACGTACCGCCCGTTCTGCTCCGTGAGCGCAAGGCGCGGCGCTCTTGTTACGACCACAGGGTCCTTCTCGTTCTCCCAGGGCTTTGCCCCGCCAAAGTAGACGTTCCCGCTGGCCCAGACCGGAAGGTGCGTGTAGTAGCGGTTTGGATACCCGCTCTCTGCGCCCATGCCGCAGTAGCCCTCAAACTGCTTCTTCCATTCCTCCTCCGTCGGGTACCCGTTGTACACAAAGGTGCCGGCATCAAAGTTCATGGTGTCCCACATCCGGGCTCTCGGGTCCTCTGCCGTTGCCACACAGACCTGCATCTGATGGAAGATCTCCGGGATCTTTGTCTGCACAAAGACGTTCGAGTAAAACCGCACGTCCCCGTGGAGAATCGTCATAAAGCCGGCAACCCTGGTACCGTGCTTTTCGTGATACGGCGTATAGCGCTGTGAGGGGATGCCGACCGCACCGTTGTCCGTGCCCGTGCCGATGCAGGTGAGGGACCCCGCAAAGAGGTTGTGGACAAAGGCGCCGCCCTGAGAGGCAAACTTCACCGAGCGCACGGAGAGAAAAAGGTTGTTGTCGACAAGGGTCGGTCCGTGGGAGACCTCGACAAAGAGGTCCTCCCCAAGGCCCCGGAAGAGGACCGCGGCATTCTCCCCACCCGGCATCGGCACATCCTTTGGCCAGGTGTTCTCAAAGAAGAGGTTCTGGGTGACCCTTGTTCCCTGCGCCTGCCAGTCGAGCCAGATGCCCCGCGTGCAGTGGTGGATGACGTTTCTTCGGAAGATGCAGTCGATGGCCGCGTGCATCTTGATGCCGCCGATCTCCGCACCGGCAAGGTTCTTCTTTACATTGATCCTGAAGATGCGGTTGTCCTCAATGACGGAGAACACACCGCCAAGGTGCCCCACAATGCCGGTCTGTCCGCAGTCGTGGATGTCGCAGAGGAGGATGTGGTGGCTCCCCACATGCTCTTTGTCCCAGCCCTCGTAGGAGGCCTTGAGGATGCAGTCCCGCTCGGTCTGGGTGCCGTCCTTTGTCTTCTCCTTCAGCCACTTGTTGTCATTCTCCGGCTGCAGGACCTTGCCAAGCGAGATGCCGGAGCACTTGGACTCTGCGATCTCGCAGTCTTTGATCACCCAGCCCTTTGACCAGTGCGGGCCCACCATGCCGTCCTGATAGGCGGTCGGCGGCGCCCACTGGGTTGCCGCCTCGCGGATGACAAAGCCCTCCAGGGTGATATTGCTGATCCCGGTCTGATCCGGGAGGAAGCAGTTTCTCCGCACACTGCACTCGACGCAGGCATTATTCGGATCGATCTCATGGAAGTTTGCAAAGAACACGGTCTCATCGCGCTCTTTGTCCTGCTCTGCATACCAGACAAAGACAGAGAAGTCGGGATCCCAGGAGGCAGCAGAGCGCACCGGGGAGAAGACCTTCTCCTTCTCCGTGACTTCATACATCGACTGGTGATTCAGGTAGACATCTCCCGTGTGGGCGATGATTGTGCCGACAAACCAGTCCCCGGAGACTCTCGTCGTATAGGGATTGTAGGCGCCGAAGACGCTGTTTTTCACCCTGACCGTGTAGACGCCAGGATGCCCCTCCGCCTGCTGCCAGCCGGTAAGAAGCTCTGCGCCCGTGATCACAGCGCCCCGCCTCTTTTCCGAGCGGTACACAATGGGTTTCTCCTTTGTGCCGGCATGCTTCGGATTGACATACTCCCGGTAGATGCCCGGTGCCACCAGCACCTCATCCCCCGGCATGGCGATCTCCGCTGCCGCCTGGATCGTCTGAAACGGATGCGCCGCATCCCCCATCCCGGGCCTTTTTGCACTGCAGTCCACATAGTATCTCATGAAAATACCTCCCTCTTTGTCTTTACAGATGCACAAATCGGGCCATGCCCCCGGTTCCCGGCATGGCCCGCTGTCCTTATTCTTCCGTGCTCTTTTCGTCCGATTCCTTTGCCCGCTTTGCCAGCTCCTCACAGACATCCTTCCAGGTGATGCCCTCGTGCGCCATGACCACCATCAGGTGGTAGAGGTAGTCCGCGATCTCATCGACCGTGCCGTCCTTCTTTTTCCCCTTGGCCGCCACGATGAGCTCTGCGTTCTCCCTGCCGAGCTCGGCAAGCATCCTGTCGAGCCCGTGGTCAAACAGGTAGTTCGTGTAGCTCCCCTGCTTTGGATGGGCTCTTCTCGAGAGGATCGTTGCGTAGTCGCTCTCCAGGATCCTTTGGGGGTTCCTGCGCTCCAGCCGGTTCTGCACAAGGTCCGTGTTGAAAAAGCAGCTGTGGTGCCCCGTGTGGCAGGCGGCCCCCACCTGGTCGACCCTTGCAAGGATCGTGTCCAGATCACAGTCGAGCGTGAGAGACCGGACATACTGGAAGTGGCCGCTCGTCTCCCCCTTGACCCACTCCTTCTTCCGGCTCCTCGAGTAATAGGTCATCTTTCCGGTCTCGATGGTCTTGCTGTAGGCGTTCTCGTCCATGTATGCGACCATGAGGACCTGGTCCGTATAGGCCTCCTGCACGACGACGGGGACAAGGCCCTGCGGGTCCTTCTTGAGCTCCTCCCAGGAAAAGACCGGGCGCCTTGCATTGACCTTATAGTCGTGCTCCAGAAGGAGGTGCCGAAGGCTCCGGATCCGCTCCATTCCGGCATTGACGGCCTTTCCCGTCACACCTGCCGCATTTGGCTCTGCAAAGTACGAGAGGATCGTCTTCTCCTCAAGATCCGGGACCGCGCCAAGGCAGGGGATCCCGGCAGCGGCAAGGCAGGCGGCCTGTTCCTTCTCCTCCAGAAGGACCAGGAGGGAGACACTGGAGGCGATGAGATCTTCGTTCTCCGTGATCTCATGCGGCTCTCTGCAGCCCGCGGCGATCCGCTCCTTCCCGAGCTTTTCCGCCGCCTCCTTTGCAATCACAACGTTGTCCTTTTTCGAGAAGTCAAGGACCGCCATCCCGCAGCCCGCGTAGATGATGTCCTTCACGTCGGAGAGGCTGCGGATGTTTCCCGCGCAGAGAACGGGAATCTGCACACTGCTGCAGATCGAGCGAAGGCAGGAGATCATCTCCTCATGCTCCTCCTCTTTCTCCGAGCAGTCGACAACCAGCAACGCATCCGCCATCTCATCGGCATACACCGCCGCAAGGTGGGCGGGATCCTGGGAGACTTCCTTTCCGCTTTCTTCACCCATCACAGCCCTGCCGTCCTTCAGGAAGATGCAGGGCACAAAGGTTTTTACTTTGCAGTCATACATACGCTCACAGCGCTCCCTTCGTCGACAGGACGCCGGTGATCCTGGAATCCTGTCTCGTTGCCATGTCCAGGGCCTTCGAGAAGGCCTTGAACATCGCCTCGATGATGTGGTGGGCATTGGTCCCCGCATCCACCTTGAAGTGCAGGTTCATGCCGGCGGCATAGGAAACAGAGTAGAAGAACTCCCGCACGAGCTGGGTGTCAAAGTCCCCGACCATGGGAGGTACAATCTTCTCCTCGCCGAGGAACACAAAGTACGGCCGGTCGCACAGGTCCACCGCACAGGTGACGAGAGCCTCATCCATCGGGAGGATGAAAAAGCCGTATCGCTGGATGCCCTGCTTGTCCCCGACAGCCTTTTTGATCGCCTCTCCGAGGACGATGCCTGTATCCTCGACGCTGTGATGGCCGTCGACGCGAAGGTCCCCCTTTACCGAGACCGAAAGGTCAAAGAGCCCGTGCCGTGAAAAGGCATCCAGCATGTGGTCGAAAAAGCCGATCCCGGTGTCGATCCTGGCCTTTCCCGAGCCGTCCAGGCAAAGAGACAGGGTGATGTCCGTCTCCTTGGTGGTTCTTGTGATGTCTGCTGTTCTTGCCATGATGCTCACTCTCCGTCCTCAAACCGCACTGCGATGGAGTTTGCGTGGGCGGTCAGGCCCTCATTCTCCGCAAAGCGCTCGATGTCCTCTGCGCAGGAAGCGAGGGCATCTCTGGAATACGAGATGATGCTGCTCTTTTTGATGAACTGGTCGACGCCGAGCGGGCTGAAGAACCTTGCCGTGCCGTTTGTCGGCAGGATGTGATTGGGGCCTGCGAAGTAGTCGCCAAGGGGCTCGCTGCTGTAGCTTCCGAGGAAGATGGCTCCTGCGTTTTTGATCTTTGTCATGACCTCAAACGGGTTCTTCGTCACGATCTCCATGTGCTCCGAGGCGATCGCATTCGCCGCATCGACAAGGTCGTCCATCGTCTCCCCGACAAAGAGGTGTCCGTAGTTGTCGAGGGACTGGCGGATGATCTCTGCACGGGAGAGGGTCTTTAAGAACCCGTCGATCTCATCGGAGACCTTCTCCGCAAGCTCTCCTGAGGTTGTGAGCAGGATCGCAGATGCCATGGGATCGTGCTCTGCCTGGGAGAGGAGGTCCGCCGCGATGTACCTGGGGTTTGCAGTCTCATCTGCGATGACGAGGATCTCGGAGGGCCCTGCCACCGAGTCGATGCCGGTGATGCCGAAGCAGGCCTTCTTTGCCAGGGCGACGTAGATGTTGCCGGGGCCCGTGATCTTGTCGACCTTCGGGATCGTCTCTGTGCCGTATGCCATGGCGGCAATTGCCTGGGCGCCGCCCACCTTGTAGATCTCCGTGCAGCCCGCGATGTCCGCGGCGACAAGAGACCCGGCCGGGCACTTGCCCTGCGCATTGGGAGGGGTGCACATGACAATCCGGGAGACACCGGCGACCTTTGCCGGGATGATGTTCATGAGGACGGAAGAGGGATAGACCGCCCTTCCGCCGGGGACGTAGCAGCCGGAGGAGGCGATCGGCGTCACCTTCTGTCCTAAGATGGAGCCGTCGGGGCGGGTTGTGATCCAGCTCTGCTGGACCTGCTTTTCGTGATAGTTGCGGATGTTTGCCGCGGCCTTTTTCATCGTCTCCACAAAGGCGGGATCGAGCTCTCTGTAGGCTTCCTCCATCTCCTCCTTCGTGACGCGAAGCGTCTCTTTTGTCAGGTCCGCGCGGTCAAACTGCTTTTCATAGGAGAGCACCGCGGCATCGCCGCTGTCCCTGACATTTGCGATGATGGCATCCACGGCTGCCTGCTGCTTTGTATAGCTTGCGGGATTTCTTCCCTTTAAGAGAGCAAGGAGCTCCTCCTGCGCCTGTTTGGAGAGTGCTGTGATCTTCATACCTGCCCTTTCTGGCCGATTTCGGTCTATCCCTCGTTCAGAGCATCCCGGACCCTTCCGATCAGCTCCAGAATCCTGTCTGTCTTCATCTGCATGGAAACCTGGTTTACGATCATCCGCGCGGAGAGGCTGCAGACGGTGTCGAGCACCGTAAGTCCGTTCTCCCGAAGCGTCGATCCCGTCTCCACGATATCCACAATCACGTCGGAGAGCTGGACGATGGGGCCAAGCTCCACGGAGCCGTTGAGCTTGATGATGTCCACGGTCTGGTGCCGCCTGTTCTGGAAGTACTCCCTTGCGATGTTCGGGTACTTCGAGGCGACGCGGATCATCTCGTGGTGCTCGAGAAGGCTCCTTGCGCTCTCCGGTCCCGCAACGCACATCCTGCACTTTCCAAAGCCGAGGTCCAGCACCTCGTAGGCCCGCCGGTTCTCCTCCATGATGATGTCGGAGCCCGTGATGCCGATGTCCGCGGCGCCGTATTCCACGTAGGTCGGCACATCCGGTCCCTTGGAGAGGAAGAACGACAGGCCCAGCTCCTCGTTTCGGAAGATGAGCTTTCTCGAGTCCTCCTCCATCTCCCTGCAGGGGTACCCCGCTCTCGTCAGGAGCTTCATGGATTTCTCGGCAAGTCTTCCCTTTGTCAGCGCAATCGTCAGCTCTTCCATCAGCGGACCTCCTCTGTCTTTTCTCTTCGCATCACCACGCGCTTTCCCTCCGCCCGAAGGGCCTGTGCCTTCTTCAGGACCCCCGGGAAAGTCTGCTCCGTATAGGAGAGGACCATCGGTCCCTCCGGCACTCTGATCGGGATGTGCTGGGCGCGCAGTGCCTCCACCATCGTATCGAGCGGGATCATGAAGCCCACAGACGGCGCATCCTTTCCAAAGTGGGCAAGGAGCGTGTCGTACCGACCGCCCGAGGCGATCGGCTCACCGACGCCGTAGGTGTAGCCCTTGAACAGGATCCCGGTGTAGTACTGGTACTTCGAGAGGAGCGAGAGGTCATAGCTCACGTAGTTCTCAAACCCGTAGTCGGCAAGCAGCCGGTCGAGATCGACAAGGCGCTGGAGCGCTGCCCTTGCCCGTTCGGAGGAGGTCTTCTCCATGGCAAGGGCAAGATCCTCCTCGCTCCTCATGTGGCCCGTGATCCGCATGATCTGGTCCCGGTAGATCTCCGCGACGTTCCGGTCTTCCAGAAGGTCCTGGACCTTGAAGTAGTTCTTTCCGGAGAGCGCATCCCGAAGGTCCCGCTCCGTCACGGCATCGAGCCCTGCCGCCTCGCAGATGCCCTTGAAGTACTCGACATTTCCGACCGCGATCTGAAACTTTGTAAGGCCTGTCTTCAGGATGCCCTCAATCAGCATCGCGATGACCTCGGCATCGGCATTGACGCTGCCGTCGCCGATGAGCTCGGCGCCAAGCTGCGTCGACTCCCGAAGCTTCCCCTGCAGGTTTGCGATGTTCTGGAACGCAGAGCCCTCATAGCAGAAGCGCAGGGGATCGGTGCTCTCGCCAAAGTACTTTGCGGCACAGCGCGCAACAGAGGGGGTAAAGTCCGGGCGCAGTACCAGCGTGTTGCCCTCCCGGTCAAAAAACTTGTACAGCTCCCGCGAGGGCGTGGTGCCCACCTCCCGCGAGAACACGTCGAAGAACTCGAACGTCGGCGTCTTGATGTCCTCGTATCCGTAGGCGTGGAACGCGAGCTTCACCTGGTGCGCGGTGCGCGTGTACTCCATGTAGTCCTTCCCGTAGTGATCCCACACGCCCTCCGGGGTGTGGAGCAGTTCCTGGGTGTCTCTCATCTGGGTCTCCCGGCCGGTCCGATGCCGGCACTTCAGTACATTAACGTGTTATCATAGTAGCAAATAAAACCAACGAGAGTATACAAAAGGCCACCCCTCCTGTCAAACCCTTTCGGTGAGATCCTTGTTGATCATCTCGAGGTACGGGACCAGGAGCCCGCGCTTCTGCGGCAGGATCCAGGTCTGGTCCAGCTCGTCAAAGCGAAAGCTCTTCCTGCCGCCTGCCTTCATCCGCTCCCAGAACGGCACAAAGAGCCTAAAGGGCAGGTAGTAGTAGACGTCGATCCCGCTGAAGCAGATGAGAAAGAACGCGATGCCCTGCTGCTTCTCAAAGCGCTGCATGAACTCCACCTGGTGGGGGTGGATGTTCTGCATCGAGAAGGTCGTCGTCTTCGACTCCTTGGCATCAAAGCAGATGGGATACCCCTGGGCGACGCCGATGTAGTCCACCGTGGACTTCTGCTCAAAGTAGGCAAGGGTGATCTGCTTGTTCTCCTTGTCGATCTTAATCGGCGTGATCGGGGTCGGGATTTTCTGGACAAGGCAGAGCCCCTCCTGGATGTAGACATCGTTCGTCCGGTTGATCTCCTCCTCGAGCTGGGAGCCGCGAAGGCCCCTTGAATTCCAGGTCGCCATTA
>ONMH01000006.1:0-27765 GCA_900318875.1 uncultured Lachnospiraceae bacterium | reverse complement strand
AGCGGGATCTGCACTGTCCTTCCGGAGAGCTCCGGAAAGTCAGGCAATTCCGGAAACACCACCCTGCTGCAGACAAGAAGCTGTCTTGTCAGATGGAGCTTGCGGTTCTCCTCCGGATCCCCGTACTTGGGGTCCCCGAGAATCGGGTGTCCCAGGAAGGAGAGCTGGGCCCGCAGCTGATGGGTCTTTCCGGTAATGAGCTCCGCCCCGACGAGGGAGCGCTTCCCGTCTTTCGAGACCCGCTCTGTGGTAAGGCGCGTCTTGATAAGAGAAGCGCCCTCGCTTCGCGTCCTGGAGATCTTCACGGTGTTTGTCTTCTCATCCTTCTGAAGATAGGCCGTAACAAGGCCCTCCCGTTCCAGGGTCCCCTGCACGATCATCTCGTAGTACTTCCCGATCGTCCGCTCCCGGAGGCACTGCGAAAGCATCCTGCTCCCCCGGAGGGTCTTTCCCGCAAGGACGAGTCCCTCGGTGTTCCTGTCGAGCCGGTTGGCAACGGAGGGCGTAAAGGAGGAAAGGGCGTCTTCCGAGATCTCCCCCCTTGCAAGGAGGTATCCCACAAACCACTCGTTTGCGGTGAGGTCCCCTTCTCTTGCCTTCTGAGAGAGGAGCCCCGCGCTCTTACAGAGAACCGCCGCGTCCCCCGTCTCAAAGACGATGCGGATGCCCTGCAGGGTCTCATACGCCCTCCGGTATTCCCGTGCCCTCTCCCCCTGCGCGCTCCGGTCCTCCTCCGAGTGCCCCGCAAATTTCTCATAGGTCTCGTCAGAGAAAAAGAGGCGGACGACATCGCCCGCTTCCACGTGCTCTGACCCGTCCGCCCGCTTTCCGTTCAGCGTGATGTTCTTTTTCCGCAGCATCTTGAAGAGAAATGAGGACTGCGCGTTCGGAAGAAGGCGCTTTAAGTATTTCTCAAGCCGCTGTCCCGCACTCTCTGCGGGCACCGAAAATTCTCTCATACTCTGTTCCCTACAGGGCAAGCTGCAGGAGAAGGTGCAGGATGCCGGTCTTCTCCTCCCCTGCCTTCTCCTCCTCGCCATGCGCATAGAGGTCTTCCATCCGCCGAAGATAGGGATCCACCTTCGGGAAGACCTTGACGCCGTAGCCATGGAAACCGCTCTTCTGCATGGACCTGCGGATGTGGTCCTCTGCCGCATGGAGGTCCTTGTCGGAGACGCCCTCCCGCTCTGTCAGGGCGATCACGCTGGTCCCGAAGACGCAAAGGTGCGAGAGGTCAAAGTTTTTGTCGTAGGTGGTAAGGTACAGGTCATAGAGGCAGGAGGCAGGATCCTCCACCTTCTCAATCTTCCCGTGCGCGCTCCTGCTGCAGCCCTTTGCCTTTGTGAGCATCACGAGGTTTACCGCCATCCTTGCTGCGGGAAGGCACAGGAGTGCTGCGATGATGGAAAAGACGTTCTGATTCGTCCCGAGAAGGATCCTCGCTGTAAAGAAGATCACAAAGACCGCGGCAAAGAGGAGCACCGTGATCAGAATGTACTTCTTCCTCTCCCGCGCAAGATATCCAAAGGTTCCCTTTTTTGTCTTCATCCTGTCAAATCCAGTTCCGTAAAGTCCGAAACCGCCCCGTCTGCGAGGCGGATCTTCTTTTCATTGTCTTCTTCTGTCACCGCATCGAGCACCGCGATCACCCGGCACCCCGCCGCCTTTGCCGCAAGGATCCCGTCCACGAGGTCCTCAAAGACAAGGCAGTGCTGGGGCGGGACCCCGACCTTTTCTGCCGTGTGGAGGTAGATGTCCGGTGCGGGCTTTCCGTTTTGGATCTCATCTCCCGTAACCACGGCGTCAAAGGCGTGCAGAAGGCCGCACCCCGCAAGGGCTGCCTCGCAGAGGGCCCTCGAGTTGCTCGTTGCGATCGCGGTGCGAAGGCCCTTCTTTCTGGCCCAGGCAAGGAGGTCTCTTCCGCCCTCTTTCACGCTGACCTCGTGCAGGTAGCGGTCCATCGCCATCTGGTTCCAGTCATCCATCATCTTTTCGATGGGATCTTCAATGCCAAAGTGGTCCTTTAAGAGGACCGCGGTCTGCCGCATGCTGATGCCGCCGATGAGCTGCTGGATGTTCTCGTCTGTCTGGATTCCGTGGGCCGCCAGGTAGTCCCTGTCGATGTCCGACCAGACCCACATGGAGTCGACGAGCGTCCCGTCAAGGTCAAAGAGAAGCGCCCCCGTGTCCTTCGGGATCCGGATTGCTGTTCCTGTCAATTGATCACCTGTCCTGTCCGTGGTGCAGAGATACGAAAAAGGGACGATCTCTCGTCCCTGTCCTTCTTCTCAGATATGCGCGTTACTGCTGCGGCCCCTGGGGGGTTGGCTGCGGTCCCTGCTGCGGTGCCTGTCCCTGCTGGGGATAGGGCTGCTGGACATAGCCGTTTGGATCCCCTCCCTGGGGCATTTGCGCCTGCTGGCGCTGCATCTGCGCCGCCTGGGCTGCCTCCTGCTGGAACTGCTGCTGCTTTGCCCAGATCGCGTTCATCTGGGCGCCGATGCTGCCGCGCTGGTTCCGCATCTGCATGAGATAGACGTTCATGTCATTGAGGAGCGTCTGGAAGGTCGCATTCGTCTGCTGGAGGGCGTTCTGCGTCAGGTCCTCGAGCTGGCCGAAGGTGTCATCGAGGAGTCTGGAGGCGTCGCCGATCGTGCCGGAGCTCATGGCCCAGGCATCGCTCACGATCCTGCCCGCGGTGTCATTGGCCTGGGCGACCGTGGTGTTGGCATAGTTGACGGAATCGCTCGTCCTCTGGCTTGCCTCCTGGAGGGCGCTCTGGCGGGTGTTCTCCGCCTCGGTCTTCATGGCGTCCGCCTGGGCAGTGGCATCATCGAGGATCTTCTTTGCCTGTTCCTTTGCGTCGTCGAGGATCTTCTGGGCCTGGCTGTTGGCATCGTTCATCACAGCCTGCGCCTGGGCATTGGCCGTGTCGGTGGTCGTCTGGGCCTGGGTGTTTGCCGCCGCGACCAGGGCGTTTGCCTGCTCCACGGCCTGCTTCATGACCTCATCCTCGCTGATCTGGCGGTTCATCTGGTCCGTCGCCTTCTTGATCAGGGCTGCGGCCTTGTTCTTGGCATCCGCGAAGATCTCGTCCTTCTGCTGCAGGACCTCCTGGTACTTGTCCACCTCCTCGGGCACCACGTCCCGGAGCTCCTCCACCAGGGCATCGATCTCCTCCCGGTTCACCATGATGATGTCCTTCGAGAGGGCCTTGTACTTGCAGTTGGCGATGTAGTCCTGGATCTCGTCAATCTTGCGTTCAATCTTTGATGCGCTCATCTATATTTTTCGTCCTCGCAGTTCTACGTTTTGTCTTTCTTCCCCTTTGTGCGGTACTTCTCCACCACCATCTTCTCGATGGACGGCGGCACGCACGGGGAGATGTCCCCGCCGAAGGTCGCGATCTCCTTGACAGCAGAGGAACTCAGGTATGCATACTCCATGGAAGTCGTGAGAAATACCGTATCCAGCTTTCCATGGGACAGCAGACGGTTTGTCTGTGCGATCTGTAATTCGTATTCGAAATCCGTGACGGCGCGAAGGCCCCGAATGGAGACGTGTGCCCCGACCTTTTCTGCATAGTCGATGAGCAGTCCATAATAGGAGTCGACGCTGACATTCGGAATGTCCCTCGTCACATCCCTGAGCATTTTAACACGTTCATCCACTGAAAACAATGAAGTCTTCTTCGCCTTGTTGTACAGGACACAGACCGTCACTTCATCAAACATCTTTGCGGCGCGGCGGATAACATCGATGTGCCCATAGGTCACCGGGTCAAAGGACCCGGGATACAGCGCCTTGATTCCGCCCATGTCACGCCTCCTGCGCTGCCTTTTTCCGCACAAACAGATGCCGCTGGGAGTGGTAGGTCTTCTCCCGCTCGACTACGTACCCGAGGTCCTCCAGAAAGTCCATGTCGGAGGTAAGGCTCGTCTCGATGATGATCCTTGTGTTCTCATCCACGTAGTTCACGTGCAGGAGCTCTGCCAGAACCCGGGATACCGTGTCGGACTCATAGGGCGGATCCAGGTAGATGAGATCTGCGTGCTTTTCGTGGATCTGGTGCAGGGCAGAAGAGGCGTCCATGCGAAGGAGCGTCCCCTGCTCCTCAAAGTGCGTTTTGTGGAGGTTTTCCTGGATGCAGGAAGCCGCCTCCCTCCCGTTCTCCGCAAAGTAGGCGTGCTTTGCCCCGCGGGAGAGCGCCTCAATGCCGATCGCACCGGACCCTGCGCACAGGTCCAGAAAGATACAGCCCGGGATCTCGAACTGGATGATGTTGAACAGCGTCTCCTTGATGATGTCCTGGGTGGGACGGGTGTCCATCCCGGTGGGTGTCTTCAGCTGCATTCTTCTTGCGGTTCCCGCAATTACTCTCATAACTTCCTCCGCGCCGCGTTATTTGCGGCATCCGCGCGGGAAATGCCCAAAGGGAAAGTGAGGTATCGACATCACTTTCCACCCTGCCCTCTTGGAATTTGGTATTTCAGTCTTTCCCGTGCCGGGATCCCCTCGTGCCCCGCTTTGCGGTGCGAAGGCTCCCGAGATCGATCCTCTCCTCGTGGAACGTGACCGTCGGTGCCTCGGACTTCATGAAGATCCAGGCGGTCTCCACCGCATCGCCCTTCGTCAGTCTGATGCCGGCAATGCCCCTTGCGTTTCGCTTCTGCATGGACACCTCCGAGAGATCGATCTTTAAGAGATATCCGCCCTCGGTGGCAAGGACAAGCTGGTTCTGCCCGGTGACGGGAAGGACGCTGACCACGCGGTCGCCCTCCTCGAGGTTTGTCGCCAGAATCGCTCTTCTTGTGACGTCAAACTCCCCGCCGTCCGTCATCTTGACATTGCCCTGTGCCATGACGAACAGGAACCGGTAGAGATTGAGCTCGCTCTGGCTTGCCGCGCAGACGATGGTCTCCTTCGAGGAGTCGTAGGCGGAGACGTTGTCGATGGGCTTTCCCTTGTCGCGGAGCTTTGCCATCGGAAGGTCGGAGACCTTTACCGTGTACATGTTTCCAAGGTCCGTGAACAGGCAGATCCTTCCGGTGTTCTTACAGGGAACGAGGTACCGGTTTGCCTCCTCCGCCGCCTCCTTGTTTCTCTCGTAGGTGGAGACGTCCAAGGTCTTTGCATAGCCGAAGCGGTCCATCACAAAGACGACATCCATCTCCTCCGGCTCCTTCTCGACAAAGACGGCCGCCTCGGCGTCCGTGATCTTCGTCTTTCTGGGCTTTTTGTAGGCCTCCTTAAAGGAGAGGAGCTGCTTCTTGATGACCTGGGTCATCACGGACTTCTTCTCCAGGATCTCCTCGTAGTTGTAGATGTTGGCGACGGTCTCCTCGTGCTCCTTGACCAGCGCATCGAGCTCGAGGCCGATCAGCTTGTAGAGGCGCATGTTTAAGATGGCCTCTGCCTGGGGCTCCGTGAACTGGAGCTGCGCCGCCATCGCCATCGAGGCCTTCGTCTTGAACCGGATGCCCTCCGTCTTTCCAAGGACCAGGCAGTCCTTTGCCTGCTGGCGGCTCTTCGACCCGCGCAGGATCTCGATCACGAGGTCGATCACGTTGACGGCCTTGATGAGGCCCTCCTGGATCTCCCGCTTCTTCTTCTCCTCGGCGAGGAGGTTCTCGTACTTGCGCCTTGTGACCTCAAAGGAGAAGTCCACGTTGGCGCGAAGGACAGCCTTAAGGCTCATGGTCTCGGGGCGGCCGTTATGGATCGCAAGCATGTTGACGCCGAAGGTGTCCTCGAGCTTTGTCTTTTTGTAGAGGAGGTTCTCGAAGTTTTCGACGTCCGCATCGCGCTTTAACTCGATAACGATCCGGATGCCCTCCTTCGAGGACTGGTTCGAGATGTCGACGATATCGTTCGTCAGGTGATTCTCGGAGAGGGCCGCCACATCCTGAAGGAACTTGGCGATGCCGCTTCCGATCATCGTGTACGGGATCTGTGTGACGACGAGGTTTACGTGCCCGTTCTTTCCCTTCTCGGTTTCAACGCGCCCCCGGAGGCGGATCTTTCCGGTGCCGGTCTCATAGATCTCCGGCAGGTCCTGTTTATTGATGACGATGCCGCCCGTCGGAAAGTCGGGGCCCGGCATGATCCGGAGGAGCTCCTTTGTCGTGATGTCCGGGTTTTCGAGCACCGCGATCTCCGCGTCAATCGCCTCGCACGGGTTGTGGGTCGGCGTGGACGTCGCCATGCCGACGGCAATGCCCTCGGAGCCGTTGATGAGGAAGTTCGGGATCATGCAGGGAAGGACGAGGGGCTCCTTCTCCGTCTCATCGAAGTTGGGCCCAAAGTCCACAACGTTCCGGGACAGATCCGCAAGCATCGCCTCTTCCGTGACCCTCTGGAGCCTTGCCTCGGTGTATCGCATGGCTGCCGCCGAGTCGCCCTCGATTGTTCCGAAGTTTCCGTGGCCGTCCACCAGGGGGAGCGTCTTCTTGAAGTCCTGGGCCATGACGACCAGGGAATCGTAGATGGAGCTGTCGCCGTGGGGATGGTACTTGCCCATCGTGTCGCCGACAATGCGGGCGCTCTTGCGGTAGGGGGAGTTCCAGTGGATGCCCAGCTCCTCCATGTCATAGAGCGTGCGCCGCTGCACGGGCTTTAAGCCGTCCCGCACATCCGGCAGGGCTCTCGCGATGATGACGCTCATCGCGTAGTCGATGTAGGATTTCTGCATCAGCTCCGAGTACTCACTGGTGATGATCTTCTCCTCGGAGGGTTCTTCCTGTGTCTTCTTTCCTGCCATAACTTCCCTTTATTCATCAGACATCGAGTTCCGCGTCCGTCGCATGGGCCTGGATGAAATCGCGCCTGGGCGCCACATCCGTTCCCATGAGAAGGCCGGTCATCTCCGATGCCATTCTTCCATCATCGATCTGCACCTGCTTCAGGCGCCTTGTCTTCGGGTCGAGCGTCGTCTCCCAGAGCTGCTGGGGGTCCATCTCGCCAAGACCCTTGTACCGCTGGAGCGTAAAGCCCGCCTTGTGGGTCTTCCGGTACTTCTCCAGGGCCGCATCGTCGTAGAGGTACTCCCCCTCCACGCCCTTTTTCTGGGGCATGACCTTATAGAGGGGCGGCATGGCAACATACACGTGCCCCTCGTAGATCAGCTCCGGCATGAAGCGGTAGAACAGCGTCAGAAGGAGCGTCGAGATGTGCGCCCCGTCCACATCGGCATCGGCCATGATGATGATCTTGTTGTACCGCAGCTTTGTGATGTCGAAGTCCTGCCCGTAGCCTTCAGAGAAGCCGCAGCCGAAGGCGTTGATCATCGACTTGATCTCGGCGTTGGCAAGGACCTTGTCCATAGACGCCTTCTCGACATTCAGGATCTTGCCGCGGATCGGGAGGATCGCCTGGTACATGCGGTCCCGTGCCATCTTGGCAGAGCCCCCTGCGGAATCTCCCTCGACGATGAAGATCTCGCACTTTGCAGCGTCCCGGGACTCGCAGTTTGCGAGCTTTCCGTTGGAGTCGAAGGAGAACTTCGGCTTCGAGATCATGTTTGTCTTGGCCTTTGCCTCGGACTTTCGGATCTTTGCCGCGCGCTCTGCGCACTCGATGACGGCCTTTAAGGTCTCGATGTTCCGGTCAAAGTAGCGCGTGCACTCCTCCTGGGTCACCTGCGCTGCCGCCTTCTGGGCATCCGGGTTGTCGAGCTTGGTCTTTGTCTGTCCCTCAAATCGGGGATCCGGGTGCTTGATCGAGATGACGGCGGTCATGCCGTTCCGCACATCCGCCCCGGTGAAGTTCTGGTCCTTCTCCTTGAGGATCCCGAGCTCCCTCGCGTAGCTGTTGATGATCGCCGTGAAGGCGGTCTTGAAGCCCGTCAGGTGCGTGCCGCCCTCGGAGTTGTAGATGTTGTTGCAGAAGCCCATGATCTCCTCGCGGAAGTCGCGGATGAACTGGAATGCGACCTCCACCTGGATGTTCTCATAGGCGCCCTTGAAGTAGACGATGTCCGTCACGGCCTCGTCGGACTTGTTGAGTTCCTTCACAAACCCGGAGATGCCCTCCGGCTCGTGGAAGGTCACCTCCTCCTCCGATCCCTCCCGGCAGTCCTTATAGTGGATTGTCAGGTTCGGATTGAGGTAGGCGGTCTCGTGCAGGCGGCTCTTGACATCCTCCGCCTTGAACCGCGTCTTCTCAAAGATCTCGGGATCCGGCAGGAAGTTGATCTTTGTGCCGGTGCCCTTTGCCTTCCCGACGATGGGAAGGAGGCCCTTTACGAGCTCCATGTCCGGCTTTCCCTGCCGGTAGCGGTCCTCGTAGACGTTGCCGTTCTTCTTCACATCCACCGTCATGCGGGTGGACAGCGCATTTACCACCGAGGAGCCGACACCGTGCAGGCCTCCCGAGGTGGCATAGGCCTTGTTGTCGAACTTGCCGCCCGCATGGAGCGTCGTGAACACGACGCGCTCTGCGGAGACGCCCTTTTCGTGCATGTCGATGGGAATGCCCCTGCCGTTGTCCTCCACGGTGCAGGAGCCGTCCTTCTCAAGCGTCACCCAGATCTCAGAGCAGTAGCCCGCGAGGTGCTCGTCGACGGAGTTGTCGACGATCTCGTAGATCAGGTGATTGAGTCCCCGCGTGGAGGTACTGCCGATGTACATGCCGGGACGCGTCCTGACGGCCTCAAGGCCCTCCAGGACGCGGATGCTCGACGCATTGTATTCCTTGTCTGCCATTCGCTGCGTTGATTCCTTTCTTCCCTTACTCTGCCTCAGCCAGCACCTTGGAGCAGGCGATGGCCAGTGCCCCGGGTCCGATGTGGCAGCAGACGGACAAAGAGAGGGAGTCCGGAAGGACGCTGCACTCGGGGAATGCAGCCTTCACCTCTTCGAGCCAGGGTGCGAACACGTCCGGGCACTGGGCTTGCACGGCATACATGTGCACGTTCTTCGCACCGCCGTAGAGCTGGGTGCAGTCGTTTCTTATGGCGTTGATCATGGTGTTTCTGCCCTGGGCAAGGGTCCTCGCCTTGGAGAACGCATCGAGGCGCTCCCCCTTGATCTGGAGCACCGGCTTGATCCGAAGCAGGGTCCCGATGGCGGCGGCTGCCGGCGTGATGCGCCCGCCCCGCTTTAAGTACGTCAGCGTGTCCAGCATGATGTAAATCGAGGAGTCAAAGCGGACCTCCTCGAGCTTCTCTTTGATCCTCTTTGCATCCCACCCTTTTTCCGCAAGGTGCATCGCATCGAGAACCGATGCCCGCTGCGTCACGGAGATGCGCTGGTTGTTCACCACCTGCACCCTCCCGTCGTAGTCGGAAGCGAGCATCATCGCACTCTGGCAGGAGCCGGAAAGACCGGACGACATCGGGATGTGGACGACCTCATCATAGGTCTCCAGGAGCCGGTCCCAGACCTTTAGGACCTCCACCGGGGTCGGCTGAGAGGTGTGCACGGTCTGCCCGGCCTGCAGACGCTGGAAGAACTCCTCCCTCGTCAGGTTGATGTCCTCATAGAAGGTCTCCTCGCTGTCCCCGAACATGAACGGCATGGGGACGACGGAGATTCCAAGATCCCGCGCCATCTGCTGCGTGATTCCGCTGTTTGAGTCCGTTACGATTGCAACTTTTGGCATTTTTTCCCTCATTTTTCTGCATTTCGCTGGAAATGCACAGACTTCCAAATTTATGCCGTAATCTTACGTTCTGTTGATGGAGTTTGTCAACAACAGGGCTCATCCTTTCTCGAGGAGCCTCGTGATCTGTGCATCCCGCCCGAGGACGAGAAGGCGCTCCTCTCCGGTGATCACGGTGTCCGGCCGGATGGCCATCTCGATCCTTCCGCCGCTCTTTGCCGCGAGGATGTTGATGCCTGCGCGCTTTCGAAGGTCGAGCTCTGCGATGGTCTTTCCGACCCAGGATCCCGGGGCCTTTACCTCCACCACGGCATAGCCGTCCCCCATGGAAAAGTAGTCCGTCAGAAAATCCGAGGAGTAGCGCATTGCAGTCCACTCCGCGACCTGCTTTTCCGGATAGACGACCTCATCGGCGCCGTTTCGAAGGAGAAACCTCGCGTGCACATCCCGGGAGGCTCTCGCGATCACCTTCTTTGCGCCAAAGTCCTTTAACAGTGCCGTCGTCTCCAGGGAATCCTGAAAGCTGTCCCCGATGCAGACAATGCACAGGTCGTAGTTGTCGACACCGAGGGACTGCAGAAAGTCCTGTCTCGTCGCATCGCCGACGAGGGCGTTCGTCACCACGTGCATGCAGGCCTCGACCCGTTCCTCGTCTTTGTCCACCGCCATGATCTGATGGCCGAGCTCTCCGAGCTTTTGGCACAGGTGCCTTCCAAATCTTCCCAGTCCAATCACCAATATCTGTTTCATCGCGATACCTCCTCTCCTTTCCCGCATCACCCTACCGTCAGCGTCTCTTTCGGGAACCTTGCGCCGTGCCCCGCCTTTTTCACGGCGGCGTAGATCACCGTGAGGCCCCCGACCCTGCCAAAGTACATGAGCACGATGAGGATGATGTGGGACAAGGCACCGAGCTTTGGCGTGAGCCCCAGGGTAAGGCCCACGGTTCCCACTGCAGATCCTGTCTCAAACATCGCGGCAAGAAGCGTCACGTGTTCCACCCTGCTGATCACCATGGCACTTCCCGCAAACAGGAGCAGGTACATCATCAGGATGGCGGCCGCCTCCCGGACCGTGTCATTCTCGACTCTCCTCTTAAACATCACGGTGTCATCCCGCCGCCTGAACACGGAAATGGCCGAGGCAAAAAGAAGCGCTGCCGTCGTCGTCTTCATGCCGCCCGCCGTGGATCCCGGGGAGCCGCCGATCAGCATGAGGAAAATCATGAGAAAGATCCCGGAATCCGAGAACCGGGTAAGGTCCGTCGTGTTGAAGCCCGCCGTCCTGCAGGTGACGGACTGAAAGAGAGCGGCGAGAATCCGCGTGCCCCCGGAGATTCCCCGGTACTCACAGAAATAGAACAGGGCAGCGGGGACAAGGTCCAGAAACAGACTGGCCGCCAGCACCACCTTGGTCTGCAGCCTGCAGTGCGTAAGCCGCATCCGGTTCCGCACCAGGTCCTCCCAGACGAGAAACCCGATGCCGCCAACCGTGATGAGGGCCATCACCGTGATGTTGACGACAGGGTTCTTCACATACCCCGTGAGGGACGAGAACTGCCCCCTGCTGCCGAGAAGGTCAAAGCCCGCGTTGCAGAACGCAGAGACCGCGTGAAAGACGGCATACCAGAGACCCTTCCTGAAGCCAAAGTCCCTGGCAAACACCGGAAAGAGTACCGCTGCCCCGGCAAGCTCCATCGCAGCCGAAGCCCGCACAAGGAACCTTGTCAGCCGCACCATGCCGCCCACATGGCCCGAGGAGATGGAGTCCTGCATGACGCTCCGCTGCATCAGGGAGACCCGCTTTCCCGAGAGGACGGCGAGCGCAACGGCCATCGTGACAACGCCAAGGCCGCCGATCTGGATGAGGACGAGAATCACCGCCTGCCCGAACAAAGACCAGTGCGTCCAGGTGTCGTAGACAACAAGTCCTGTCACACAGGTCGCCGAGGTCGAGGTAAAGAGGGCGTCCAGAAAGGGCGTCACCTCCCGCGCCCTCGATGCCGCGGGGAGCATCAGAAGCAGTGCCCCGAGTAGAATGACCCCGGCAAAACCCGCAAGGATCGTCTGAAAACTGGAGAGGTGAAACCGGTTCTGCATCCTCCTGAGAAACGGCAAACCCTTCTTTGACATAAGCTCCTCCAAACTTCGATGGCACCCCGATCAGATGCTCCGAAAGTCCACCTTTCCCGCAAAGCGCGCTGCCCGCTCCGGGTCCTTTTTCACCAGGTCATCCACAAACGAGGCGGCCTTTTTCAGGATGTCCGCATCCTCATAGATGTCCGCAAGGGCAAAACCCATCTCGCCGCTCTGCCTCGTCCCAAACATGTCCCCCGGCCCGCGCAGCTTTAAGTCCTCCTCCGCGATCTGGAAGCCGTCATTTGATTTCTCCAGGATCTGGAGCCTCTTTGGCTTTTCCTGGATGCCCTCGCTGTACATGAAGATGCAGTAGGACTGATCCTTTCCCCTGCCGACCCGCCCCCGAAGCTGGTGGAGCTGGGAGAGGCCGAAGCGCTCCGCGTTCTCGATGAGGATCACCGTCGCATTGGGCACGTTGATGCCGACCTCGATGACGGTCGTCGAGACCAGGATGTCCGTTCTGTGCGCTGCAAAGTCCTCCATGACCTGGTTCTTGTCCGCAGGCTTCATCCTGCCGTTTAAGGAGGCGATGCGGATGGTTGAAGGCAGCGCCTTCTTCAGCTTCTCCGTGTAGTCCGCGACGTTCTCAAGGTCCGGCATGAACTCCGACTCCTCGACAGCCGGACAGATCACGTAGGCTTGGTGGCCTTTTGCGATCTCGTTCAGGATGAAGCGGTAGACCTTCCCCCGCTCCAAAGGCCCGCAGGCGAGATTTTTATTCGGAAGGCGCTCTGCGGGGAGCTCTGTAAGCTGCGACACCGTGAGGTCTGCATAGAGGATGATGGCAAGGGTCCTCGGGATCGGCGTTGCGCTCATCACAAGGACCGGGACCTCCTCCCCCTTTCCCGCAAGGGCTTCCCGCTGCCGCACGCCAAAGCGGTGCTGCTCGTCGGTGACAACAAGGGAGAGGTCGTGGTAGGAAACCTTCTCCTGAATCAGCGCATGGGTCCCGATGACGACATCTGCCGTGCCGTCCGCGATCGCCTCCAGCGCCTTCTTCCGCTCTTTCCCCTTCACGGAGCCCGTGAGAAGGACCGGCGTCAGGGGCAGGCAGTATTCCTCCCTCATCCGCAGAAGGTCCTCATAGTGCTGCCTTGCAAGGACCTCCGTCGGCGCCATGAGCGCCCCCTGCCTTCCGTTTCCGGCACACAGAAGCAGGGCAAGAAAGGCAAGGATCGTCTTTCCGGAGCCCACATCCCCCTGGAGGAGCCGGTTCATCACGTGCTCCCCGCAAAGATCCGACTCGATGTCCGCATATGCCTTCTTCTGGGATGCCGTGAGGTCATAGGGGAGGGCGCGGATGAGCCGCTCCGTATCCGGGATCCTGTGCATGGGACGGGTGTTTCTTGTCTCCTCCACCTCGTTCTTCTGACTCCTGATCGCCGCGACAAAGCGGAAGAACTCGTCGAAGACGAGGCGGTCCCTCGCATGGAGGATGTCGTCCCTGGTCTTTGGAAAGTGGATCTTCCGGATCGCCTCCTTCTCGGAGACAAGGCCAAGGCCTGCAAGCTCGTTTTCTGTGAGGTAGTCCTCCGGGAAGGCGTACTCCGGAAGGATTCTGCCCAGGGTCTTTATGATACTGCTGTTCCTGAGCCCCTTTGTGAGGGGATACTGCGGCTGGTAGCTCTGGCGCAGGGTCTCATACTCCGCAGGGGAGAGGACCTGGGGCTGGATCAGCTGAAGCTTTCCATTCCGGAGCTTTTTTACCACACCGCGAAACACATGGACCGACCTTGGCTGGAGGGTCTTGACGAGGAAGGGCATGTTGAAAAAGACAAGTTCCAGCTCGCCCGTCGCATCCGCGGCCCTGCAGGTTGTGAGCCTGTAGCGGCCTGCGGTGACAATCCCGGGGCGCCCGAGGACGATGAGCGTAAACGCCTGCGTTTTTCCCTCCTCCGCCGCATCGGCCATGATGGGATCCGCGTAGTAGTCATAGTCCCTCGGATAGTAGGACACCAGCTCCCCGCAGGTTTTGATTCCGACCTTCCCGTAGAGCGCCGCTGTCTTCTCCCCGACCCCCTTCACCTCCTGAAGGGGCGTATCCTTCGTAAAGCCCATGCTCCGCCTTTCCCCGCAAAACGCAAAGGGCAGGCACGCTGCCTGCCCTTCGATAATCCCGCAGCCAATCGCCTGCGATTGTATTTATTCTGCCGAGAGGATGTAGTAGTAGACCGGCTGGCCGCCCGCCTGAAGCTCCACTTCGCAGCTGGGATGCTCCGTAGCGATCCTGCCCCGTAAGGCCTCCGCATCCTCTTCCTTCGTCTCCGCGCCGTAATAGATCGAGACGAGCTCTGTTTCGTCTGAGATCATCTTGGAAAGCGCCTTTGCTGCGGTCTCGTTCAGATCGTCTCCGACCTCCAGGATGCCGTCGTCGCCGATCGCCATCATGTTGCCCTCGTGGATCTCCACATCGTCGATGACCGTGTCGCGCACGGCATAGGTGATCTCTGCGCTCCTGACGCGGCTGATCTCCTCGAGCATGTTCTGGCGGTTTGCCTCTGCATCCTGATCCGGCATGAAGTTGATCACAGCAGTGATCCCCTGGGGGATCGTCCTGGTCGGAATGACGACGATCTTCTTGTCGCCGTCCATGGCTGCCGCCTGATTGGCGGCGAGGATGATGTTCTTGTTGTTCGGAAGGACGAAGACCGTGTCCGCGTTCACCCTGTCGACCGCATCGATGATGTCCCCTGCTGCGGGGTTCATCGTCTGGCCGCCGGAGATCACGTAGTCGACGCCAAGGCCCTTGAAGATCTCGGCGAGCCCGTCGCCCGCGCAGACCGCGATGATGCCGATGGCCTTTCTCGGCGTGTCGGCAGCAGGTGCCTCCTCCGCCTCTTCCTTCTCTGCAGGCGCTGCCTCCTCCGTGAAGGTGGGAAGCTCCCTGTCCTTCATGCGCAGGTTCTCAATGCAGATGCCGGCGACCTGGCCGTACATCAGACCTCTCTGCAGGATGAGACCGGGATCGTTCGTCTGGATCTGGACCTTTACCGCGTTGGGCTTGGTCAGGACCATCACATGGTCGCCGATGGAGTTCAGGTAGTTGCGGAAGTCATTCTCGAGCTTCTGGTTGAACGTCTTGTCGAGGAGAATCACAAAGCTCGTCTCATAGCCGTAGCGAAGCGCCGGCTGGGCTTCCTCTTCCTTTGCCTCTTCCTCCTCTGCGGCAGCATCCGGGTTCAGGATCCTGCCAAGATCCGGCTCCTTGCCCTCAAAGCCCTCATAGGCGCCCTTGAGGAACTGCACCAGGCCCTGTCCGCCGGAGTCCACAACGCCCGCCTGCTTTAAGACAGGGAGCATGTCCGGTGTCTTTGCGAGCACCTCGTCCGCGTACTGAATGACAGCCGGCAGGAACGTCTCAAAGTCTGTGGTCCCGCCGTCAGCAAGCTCCCTTGCTTTGTCGGCAGCGCCCTTTGCGACGGTGAGAATCGTGCCCTCCTTGGGCTTCATGACCGCCTTGTATGCGGTCTCCACGGCCTTGTCAAAGGCATCGGCACACAGCGCCACCGTGACATCACTGTTCTCCCGCGCGATCTTGCAGAAGCCGCGGAAGAGCTGGGACATGATGACACCGGAGTTTCCCCTTGCGCCCCGGAGGGATCCGGAGGAGATGGCCTTGCAGATTGCCTTCATCTCCGCATTCTCCCCGAGACCTGTTACCTCGCGGACTGCGGAGACCACGGTCATGGTCATGTTGGTGCCGGTGTCGCCGTCGGGAACCGGAAATACATTCAGCTCATTGATCCAGGCCTTGTTTGCCTCCAGGTTCTGGGCTCCGCAAAGAAACATCCTCGTCAGAAGCTCTGCGTTTATCGATTCAGTACTCACCTATATATCCTCCTGTATCCGGAAAACAGCCCGGCATTAGTCAATTACCTTGACACCCTCAACGTAGATGTTGATCCTCTCGATCTCCAGTCCCGTGAACTCCTCTACCTTGTACCGGACGCTGTCGATCAGGTTGTCGGCCACGGCGGGGATGTTGACGCCATAGGACACGATGACGTGGAAGTCGATGACAAGCTTGTTGTTTTCCGTCAGGGAGACGTTGATGCCCCTGGTCATGGATTCCTTCTTCAGCAGGCTGAAGACGCCATCCTTCATGTTGATGCCGGCCATGCCGACAATGCCGAAGCACTCCGTTGCCACGGAGCCGGCATACTGGGCGATGACTTCATTGTCGATCGAGATGCTGCCCATATGGGTATTCATGGAAGATGTCTTCATATGTATCGAACTCCTTTCCAATCCAAACACCGCAGTGGTGTCCCATTGTCCCTGCTTCCCCTCTGTTTTCGCCCGGAAGCCTTCTTTCCCCGGGTCATACCGGAATGATTATACTAGGTTCCAAATTTCAAGTAAAGGAACAGTTGCTCCCCATTTTTCCCAAAAATCTGACGCTTTGGGGGTCTTCCCGCAGGAAAGGCAGGGGCAGAAAAGAGGCAAAATTCAGACTATAAAAATTTCTTGCAAATCGGAAACGGGGATGGTATTATTCTTCTGTTGTTGACCCCGAGTAATAAAGCGTAAGGAGGTGTGATCCATGGCAAAGTGTGAAATTTGCGGCAAGGGCGCTCATTTCGGAAATAACGTCAGCCACTCCCACAGAAGATCCAACCGGATTTGGAATTCCAATGTCCAGAAGGTCTCTGTCAAGGTAAACGGCCAGACCAAGAAGATGAATGTCTGCACGAAATGCCTTCGCGCCGGCAAGGTAGAGCACGCATAATTCGGAAGATGCGTTCTCTGCTTACTCAGGATAAAAGATGAACTGTCCGGGAGAAATCGGAAGCTCCCGGGCAGTTTTTGTATGTCCAAACCAATCGCAGGCCAATGAAAAAGACGTGCAGGTCCCCCGCTTGGGAAAGACCTGCACGTTTTCTGTTCTCCTCTCAGGCGTCCTTCGGATCCGTTCCATCCGGGAACGCGCTGTCCACGGCATCGTCATCGTCCATCATCTCTTTTGCCGTCTTCTTTGCGGTCACCTTGTCGACGACCTCGGGGATGAGATCGATCAGCCTGGACAGGCTGTTCTGGTCCTTGATCGAGACGACCTTCGTGTTGCCTCCCTTGATGACAAGGACTGCGGTGGGCGACATCTTGGCGGAGAATCCCCCGGCGCCCAGGTCCTTCCTGTCCGCACTGTTGGAGCCGGCCCCCGCGCCCACGGTTACATCCGAGAGGGGAATGAGGATGGTCTCCCCCACGCGCACTGCGCTTCCCACAACCGTCTTGCTGGTGAGAATCCCCTCTGCTCCGCTCATGAGCGAGGCCATGATTTTTTCAAAGCTGTTCGTATCTGCCATTTTCTCCTCCATGCCGCTTTCTCTGCGGCATCCGCGCGGGAAATGCCCGTAGAGGCTTTCCTGCGAAATTCCCTTTTTCTTCCACTTTCTTATGCCGCAGCGGCCTTCCTTCTGCTCTTGGCCTGTTTCCTGCGCTCCCGGTGTCTCCGGATTCTTCCAATGAGTCTCTTGATGTCCCGGTCTGTCAGGATTCTTATGGCTGCAGCCGCAACAAAGATCAGCTGCACATGTCCCTTGGCCTCAAACCGAAGGTCTGCACGCCAGCGGTCAAAATCCGGCAAAATCGCCACATGTCCACAGGTGACAGGATACAGCTGGGCGAGAATCACAAGCAGCTCTCCCGTCGCTGCGGGATCTCCAAGACCCGCAGTGCCCGTAAGAGACCAGTTCTTCGGCAGGATGTGCTTTGCAAGCTTCCCGATGGAGGAGAGCGCCTTTTCCACCGCCTCCTGCGAGGAGGGGTCGGAGATCAGGTTCAGGTAAAAGTCCGCGTTTTTCAGGGCCCTGTCCGCCTTCTTCTCCCATTCCTGGATCCTGTCATACGCCGCATCCGGAAGGTCCGGAAGCTTTTCGAGAAGTGCTTTCAGCTTCTCAAGGGGCGGAGTCTTTGCTGCCTTCTCTTTCCCTTTGCTGCTTTCTTCCTGTTTTGTTCTTTCTTTTTCCGCAAGGTCCCGGTCCAGCTGTCTCTGGGCCTCATTGTCCGGCTTTTCTTCGGTCTCCACCCTCTCCTCTTTGCTCCGCTTCTTTTCGGAGAGGTTGATCCGAAGGAAGGCGATCCGGATCACAAAGTCCGTCCCCTCCGGATACGAGATGCCGCCGGAGACAAGGGAAAAGAGAAACCGGAAATGAAAGCTCCCGGAGAGGCCGCTCTTTACCCTCTCAAAGTCAAAGGACTCCCCGCCCTCGGGGTCAGAGAGACGCCCGTGAACCTCATAGGAAATTGGAACAAACAGAATAAGAAGAAGCAGCGCAAGGATGACGAAAAGCACGATCAGAAGGACCCGGCCGAGGATGATAAGCGCGCTCATGCCGGCTCCCTTCCCGCACCTGGGACGGAGAGTACCAATAGCTCCCTGGGCGCTGCAGGCGGCTGTCCCTCCTGCGCCTCCGGGAAGAGAAACGCCTTTAAGTCTGTGCCTCCCGTCGCCGCGATGCAGTCCTCTGTGATCTTCTGAATGAGGTCGATGGCCTCTGCCCTGCCCTCTGCAAGGCCGATGACCAGAAGGTCTCTCTTTTTGTACCATGGCTGGTGCAGAAACATGCAGTGGAAGAACTCCAGCTGGTTTCCGCCAGGCTCTGTCTTCTTCCCGCCGCTTACCGTGATGACCCAGAGCGCCAGGTTCCCCGCGTGGTGGGCAAGGCGCCACTTGACGGCCTTCAGATGGCGGATGTTCGGACTCGTATACAGATTTTTATAATAGGTAATTCTCATGGTCCTCCGCCGGACGGTGCTTCAAACCGTTTTGACCATTGTAAATCGAAAGCATGGTTTTTTCCACCTCCGGAAGGCAAAAAAGAGAGACAAAAAAGAGAGACAGCCCGAAGGGACTGTCTCTCCATTGCAGATCGTATTACTGCGTGGGCAGGGCCTCTGCCTGGGCCGCTGCCGCAGCATCCTGGACCGTGCCGTCGCCCGCCGCGGGTGCCTGGTTCGAATCCGTCACCGTCGGCGCCTGGGCATTGGGATCTGTCGCATCGGTCGTCGTGCTCGCTGCTGTCCCGGCATCCGTCGAGCTTGCCGTCGTCGAGGCATCCGTCGTCGTACTCGCCGCTGCCGCAGCATCCGCCGAACCTGCCGTCGTCGAGGCATCCGGCCGCTGCCGCCTGATCCGGAGGCGTGTCGGGAACGCCGTCGCCGTCCGTGTCGACCCAGTTCGTGGTGTCGGCCGTCTCCGCATTCTCATCCGAGGAGGCCGCTGTGGACGCCTCACCCGGCGTCACGATTGCCGGTGCCTGGCCGTTGATGGCCTGCGTATCCGGGATGCCGTCTCCGTCCGTATCATAGACATCTGCCACGCCGTCGCCGTCGATATCAACCGCATCGAGGACGCCGTCGCCATTCGTATCCATGTTCAGAGCGATCGTGTTGTTCGTGCTCAGGTTCTCATCATCCTCATCCGTGGAGGAAGGAGCGATCGTGTTGTCCGTCGTGTACCAGGTGACCTGCTGATCCGCCTGGGAGCCGGTGTAGCCGAAGTACTCATCCAGCACATCCCGCGCGATCGGGACAGCCGCCGTGCCGCCGGTGCCGCCGCCCTCCACGATGACCGTGATGGCAACCTGGGGATCGTCATAGGGGGCAAAGCCCGTAAACCAGGCGTGGGAGGTCGTGTCGTTGCTCAGGTACTCTGCAGAGCCCGTCTTGCCGGCTGCGTTGTAGCTGCGCTCCCGGATCTTCGTCGCTGTGCCGTACTCGACGACGGCGCGCATCATCTCCCGCATCTTGGAGGCAACCTCCTCCGTCATGATCGTGCGGTATGCCGTCGGTGCCGTCTCGGTCAGGACCTTTCCATCGGGGTTCTGGGTGGTCTTTGCGGTCCGCACGCTGCTCACCACGTAGGGGGTGTAGACCGTGCCGCCGTTTGCGATGGCGGCTGTGATCATGTTCAGGTGGAGCGGGGACATGAGGGTCTGGCCCTGGCCGATGGCGAGCTGCATGACCTCCTTTGTAGAGGTACCCGCATCGAGCACGTAGGAACTCTGGTTGGAGGGAAGCTCAAAGGGCAGGTTCTCTCCAAACATGCAGCTGTTCAGGAAGGTTGCAAAGTCCGACCGGTTCAGCTCGTTCACGACGATGTTGGCAAAGGAGGAGTTGCAGGACTCCGCGAAAGACCCCTGGAAGTCGAGAGTCCCGTGCTTTTCGTAGTGGTAGTCGGTGATGGTCTCGCCGTCGATCGTGATGAAGCCCTGGCAGGGGAAGCTGTAGCTCTCTGCCGCCGACATGTTTTCGTTCATGAACTCGATGGAGTCAAAGATCTTGAACGTGGAGCCCGGGGCGTACAGGCCCTGGCTCACGCGGTTGACGAGGGTGCCGCTCTCCGAGTCCGCAAGAAGCGCATCCCAGTTATCCTCGATCGTATTGGGATCAAAGTCCGGCTTGGAGACCATGCACAGGATCGCGCCGGTCTTGACATCGGTGACAATGACCGCGCCCTTGCTGTCGCCGAGGGCATCGGAGGCCGCCTGCTGGAGCGCCACGTTCAGTGTCGTGTAGACATCATCGGAGGGGTACTTCTCCCCCGCATTGTCATAGACCGCCTTCTCCGCAAGCGTCAGGTCCGAGTGGACCAGCTGGTAGTTGTAGGCAAGCTCAATGCCGCTTCCGCCCTCTGCCGCATATCCCACCACGTGGGAGAAGAGGTTCTTGTAGGGATACTCTCTTGTTGCCGCATCGTCGGAGAGCTGGGCCGCCGCCTCCTCGGAGTCGCCGGTCGAGCTGCTCTCGGCGGCGGTCGACTCTGTGTCGGACTCTGAAGATGTCTCCGCCTTGGTGTCCGTGCTCAGAGCGAGCTCTGTCGTGCCGTCGTCGGCGTAGATCTTGCCTCTTGTATTCTTTGCAAGGAGCGCCGCCTCACGGCCGTTGTAGTCGTTCTCAAACAGTGTCTGCTCCTGGGTTGCCGAGTAGACACAGGTGTAGATGATCAGGGAGATGAACATCGCAAGCACCACGGCGCCGGTGACGAAGACGTCCCTGTGGACCCTCTTCTTCTCCCGCTGCATGCCGCTCCTTCTGCGGGAGCGGGGCGCCGTGCTCTGCTTCGGAAGATTTCTCTTCCGCTGCGGATACGGATTTCTGTTTTCTCTCCCCCCATCCTCTCTGTATGCCATATGCAATCGGTTCCTTCCTTACGTCACTGATACCGTCTGCTGCTGTTGGAATAATTTCTTGCATTGCCGGGGTTCTGATACCGGTTCTGGGGATAGCGGTATCCCGTCTGCGGCCCCGGCGGCGCACTCCGGTAGGCCACCTGCTGCCGCATGTGCTGCTGGCGGCGGACCTCATCAATCTTCTCGCTCCGCAGGATGTACATGATCTCCACGAGCGTAAACATGATCATCGTCGTGAGGATGGAGCTGCCGCCGTAGCTGATGAGCGGAAGCGTCACGCCCGTCAGCGGGATGAACTTTGTCTGACCGCCGACCGTGAGGAACGCCTGGAAGCCATAGGCAACGGCGATGCCGTAGGCGAACAGCTGGTAGAACTTGTCCGCAAAGCCCATGGAGAGCTTGAGCATGACGAAGAAGCAGTTCAGGGAGATCAGGATGATGCAGACGCCGATGATCAGACCGTACTCCTCACAGCAGGAGGCAAAGATGAAGTCGGTTGTCGCAAACGGGATCTTGTCCGGTGTGCCCTGGCCAAGGCCGGAGCCGAAGGCCCCGCCTGCGCCGATTGCAAACAGTGCCTGGGTGATCTGGTAGCCGATGGAGTCGATGTAGCTCCAGGGATCCTTGTACGCAGCGACGCGGAGCTGTACGTGGTTGAAAAAGTGGTAGCAGACCACTGCACCGACCGCAAGGAGGCCGGTTCCCCCAAGGAGCAGCAGGATGCTGTCCGTTGCCAGGTACAGCATGAAGAAGAAGACAACGTAGTAGATAAGGCCCGATCCCAGGTCATTGGAGCCGATCAGGACGAGGACGTGGGCGCCGGCAAAGACGCCGACGATGAAGATGTCCTTCAGGGTCTTCACGTCCTTGAGTGTGCAGGCCAGGAACAGAAGGTACAGGATCTTCACGAACTCCGAGGGCTGGAAGGTCAGACCGCCGATGGACCAGGTGATGTTCGCGCCCAGCGTGGAGGAGCCAAGGAGCATGACCACCGACAGGATGACGATGCCGGCAAGACCCCAGTAGAACTTCGGGAGCTTTAACAGGTGGAAATACCTCCGGAACAGGGGCAGGATGATGGCGATGGCAAGGCCGCCCACTGCGATCACGAACTGCCTCCAGGCACTCGAAAAGGACAGGCGCGAGATGATCACGAGCCCGATCGAGAGGAGGAAGCACATGTTGTTGAAGAGGGGAAGGTATGCCTTTCGGTACAGGTTCCGAAACAGTGCCGTCGCGATGAAGAACGTCACAAGCTGCACGATCGAGAAAAAGATGTAGGTCGGGTCGTTCATCGCCACTGACAGGGTGACGTAGGCGATGAGCTGAAAGACCAGCATCAGCACCGACTGCAGGTAGGCAAGGACGCTGTGCACATTTCTCTTTTTGCTGACCAGCAGGATGTAGGACAGCACGGTGTAGATCACCACCACGGCCGTGAGGGCATATTTCGTTAGAGCCAGGATATACGTTCGCATAGATCAGAACGCGCCTTTTCTGAAGTGACCTGTTGTGAATTCCCCGTCCCGCGGCGCGCCTTTGTCTGCGGTTCCGGAGTGCTGCCCTGCGGCAGCAGGTCCCAGGAAGAGGGATAGTACCTCTTCTGTCGTCTTTTCGTCTTCGATCGTAAATGCAAGAAGGAGCGAGCCCGACAGCCTGACCGCAGGATCCGTAAGATACCCGTGGAGCGAGAGCGGGACGCTGTTGTAAATGATGTTGCTGCAGTGGCGGCAGGCTGTGCGCACCGGGAAGACTGCATTCTTCCGGTCCCTCAGGTACCAGGTGCCGTCCTCTTTCCCGCTGCAGGCGCCCGCGGTCTTCTTCACACAGCCCGCCGTCACCATCATCGGGACGCGGCCGTACACCGGAAGGACCTTTCTCGCCATACGGTCACGATAGACCGAGGCAAGCTCTCTCCCGGAAAGTTCCAGGGGAAGGACCTCCAGGTTCGTGTAGGTTTCCAGAAGATCCGCTGCCGTTTTATTCCATGCATAAAGGCAGGAATCACCCATAACCAAGCCATCATAACCTTTTTCGTCAAGAAATTCAATTTCTCCCAAAGTCCGTACCAGGAAACCGGAACACTTTCCTGTAAATTTTTTATAAAATTCCTCCATCCACGCCCGGTCGCTCTGCCGGAAAACCTGCGGCAGGGCAAGGAGCATGGAGGGGTCTTGGGCAATCATTCCGTCCTCTGCCTCCTCCAGAACGGGGCCGTCAAGGATGATCGTTGTGTTCTCTCCCGCTCTCTTCTTCGCAGCGGCGAGCTGTTCCCCTGTCGAGACGACGAGGAAGACATGCTGCTTTGAAAATGCAGGTGCCTCCTTCTTCTTTCGAACAGGAAGGCAGAGCGGCTCCCCATGCACCGGCATGGTCTCCTTTGACAGTTTCTCAGAAAGAAGAGAGAGGGCATCTCTCCGGAGCTGGTTCAGGGCACCCACCGGGATGAAGGCACTGCCGTCTGTCGTGACAGAGAGATCCTGAAGGACAAAGTCCGAGTTTCCGGTCTTTGCAAGCTTTTCCCGGATGTTCTCCTCTGTCATAGGGCGGCTCTTTGCGGGGGAGACGGGCATCTTGCTTACTGCTGTCACCGTGGCATCCCCGGCGCAGAGGGTGAGCTCTGCCGGCTTTCCGGAAATAAGGACGGCACGTCCTGTGACAGCAGCCTGCGGGCGTCTCTCCAGGTACTCCTCCCGGATCTTTGCAAGGAGCTTCTCATCCGCCCCGGCATAGCCGGGCTGTGCCATCGTCACGAGCTCCTTCCCGTTTCTTCTGTGATAATAGCCCGTGGAGAGGTCCGTGCGGATGTACAGAGAGAGAAGGTCTTTCCGATCCTCGGGATCGATCTTCCATGGGGCCTTCTCTCCCGTCCTCTTCTGCTTCAGATACCGATCGATGTACTTTCGGTAGATCGCCGTGGTCCCCGCCGCGTACTCGGGCTTTTTCATTCTGCCCTCGATCTTGAACGAGTCGATGCCCGCATCGATGAGCTCCGGCAGGATGTCCAGGACGCACATGTCCCTCATGGAGAGGGGATAGCACTCCTTCCCTGTCTCCTGCCTACCCTCCGGGTCCAGCACCGCATAGGGGAGCCTGCAGGTCCCGGCACATCTTCCCCGGTTGCCGGATCTTCCGCCGAGAAAGCTCGACATCAGGCATCTTCCGGAGTAGCAGTAGCACATGGCGCCGTGGATGAAGCACTCGATCTCCACGCCCTCTTCCTTAATCCTCTTCATCTCGGGGAGGGAGAGCTCTCTTGCCGGCACGATTCTTGAGACCCCGCGGGACTTTAAGAGTCTTGCCCCCTCCGGGGAGGTGACAGACATCTGGGTGCTTGCGTGCAAGAGGAGCCCCGGGCACTCCTTCGAGAGCCTGGTGAGGACGCCGAGGTCCTGCACGATGACACCGTCGAGTCCCTTCTCCCAGAGGCCCTTCACCATCTGCACGCAGTCCTCCAGCTCCTCCTGCCTCGTCAGGATGTTGACAGTCATGTAGAGCTTTCTTCCAAAGAGGTGGGCGATGCGGATCGCCTCCGCAAACTCCTCCTCCGTAAGGTTCTGCGCATAGGCCCTTGCCCCGAACCGGGGTCCTCCCAGGTACACCGCGTCTGCGCCGGCTGCAATGCAGCCGAGAAACCCCTCAAAGCTCCCCGCCGGGGCGAGAAGCTCCGGTCTTTCTTCCCGTTTTTCCATTCGTTTCTCCGCACATGGAAACAGCGCGGGAATTGCTTCTCGCGCTGCCATCTGAACTCATTTCGTTTGTCTCTCAGGGTGATCAGTGGAGCTTCTTCTGATCCTCTTCCCGGGTCTTCTTCTCGGTCTCCAGGGCGATGATCTTCTTCTCATCCTCCTGTGCCTTCTTCTCCAGCTCCCGGACTCTCGACTCGCTTCCCTGCAGCTTCATCTGGGTTCCCACCAGCTCGTGCTTCAGGTCATAGAGTTCCTTCTCCCTGGCCTCGATGTCCTCTTTGGCCTTGTTTGCCTCCTCCAGGGTCCGGAAGTAGTCGTCCGCGATGTTGATCTGCATCAGGACGTTCTTGTAGTCCTGGGTCAGCCTGTCATAGCCCTTCATCTTGGAGAACTCCGCAGTCTTCCCATTCAGGTAGGTTGCGATCTTCTGGACATAGTCCGGGCTCTCATAGCCGCTGAGTGTATATACCTTGCCGTCAATGATGACTGCTGTGTCTGTCTTGTTCGAAGCCATGGCAAATATCCCCTGTCTTTCTCAAATGTGCATCGTTTATTTTAAGTCCCGTCCACAGGCATTTCAAGTCCAAAATGCTCGTACGCCGCCTTTGTGGCAACGCGCCCCCTCGGGGTGCGCATGATGAGACCGTGCTGCAGAAGATAGGGCTCAATCACATCCTCCACCGTGCCCGCATCCTCACCGATCGCGGCTGCGATGGTATCAAGTCCCGCAGGGCCCCCGCCGAAGGTCCCGATCAGGGTCCTCAAAAACCTCTGGTCGTTCCGGTCAAGGCCCATCCGGTCGATGTCCATGAGGTCGAGGGCGGTCCCTGCAACCTCCTCTGTGATCCTCCCGTCGTACCGGACCTGGGCAAAGTCGCGGACGCGCTTTAAAATCCGGTTTGCAAGCCTGGGCGTTCCGCGGGATCTTCTTGCCATCTCCTCGGCGCCCTTTTCATCTACCTCCACGCTAAGAACCTTTGCGGAGTTCTCTATAATCTTCTGCAGTTCCGGCACGGTGTAGTACTCCATGCGCTGGATCATGCCAAAACGGTCCCGAAGCGGTGCAGATAAAAGTCCTGCCCTTGTCGTTGCACCAACCAGTGTAAAGCGGGGAAGCTCTAATCGGACAGACTTTGCGGTTGCGCCCTTTCCGATCATGATGTCGATCACAAAGTCCTCCATCGCGGGATAGAGTACCTCCTCGACCTGCTTGTTCAGGCGGTGGATCTCATCCACAAACAGGATGTCGCCCTCCTTGAGGCCGTTTAAGATGGAGGCCATCTCCCCGGGCTTTTCGATGGCGGGGCCGGTCGTGATCTTGATGTGCACACCCATCTCATTGGCAAGGATCTGCGCGAGTGTCGTCTTGCCAAGTCCCGGCGGGCCGTAGAACAGGATGTGGTCGAGCGGCTCCTTTCTCTGCTTTGCCGCCTGGATTGCGATCTTTACGCTCTCCTTGATCTTCTCCTGTCCGATATAGGTGTCCAGCTTTCTCGGGCGAAGCGAGGTCTCAACCGCCTCATCCTCCTTCGTCAGGCTGGTGGTAATCAGTCTCTTGTCCTTATCCATGTTTCCTTCTCAGTGGTTGTCATCGTCATCATCGTCCCGGTCGTCCACGGGGTCGCCGTCAAAGTCCGGCCCGTCTCCCGGATGATCGTGGGGGGTGTCCACGCTCTCCCTCGCATAGACCCTGCCCGCCTGTCTTGCCTTCTCAACGAGCTGGGCGAGCTCCTCCTTCACATCGTTTGCGTTCTTCACGTTGGTGATGTCGAAGTTTTTCATCGTCTTGTCCGCGGTGTCAAGGTGAATCGTGCCGGTGCCGATGATGCGCTGCCACAGGGATCTTGTCAGCGTCGTATCCACCACGCGGTAGAGGCGGACCTCATCCTCTCTCTTGTTGAGAATGCCGGTTGTAACAAACAGCCGGTCCTCCGAGAGATCGTATACCGTGAAGGTCCAGGGAAGTCCCAGGCCGTTGCGCTTTCTGTCGTGCCAGATGATCCTGCTCTTGTCTACCATCATATCCTCCCCGGCCGTTGCTTTTCGGCCAGACGCTGTGCCTTTACATGTATCGGAGGGCGCCCTTAAGGAGCGTCTCCGTGTCTGCATCCTTGTCCTCTGCCTTTGCCCTCCGGACGGCCTTTGCGGCCTCGGCTCTCGAGTATCCAAGGGCCTCGAGCGCCTCGATGGCCTCGCCCTCCGCACCGGAGAATCCCGCAGCATCCGCGGCAGGCTCTGCCGCAGTTCCTGCCGCCGCAAAGTCCTCTGCGCTCTGCATGGAGAGCTTGTCCCGAAGGTCGATGCAGATCCTCTCTGCAGTCTTCTTGCCGATGCCGGGTGCCTTTGAGATCGTCTTCGAGTCCCCTGTCAGGATTGCAAAGATCAGCTCGTCGGAGGTGAGGGCAGTCAGAAGGGAGAGGCCTCCCCGGGGTCCGATGCCGCTGACTGTAATGAGCTTTTTAAAAAGGCCGAGGTCGTCTTTCGAAGTAAAGCCGTACAGGCACAGGGCATCCTCTCGAAGGTAGAGATAGGTAAAGAGCTTTGCCGGCTCCCCGATGCCGATGCGCAAAAGCTCCTCCTGGGTGGAGCCCGGGATCAGCACCTCATACCCCACACCGCCCACGTCGATCACACAGCTCCCGTCTCCGATCTCCGCGATGGTGCCGTTCAGAAATGATATCATAAGCGCTCCTCGTGCGGGAATTTTTCCGCGCATAAAAGTATTCTACCAGATCGGTCAGGAAGGGAAAAGTGAAATCAAAACTCCCCCGCATACGCGGGGAACACAGAGCGAGGCCCGGAAGCCTGCCGAAGAGCGCGGGATCACCCCCGCATACGCGGGGAACACAAAGGGAGGCGGAAAGGGAGTGCCGGATTTCACGGATCACCCCCGCATACGCGGGGAACACCAAGGCGCGATCGAGGACGATCTGACTTATCAGGGATCACCCCCGCATACGCGGGGAACACCGAGAGGATCCCTCAGCTATAGGGGTCCTGCTAGGATCACCCCCGCATACGCGGGGAACACTGCGTGGCCTTCCAGCCGATGGTCCCGCGCTGAGGATCACCCCCGCATACGCGGGGAACACGACTCGCTGCCGTCGTGGATCGGCTCAGTCAGCGGATCACCCCCGCATACGCGGGGAACACTCGCCAGCAATCCACACCACTTAAGCCGCAAGGGGATCACCCCCGCATACG
>ONMH01000016.1 GCA_900318875.1 uncultured Lachnospiraceae bacterium | reverse complement strand
CCGTTTCTTAACTAACGCCTTTCAAAATTTCTTCCTTTTGCGGGCGGCTTACCGGGGCAAGCCCCGGGGCTTGAACCCGCCGCCCGCATTTTATGTCACGTAGAGGGCTCCTGCCAGGGCCTTCAGGGAGAGGTCCTGGGAAAGATCCCGGTCCACCTCCAAAAGGACCCTGCGCACCAGGGGACTGTGGCCGGCATCCCTCTTCTGCCGCACGAGCTGCGTGTAGCGGCGGATCATCTCCGGCAGGAGCGCCTCGCAGGCGGCGGCAGACCTTGCCCCCTCGATCTGCCGCGCAAAGCCGGAGGAGAGCCTGTCCAGGTAGTAGGGGTGGACGCTCCCCTCCTCCGCCGCTTTTCGAAGGAGGGTGTTCGCGATGACGAGGTAGTTCTTGCGGTTTCGCAGGGAGTCGGCGCTTCGCACCTCCATGGCCGAGGCGGGGTCCCCGCCAAGCTCCTGCAGGAGAGTCCGGATTCCCTCCACGTCCCCGGAGGAGACCAGGGCAAGCATCCGGTTCTCCTCCTCGTAGCGCTTCTCGATCCGCGCAAGAAGGGCCCGGGAGACCTCCCGCTCGTAGGAGGAGGACGAGATGGGAAAGGTCTCCCTCTCGGAATCGTCCAGGGTGACGGATGCCCATCCCGCCTCCCCGAAGAGCTCGTCGCAGACCGCGGCGAGCACGGCCTCCAGCACATCATCCTCCCCGAAAATGGGGAGGGCGTCGAAGTAGGAAACCAGGTCCTCTGCCGTCTGCTTTGGGAGCGAGAAGGCGGCGCACAGGGCGTGGATCTGGGACATCGTCACTGTGGTCACGAACGGGAGGGAGGTCTCCCTCTCTGCAGACGGTACTCTCGTCGGCACGAGGACCCGTGCCGAGAACGGCTCGCCGTTTTACACCTTCCAGGTGCCCAACAAAAAGGCGGAGGGAACCCTTCTTCTTGCAAGCGCCGGGGACTGCACGGACACTGCGACGATCCGCAGAGTCTTATCTCCCAACCCGGACTACCGGATGAAGGAGCAGGGCGCGGTCCTCAACTGGTTTGACATCACCGAGAGGGAGGGCTATTACTCCTTAAACGACAAGGCGGAGGACGTCCTTCGCTCGAAGGAGGGCCAGCAGCTCTTTGCGGGCATCTTTGCCGATAAGAGGAAGGGGATGGGGGACGGCGCCTCCTCTTCCGATGGCATGATGAAGATGATGGGCGGCTTCACCGTGCTGCGGCTTATGAATCTGCTCGGAACCCTGGGGGAGAGGCCGACCAAGGAGGAACTGTTATCCCTCAATGAAAAGCTGAATCAGATCCATAGAGTGTAGAAAGACTCATCGAACACAAAACGGCAGGAGGCGGAGCGCAGGCTCCGTCTTCTGCCGTTTTTGGCTGCTGCATCCGCAGGCGCCCGCCGGTACGGATTCGTCTCCAGAACAATTTAGGGATCCGTGCGGGAAGCCCCTTTTGCGCAGGTGTACCATGTCCCGCGGCCTGTTCCATGCCGTTCAACCAGGCCCTCTTCTGTCAATTGTTTTAAGGCAGAGAGCACACTGGATCTTCCGATGCTGGGACAATGTGCCACAGAGTCAGCAAAGGTCCTGACGTCCTTTTCTTTCATGGATTTTGGCGACAAGCGTCAGGATATCCATGTCCCATTTTTTTTCCTGCAGTCTTTCGTAATCGAATTCTCTCATTTCCTTCTCCGTCCAACCACATCTGGTTTACGTCCAATTATCGTGCATATTGGACGATAAAATAAGTGCTTGGACGAAAACCAATTTATAATCCAGATGGGAGCTATTTGTTCGGCCTTTTGCCCTTGCCTATCCGCTTATGAAAAGCAGAGTCAGATCGCCGGAGGGTAGAAATACGCATCGAAAACGACAGGAGACGGAGCACAAGCTCCGTCTTCTGCCGTTTTTGGCTGCTGCAGCCGACTGCATGACTCGATTTTTGCTTAGGAATCGGGAACACCCAGCGCGTCCATCAGAGCCAGGAAGGTATTCTGTCCCTCGAGGCAGGCACCGATCAGCAACCCCTTTTCCTGGTGCCAGTCTGCAATGCCGCGAAAATATGCTGCCTTTTTGCTGTCCTCGATGAGAAAGGGAACAAATCCTGCGGCGAAGGCATTCCTTGAGCGCCACAAGCCTTCCGACCCTGCATAAAATCAATTGCACGGAAGTGGTGCACCGTTTCCAGGATATCATCCACCGGAACGCCATCTCCCGCAGGGACAGTATTGGTCTCGAAGATCAGCCTTGTCTGTTCTTCCGTTACTCTGCTGCCCTCCATATGATTCGAATGGTATGCCATCCGCACCTGGAGCGCATGGTACAGGCCGCCTGAAATCCCCCCTCCTTCTCGTCACGAAGGGTTTGCAGGATCGGATTATCCGATCCCTCTCTGCAAAGCTGTGCCGGATCACACCCGAGATAATCCGCAATTCGACGAAGAGTATTTTCGGAAAGTGCTTCTCATTTCCCGATCTTTGCAATGGTCCGGGGGAGAGTCCGATCAGGGAGCGCAGATCTGTTCGGGTGATCTTCTGTTCTTTGAGTTTTTGATTCAGACCGGTATAATCGATCATCCTGACACCATCCCTGGAGAGCGCATTTCTTGGGCTGCAGAGAACCTTTGCGGTCGGAAAGCCTTCGGCCTCTCCTGTCCCCAAACCACCTATCTTCGCGAAGACGATTGCCGTTTCCTGGAGACCTGCCGCGCCCTGCACAGCGTCAGGGCACTGCTGGTTCCGGGCAGAATAAACCCCCTGCTGCTCCAAAGCAGCAGGGGGGCTTATGCCTTCCGTTCTCAGATCTCCTGGGAAGCGGCGAGCTTTTTGTCTGCCTGCATCTTCAGGTAGGCATTGATGAACAGGTCGATGTTGCCGTCCAGGACGCCCTGGGCATCGGAGGTCTCCGCCTGGGTTCTGGTGTCCTTGACCAGCGTGTAGGGCTGCAGGAAGTAGGACCGGATCTGGGAGCCCCAGGCGATCTCCTTCACATCGCCGCGGATGCCGTCGAGCTTCTCCGCATCCATCTCCTGCTGCAACAGGAACAGCTTTGCCCGCAGCATCTCGAAGGCCTTGTCCTTGTTCTGGAACTGGGACCGCTCGTTCTGGCAGGTGACCACAATGCCGGTCGGGAAGTGGGTGATGCGGATGGCGGAACTCGTCTTGTTGATGTGCTGTCCGCCGGCACCGGATGACCGGTAGGTGTCGATCCGGATGTCATCCGGGTTGATCTCGATGTTGTTGTCCTGGGGGAGCTCCGGCATGACCTCGCAGGAGACAAAGGAGGTCTGGCGCTTGCCCTGGGCATTGAAGGGGCTGATGCGCACCAGGCGGTGCACGCCGTGCTCGCTCTTCAAAAAGCCGTAGGCGTTGGTGCCGTTGACCTGGAAGTCGACAGACTTGATGCCCGCCTCATCGCCGGGGACCTGGTTCAAGACCTCCACATCGAAGCCCTTTCTCGCAGCCCATCTCGTGTACATGCGGAACAGCATCGAACACCAGTCGCAGGACTCGGTGCCGCCGGCACCGGCGTTCAGCGAGATGATCGCGTTGTTCTCGTCGTACTCTCCGGTCAGGAGGGTTGACAGGCGCAGGTCCTCGAGTTTTTCCTCGAAGTCGTCCAGCTCGGAGCGGACCGCCTCCGGGGCATCCGGGTCATTGTCCTCGTTCCCCATCTCGATGAGGTCCAGGATATCCTGATACTGCTGGGAGAGGCCGTCAGCCTCCTCCACGGTGCGCTGCAGGTCCTTCAGGTTTTTCATCTTTCCATTGGCGCGGTCCGGGTCATCCCAGAAGTCCGGGGCCTCCATCTCGCGCTGCAGCTCCTCAATGCGCTGCTTCTTGAAGTCCAGGTTCAGGGAGGCGCGGGCCTGCTTTAAGTCCTCTTCCTTCCCCTGCAGTTCGATCTTCATCTGGTCCAGTTCTACCATGACAGTTCCTTTCTGTTTCTATGTTGCAATGCCAGCAGAAAGACAGGTCAGACCAGGTTCCTCCCGTGGCAGTTCTTGTACTTCTTTCCGGAGCCGCAGGGGCAGGGATCGTTGGGATAGATCTTCTTCTCCATGCGGACCACAGGCTTTGCGGGCGCCTCGTCGTCCCGGTTTGTGCTGATGGGCTTTGCCACCTGCTCCCGCTCCACCTTCTGCTCCACCCGGATGCGGAACAGAGTTCGGACGGTATCCTCCTGGATACCGTCGCTCATCTCGTTGAACATGTCGTAGCCGGCGATCTTGTACTCGACGAGCGGATCCTTCTGGCCGTACGCCTGCATGCGGATCGTCTGCTGGAGCTGCTGCATGTCATCGATGTGGTTCATCCACTTCATGTCGATGACACGAAGCAGGATCACGCGCTCCACCTCACGCATGGCTTCCGGCGCAGGGAACTCCGCCTCCTTCTGCTCGTAGAGCTTGATGGCCTCCTCCTTGAGCTGCTGCTTGATCGCATCCTTTGCGGTGCTCTCGAGCCGCGCTGCCGTGATGGGCTGCAGAGGGATGATGGGAAGCAGAAGCTCATTCAGCTCCCGCAGATTCTCGGCCGTGGCATCCGTGTCGCCGACGGCGGCGTCGACCTTGTTGTCCACGATGTCGGTGATCATCTTGAAGATGGAATCGCGCATGGACATGCCGTCCAGCACCATTCTGCGCTCCTTGTAGATCACATCGCGCTGCTCGTTCATGACCTCGTCGTAGTCCAGCAGGTTCTTGCGGATCGCGAAGTTGTTGAGCTCGATCTTCTTCTGGGCGTTCTCAATGGCCTTGGAGAGGGACTTGTGGGTGATCTCCTGTCCCTCTGGGATGCCGATCGCGTTGAACATGTTGATCATGCGCTCGGAGCCGAACAGCCGCATCAGATCATCCTCGAGGGAGATGTAGAAGCGGGACTCGCCGGGATCGCCCTGACGGCCGGAACGGCCGCGCAGCTGGTTGTCGATTCGGCGGGACTCATGGCGCTCGGTGCCGATGACATACAGGCCGCCGGCAGCCCGGGAGGCGTCGTCGAGCTTGATATCGGTACCACGGCCTGCCATGTTGGTGGCGATGGTCACACTTCCGTGCTCACCGGCATGGGAGATGATCTCTGCCTCGATCTCATGGTACTTCGCATTCAGCACGTTGTGGGGAATGCCGACCTTCTTGAGCATTCGGGAGAGCTCCTCGGAGGCCTCGATCGTGATCGTGCCGACAAGGACAGGCTGGCCCTTCTTGTGGCACTCCTGGATCGCCGCGACGACCGCGTTGAGCTTTTCCTTTCTCGTCTTGTAGACCGCATCCTGATGGTCCACTCGGATGACCGGCTTGTTGGTCGGGATCTCGATGACGTCCATGCCGTAGATCTCGCGGAACTCATGCTCCTCGGTCAGGGCGGTACCGGTCATACCGCACTTCTTGTCAAACTTGTTGAAGAAGTTCTGGAAGGTGATGGTCGCAAGGGTCTTGGACTCCTGCTTGACCTTCACGTGCTCCTTTGCCTCGATGGCCTGGTGCAGGCCGTCGCTGTAGCGGCGCCCGGGCATCACTCGACCCGTGAACTCATCGACGATCAGAACCTCATCGTCCTTGACGATGTAGTCGTGGTCCTTCTGCATCAGGTTGTTGGCGCGCAGGGCCAGGATGATGCAGTGCTGGATCTCCAGGTTCTCGGGATCGGCGAGGTTTTTGATGTGGAAGAACTTCTCGGTCTTTGCCACGCCCTGCTGGGTCAGGTTGACGATCTTGTCCTTCTCGTTGACGATGAAGTCGCCGTCCTCCTCCTGCTCGATACCCATGATGGCGTCGATCTGGGAGACATTGTCCTGATCCTTGCCCCTTGTCATCTGCTTTGCCAGGATGTCGCAGGCCTCATAGATCCTGGTGGACTTATCGCCCTGTCCGGAGATGATGAGCGGGGTTCTTGCCTCATCGATCAGGATGGAGTCGACCTCATCGATGATGCAGTAGTGCAGGCCGCGCAGAACCAGCTGGTTCTTGTAGATGGCCATGTTGTCACGCAGGTAGTCAAAGCCGAGCTCGTTGTTGGTGACATAGGTCACATCGCACCCGTAGGCCTCCTGGCGCTCCTGGGAGTTCATGGCGTTTAAGACGCACCCGCAGGTCATGCCGAGGAACCGGTATACCTGCCCCATCTGGTCCGCGTCACGCTTTGCCAGGTAGTCATTGACGGTGACGACCATGGCACCCTTGCCCTCGAGGGCGTTCAGGTAGGTGGGAAGCGTTGCAACGAGCGTCTTTCCCTCACCGGTCTTCATCTCTGCGATGCGGCCCTGGTGGAGAATGATGCCGCCGATCAGCTGCACCCGGAAGGGCTCAAGGCCGATGGCACGCTTGTCCGCCTCGCGGACCACGGCGAAGGCCTCGACGAGGAGGTCGTCCAGGGTCTCGCCCTTTTCGAGCCGCTCCCGGAACTCCTTGGTCTTTGCCGCCAGTTCCTCATCGGAGAGGGCCTGCATCTTTGGACGCAGCGCTTCGATCTTGTCGACGAGGGGCATGATGCGCTTCAGTTCCCTCTGTGAGTGGGTACCAAAAATCTTATCGGAAATCTTTGACATATGAAATCTGTCCTATCCATAGTGAAAGTCCGAATCGCCGGGAAGTTCCCGAAGGTTCGGCAATCCCGTTTACGGGCCGATCCGCCTGCGGCCATACGGTCCATAAGCAGACCATTCAGACATTATAACAAAAACGGAGAGGAAAAAACACCTCAGCCCGCAGAATTATACCCCATCCTGCTGCCTTTTGGGTCTTTTCCTCCCGATTTTAGATTACTTTTACAATTCTCTTACAGTTTGCCGGCGATCAGTACTTCTGGACTTCCTCTTCACCGTTCATGACGCGCAGTGCGCCCTGTGCCAGGGCGAGGAGCTCTGCCTCGCCGGCATAGACGGTGACAGGGGCGATGAAGGAGACGCCGTCGGCGATGGCATCCGTGACGCTCTTGTCGTAGGCAATGCCGCCGGTCAGGATGATCTGATCGACCTTTCCCTTTACGACAGTTGCCAGCGCGCCGATGTTCTTGCAGATCTGGTAGATGAAAGCATCCTTCACAAGCTTTGCCTGCTCGTTGCCGTTCTCAATCATCTTTTCCACCTCGCGCATGTCGTTGGTGCCGAGGTAGGCGTTGAATCCGCCGCCGCCGATGATCTTCTTCTCCATCTCCTTCTGGGTGTACTTTCCGGAGAAGCACAGCTTCACAAGGCCGAGGGCCGGAACGCCGTTTGCTCTCTCCGGGGAGAAGGCGCCGTCGCCGTTGAAGGCCGCATAGACATCGATCATCTTGCCGCCGACATGGAGGCCGGTGGAGGTGCCGCCGCCCATGTGGACCACGATCACGGTGATGTCTGCGTACTTCTTTCCGTTCTCCTTTGCCCAGCGACGCGCCATGGCCTTCTGGTTCAGCGGATGGTCGATGGAGACCCTCGGAACCTCCGGGACACCGGAGAGTCTTGCAACCGGCTGCAGCTCATCAACGACAACCGGGTCGACGATGTAGGAGGGAACGCCGATGGAGTCGCCGATCTCTCTGGCAAGGATGCCGCCGAGGTTCGATGCGTGATTTCCCTGGGGCGCATGGTACAGATCGTGCAGGAGCGCATCCGTCACAGCGTAGGTGCCGCCGGGGATCGGGCGGAGAAGGCCGCCTCTTCCGACGCAGACGTTGATGGAGGTGAGCGGGATGTTCTCCTCCTTCAGGGCATCGAGGATCAGCTGCTTTCTGAAGTCCTTCTGCGCATAGATGTCAGCGAACTGGCTGATCTCCTCGGTGGAGTGGCGCAGGGTCTTGTCGAGGATCTGGGTCTCGTCGTCGAAGACACCGATCTTGGTGGAGGTGGAACCGGGATTGATGATAAGGCTTCTGATTGCCATGATTTTCCTTCTTTCTGACGGGCCTTCGGCTCAGATTCTGTGCTGATGGTGTGCCACAACCGCTGCGAGTGCGATGGAGTTGATCTTGGTCTCCTTGCTGTCGGAGCGGGAGGTCAGGATGACGGGCGCCTTGGTGCCCATCAGGATGCAGCCGTTCTTAAACTCGCAAAGGTGCACGATGGTCTTGTAGACGAGGTTTCCTGCGTGGATGTCGGGGAAGAGCAGGACATCGGCGTCGCCGACGATCTTTCTGTTCTCGGCGCCTGCCTTGTGCTTTGCAGCCTCGGGGTCAATGGCAAGGTCCATGGACAGCGGTCCGTCGACGATGCAGTTCTTGATTCTGCCCTCTTCGTTCCACTTGGTCAGCTGGGCAGCCTCGACGGTGACGGGCATCTTGGGGTTGACAACCTCGACGGCGGCAAGAGGAGCCACCTTCGGGTTCTCGATGCCGCAGGCGTTGCAGACGTCGACGGTGTAGTTGATGATCTGCTCCTTGTCCTCGAGCGTCGGATAGGGAAGGAAGGCAACATCGGTAAGAAACAGCAGGCGCTTGATGCCCTTGATCTCAAACACGCAGACATGGGACAGAGTCTTGCCGGTGCGAAGGCCCACATCCTTGTTCAGCACGGAGCGGAGGAAGGTCTTGGAATCCAGCGCGCCCTTCATGTACATGTCTGCCTCGCCGTCGTGGACGAGCTTGACTGCTGTAGTAGCAGCCTGCTGCATGTCGGGCTCGTTGATGACGCGGACATCGGAGAGGTCGAAGGCAATCTGCTTTGCGATCTCGCGGATCTTCTCCTCATCGCCGACCAGGATCGGATCAGCGATCTTCTTTGCTTTTGCCTCTGCAACGGCTTCCATGACCGGAAGATCCTGTGCATTCGCCACGGAGAGCTTCTTCGTGGGGATCTCATTGACCTGCTTCAGGATGTCTTCAAATGACTCACTCATACGTATCCTTCCTCCTAAAATCAAAAAGAAATCGGGTTTATCCCGTGTGGGAGACCCTCTCCCACAAACTGTTAATATTTTAACACACTCTCCGCCTAATGCAACGCGCATGCCTCGGTTTCCCCCGGAATCTGCGGGAATTTCAGCGCCGAAAAATGTTGTGTTTTCTGATGCACAGACAGCATAAGACAGCAAAAGGACCTGCCCCGGGACATTCCCGGAAGCAGGTCCTTTGTATATGCAGAAAATTCAAATCTTTGAGGTTACAGCTGGGAGTAGCCGTAGCCGTTTGCGATTGCCGTGATCGGCACGCCGTCCTTGCAGAGCTCGCACTCATCCGCCTTCCACGCCTGATAGTCCGGCAGATCTGCCTTCGTGAACAGGGCGTTGACGGGGAGACCGTAGATCCTGGTTGCTGCGGAGAAGATCGCGCTGATGCCGGAGACCGTGCCGCCGTAGTAGCGGATCGACTCGATGGCCTTTGCGACCGTGCGGCCTGTCGTCGTGGAAGCGACGAGGATCATCACGTTCTTGTTCTTTACCATCATCATGGTGTTCTCGCGGAAGATCATCTGGGAGCCGGCAAGCTCGGGACTTGCCACGTAGATCGTCTTGTGGGCGTTCATCGACAGGACCCCGGCCTTGGTCAGATCCTCTGCGAGGTACGCGCCGATGACCTCGGTGCCGTCCATGCAGATGATCGTGTCCACGATGGTCGAGGTGGCGATTGCCTCAGAGAGGGCATGCGCCGCATTGCTCGCCTCGGACAGACGGGTCTTCATCGTGGTCATGTCGATGTAGTAGTTGATGTGGGAGTTGGGCGTTACGAAGTGCCCAGGGATGACCTTCAGAAAGACATCCTTGTACCGCTTTGAGTAGACCTTTGTGTATTCCAGCATGGTAAATCCTCCTTTTCCTTCTCTGCCCCGCCGCAGGGGTGCCTGCAGATCTCCCCCGCTGCCCTTCCCGGAAGAAGCCGGAAGGGCATTCGGCAGTTCTTCCCGGGATAACCGGTTCGACAGAAGTATTATAAACGACCTGTCGGAACGTGGCAACGTGAAATTGACTTTTATTGTACATTCTGCACAAATTTGGCGGCCTGCAGGGCTCTCTTCTGCGCCGTGGGCTGGCGTATGGCAGCAGGATGGATGCAGTGGGGCAGGCGCCGGGCTTTTGCCTTCCTGCCTGTGAAATGGAACGAAAATTCCGGGGAAAAGGAAGAGAACGGACAGAGAGCAGCACTGCTGCAGGAACCAAAGGGTGCTATTCTGCGCATGGGGCACACCGGGACGCAGCAGATGCCTCTCCTCCTGCCCTGGTGTCAGAACGAACACAAACAGACAACGGTTCCTGGCGGTGCGGGGACTGGCGGAAAGCACCTCCTTCAGGCACTCAGAAGAGATATGCCCAGAGGATGGCAATGACAAGAGACGGCAGCATGTTTGCGACGTTCACCTTCTTTGGAAACAGAAGGTTGATCCCGACGCAGGTGATCAGGATGTCGCCGACATAGCTTAAGTTCCCCATGGCGGCATCGGAGAGATACGGGGCGGCAAGCCTTGCAAGGAGGGTGATAAGGCCCTGCACGATGCCGACCGGGATCGCGGAGAAGATCGTCCCTGCGCCCATGGCAGCCGCCATGGCGACGATGATCGAGAAGTCGAGGATCGCCTTCATAAAGAGAACCGCGTGGTTTCCGTAGACGCCGTCCTCGATGGAGCCGATGACGGCCATCGCCCCGATGCAGACCGTCAGGGAGGCCGAGACGAAGGCATTCACAAAGGCGCGGTCCTTCTCATTGCCGGTCCGGTTCCGGAGCCAGATGCCGAACTGCTCCACCCGCTTTTCGATGTCGAGAAGGCTCCCTGCGATCGTGCCGAGAAAGAGCGAAAACACCATCATCATGGTCCCGGTGGCAGAGAGCGCCCCGTCCCTGATGACGAGCATCTGGGACAGGGTCCCGCCGATCCCGAGAAAACAGACCATGACGCCGCAGACGGCAAGGAGCGTGTCCCGCATCTTCTCCGTAAAGAGCTTTCCTGCGCCGCAGCCAAGAAGGCCTCCTGCCACAATGGCTGCCACGTTTACGATTGTTCCAAGTCCCGGCATCGTTGTACTCCTCTCCTCTTCTCACAATGGTCCGGGAAAGAGAATACGCTTTTTCCGCCGCCTGGGGAAGGGGAAGTTTGCACATCCCGCATTTCCCGCAGGGAGACAGCTATGGTAGAATACGGCCATATGGCCAAAAGACAGGAAGGAGTTACCATGGACGATATCATTGTGATCGGCATTGCCGGCGGAACCGGCTCGGGCAAGACCACCATCACGCAGAAGCTGCGGGAGCACTTCGGCGACGATGTGGCGGTCATCTATCACGACAACTACTACAAGGCGCACCACGACTTAAGCTATGAGGAGCGGAGCCGCTTAAACTACGACCATCCGAATGCGTTTGACACGGACCGGCTTGTGGAGGATCTGAAGAAGCTCCGGGCGGGGCAGTCCATCGAGTGTCCGGTCTATGACTACACGATCCACGACCGTTCCAGGGAGACCCTGGTGATTCACCCTGCAAGGGTCATCATCGTGGAGGGAATCCTGATCTTCCATGAGCCGGCTCTCAGGGATCTCATGGACATCAAGCTCTTTGTGGACACGGATGCGGATGTCCGGATCCTTCGCAGAATCCGCAGGGATGTGAAGGAGCGCGGCAGGTCCCTGGACTCTGTCATCGACCAGTACCTGACCACGGTCAAGCCGATGCATGAGGCCTTTGTGGAGCCCTCCAAGAAGTTTGCGGATGTCATTATCCCGGAGGGCGGACAGAACAAGGTCGCCCTGGAGATGGTGGTCGGCAGGGTGCAGGCGCATCTCGACAGGACTCAAAAGTGAGGCTGTATGGCAAAACTCTACTTTAAGTATGGGACGATGGGCTCCTCCAAGTCCGCCCAGGCGCTCATCACAAAGTTTAACTACGAGGAGCAGGGGATGCGCGTCTGGCTCATCAAGCCCTCGACAGACACGAGGGACGGGGCAGACCTGGTAAAGTCCAGGATCGGCCTCTCCCAGAGGGCAGAGGTGATTGCACCCGGGGAGGACATCCGGGAGGCTTTTCACAAAAGCGGAAAACGAGATGTCATCATTGCCGACGAGAGCCAGTTCTTTGCGCCGGAGCAGATCGATGCGCTGCGGGAGATCGTCGACAAGGAGAACATCCCGGTGCTGTGCTTTGGCCTTCGGACGGACTTTCGGACAAGGTTCTTCCCGGGGTCCATGCGGCTCATGGAGCTTGCGGACTCGATCACGGAGATCAAGACGGTCTGTGCCTGCGGCGCCAAGGCGACGGTCAATGCAAGGATCGATGCGAGGGGCAGGATTGTGACTGACGGCGAGCAGGTGCTCCTTGGCGGGAACGACCGGTACGCTGCGATGTGCCACCGGTGCTGGAGAAGGAAGATCGCAGAGCAGCGAGGAGAAACAGATGAAATTTCGCATTGACGACACAAGACGCCTCTGGCTCTGCCTCTTTGGCGTTCTGTTCATGGGCGTCTTTGTCTCGCTCCTGATTGAGACCGGCTTCGGACAGGATCCCTTCTCCTTCTTCAACCTCGCACTCTCTGCAAGGGTCCCCCTCACCTTCGGCACCTGTGAGCTTCTCGAGAATGCGATCATGTTTGTCTTCGTGTTCCTGCGCCGCAGAGACTTTATCGGGATCGGGACGCTCGCCAACATGATCTTCATCGGCTACATCTCGGATTTCTGCCGGTGGATCTACCGGCTGACGCTTCCTGAAGGGTTCTTCATGGGCCCTGCCAGGGTTCCAGTGTTTCTTATCACCATCCTCGGCTTTGTCTTTGCCTGCGCCCTTTACATGAATGCGGACCTCGGCGTGTCGCCCTATGACGCGCTGCCGATCATGCTAACGCACAAGCTCGGGAAGATCCCCTTCCGCTTTGTCCGGATGGCCTTTGACTTTACGGTGATCGGCCTTGGAATGCTCCTTGGCGGCCATCCCACGATCGGCAACATCCTGATCGCCCTCCTCCTCGGCCCTGTCGTCTCCTGTGTCGGCGGCGTGCTCTCCAGGACCGTGCTTCGTCCCCGGGATATGGTTGCACACAATTAAATTTTGCGTTACAATACGGTGTCAACCCAAAGGAGGAAACAAATGGGCGAACAAGACACCAGATATGCCTGCCTGCGTCTGGACAGCCAGCTGTGCTTTCCGCTGTATGCCGCAAGCAAGGAGATCATCCGAAGATACAAGCCGTTTCTGGACCGGCTGAACCTGACCTACACCCAGTACATCACCATGATGGTCCTCTGGGAGCACCAGAAGATGAACGTGAAGGAGCTTGGAGAGAAGCTCTACCTCGACTCCGGGACGCTCACACCGGTGCTCAAGAAGCTCGAGAGCAAGGGATACCTGACAAGGTCCCGCTCCGAGGAGGATGAGCGGAACCTGATCGTGACGATCACGGATACCGGCCGTGCCCTCGAGGAGGACGCACTGATGGTGCCCCGCGAGATGGGGGCCTGTGTCCACCTGGAGAAGGCGGATGCCGAAGAGCTCTACCAGCTCCTGTACAAGCTCCTTGCGGGGTTTCAGGAGGCCGATGGGCCGCAGAAGACGGACGCATAGGAAACGGCAGCAGGACACAAAGCGGCCGGAGGGATGGAATGTCCCTCCGGCCGCTTTGTGTCCGGGTCCTTTTTCGCTGCGGGCTTTTCTCCACTCTTGGGCAGGCTTTTGGCTTCAGGACAGCCCGCCTGCCACGTCCTCCTCGGAGAGCGGTGTGCCGAAGGGGATGTCCCTTGCCGCGTGCTTCCCGCCGATCAGGGTTTCCAGGTATCTGGCGTGGAGTCCCCCGGCGGGGCGGATGCTGCGCACGTTCTCCCTGGTGAAGGGCTCACCCGCCCGGATGTCCTGCACCGCATAGAGGCTCCTTCGGAGGGAGTAGCTCTGCGCCTCCTCCTTGGCGGGACCATAGGAGGCCCTTCCGAGGGCTCGCTCGGTATTTCTCACATCTGTCACCATGGCGGCAAACTCCTCCTTCGAGAGGGAGAAGGCGCTGTCCACGGTGTTGTCCTTTTTGGAGATGCAGAAGTGCTTCTCGATCACGGAGGCGCCGAGGGAGACCGCCGCGATGTCCGCGAGGGACCCCTCCGAGTGATCGGAGAGGCCGACCGGAACCTGGAACTGCTCCATCATGTCGGGGATTGTCCGAAGGTGCATGGTGTCGTAATCCGTGGGATAGGCACTGCAGCACTTTAAGAGGACGACCTTCTCATTCCCTGCCTTCCGGCAGGTGTCCAGGGCTTCCTGAATCTCGCCTTCCGATCCCATGCCGCAGGAGATGATGAGGGGCTTTCCCGTGGAGGCGGCCTTCTTGATGAGCGGAATGTCGACGAGCTCAAAGCTTGCGATCTTGTAGAACTCCTCTCCGATCCCCTCGAGAAAATCGACGGCGGTGTCGTCAAAGGGCGTTGAGAGAAAGTCCATGCCGAGCCTCTCTGCCTCCTCCTTGATCTTCGGCATCCAGTCCCAGGGGGTGTAGGCCTTCTGGTACAGGTCGTACAGGTACTCCCTGTCCCAGAGTCCGGTCTTTAAGAGAAAGCGGTCGGAGCGGCAGTTGATTGTCAGCGTGTCCGCCGTGTAGGTCTGGGTCTTTAAGCAGTCCGCCCCGGCCTCCTTTGCCGCGTGCACGATCTCGAGGGCCTTCTCGAGGCTCCCGCCGTGGTTTCCGCTCATCTCCGCAATGATGTAGGTCTTCCTGTCCCTTAAGTACGATTCCAGCTTCATGATACTCCTGTGTGCTTATGCAATGCTGTCCACAAGGCTTTGGACAGCAGTCTTCATGCCGTCCACCTTTTTCCGGGACGCATCGCGGTCTTTTGTCACTGCATAGTAGTAGAACTTGATCTTCGGCTCTGTTCCGGAGGGGCGCATGGCAAACCAGCTGCCGTCGGTCATGATGAATTTCAATGCGTTCTGGGCCGGGATGTCCTCATAGCCGTGGAGGTAGTCGATCTGCTCTTTCACGGCAAAGTCTCCGAAGTGATCCGGTCTTCCCCTCCGGAAGGCATCCATGATCCTTCCGATTCTCTCCTGTCCCTCCATGCCGGCAAGGACCACGGAGACCTGATCCTCCGCGTAGTATCCATACGTCTGATACAGTTCCTCCAGAAGATCCAGCATGGTCTTTCCCTGCTTTTTGAGGAAGGCCGCCATCTCCACGAGGAGCATGCCGGCGGCGATCCCGTCCTTGTCCCGGACCTGCTCGCCCGGGGCGCAGCCGATGGACTCCTCATAGCCAAAGAAATAGGTGTAGCCCTTCTTCTCAATCTCCGGGATCCTGCCGCAGATGTTCTTAAAGCCCGTCAGGGCGCGGAAGACCGTGATGCCGTAATCCCTGCAGATCGCCTCACCGAAGTTCCCCGTCACGATGGAGGTGATCATCGCGCTCTTTGCGGGGAGCGTTCCGTGCTCCTTCTTACTTCTGGCGAGGTACCAGATGATGAGGGCTCCTGTCTGGTTGCCGTCAAGGGCAAGGTACCCGCCCTTCCCGTCAGAGACCTCGACCGCCATGCGGTCGCTGTCGGGGTCGGTGGCAACAAGGATCTGTGCATCCGTCTTCTTTCCCAGCGCCTCTGCCAGGGCAAAGGCCTTCGGGTTCTCCGGGTTCGGGAAGGGAACCGTCGTAAAGTCGGGGTCCGGATCCTTCTGCTCTGGGACGATCCGGAAGTTTGAAAAGCCCCGCTCTCTCATCACCCGCTCCATGGGGATGCTTCCCGCGCCGTTGAGAGGGGTGTAGACGACAGAGACGCTCCTGTCGAGCCTGTCATCCTCCTGCTGCTGCAGGGACTCCACGTAGTCGAGGTACTGCCGGTCCATCTCCTCCCCAAGCATCACAACAAGGCCCTTCTCCTTTGCCTTTTCCAGGGAGCACTGCGGGAAAGCGTCAAAGAGGTCATGGCTCTGGATCTTTGCAAGAATCCCGTCGGAGACCTCTCCTGAGATCTGGGCGCCGTCCTTCCAGTAGACCTTGTAGCCGTTGTACTCCTTCGGGTTGTGGGAGGCGGTCATGTTGATGCCGGAGACGCAGGCAAGCTTCCGGACTGCAAAGGAGAGCTCCGGAGTCGGGCGAAGGGACGGGAAGAGATAGACTCTGATCCCGTTCCCCGCAAGGATCCTGGCGGCAAGCTCTGAGAATTCCCTTGAGTGGTGCCTGCAGTCATAGGCGATGGCAACGCCCTTGGCGGGATCCTCTCCGCTTTCTCTGATGTAGTCTGCAATGCCCTGCGTGGCCCTCCCCACGGTGTAGGCATTCATCCGGTTGGTGCCGGCGCCGCAGATGCCGCGAAGGCCTGCGGTGCCGAAGACGATCTCCTGATAGAACCGGTCTGTGATCTCCTTTTCATTTCCCCGGATCGAGAGGAGCTCCGGATAGAGCGGATCCTCCTTCGGGAGCTTTTGAAGCCAGATTTCATAGGCCTTTTCTGCGTTCATTCAGATTGTCCTCCTTCCTGTTTCCTTCTTTCAGTTATGACGGAGGGATGCTCCGGTCAACCCTATTGTAAAACGGATCGGGAATTTTTACGACCGCAAAACACCCCGGAGGGCAGCCCTCCAGGGTGAGCGGTACGAAATCAAAATGCTGTCTGTTACTTTCTGACGACGCCCTCGCGCACGGCCTCCTCGCCGACGGCCTTTGCCACGGTGGGCACGACCCGCTTGTCGAGGGTGGACACGATGATGTGATCCGGGGAGAGGTCCTTCTCATCGACAAGGGAGGCAAGGCCTCTTGCCGCTGCGATCTGCATGCCCTCAGTGATCTTGGTTGCCCGGTAGTCCAGGGCACCGCGGAAGAGGCCGGGGAATACCAGTACGTTGTTGACCTGGTTCGGGAAGTCGGAGCGGCCGGTGCCGACGATATAAGCCCCCGCCTCCTTTGCCTCCTGGTAGGTGATCTCCGGCTCCGGGTTTGCCATCGGGAAGACCACGGCGCCGGGGTTCATGGAGGCGATCATCTCCTTTGACACAAGGCGCGGTGCGGAGACGCCGATGAAGATGTCGGCGCCCTTCATACCCTCGGCAAGGTTCTTATAGTGCTGATGGTCGAGGTTTACAAAGGAGAGGAGCTCTTTCTTCAGGGGATCGTAGTTCTCGGAATCATCCGGATCCAGGCATCCGTCCTTGTCGAAGGCGTAGATCTTCTGGAACCCGCTCTTATAGAGCATGCGGATGATGGAGGAACCGGCGGCACCGGCGCCGCTGATGACGACCTTCATGTCCTTCGGCTCTGCCTTCTTGACCTTCATGGCGTTCAGGAGGGCTGCCAGCACCGCGATGGCGGTGCCGTGCTGGTCATCGTGGAAGACCGGGATGCTGCACTCCTCGATGAGGCGCCTCTCGATGTAGACGCAGCGGGGAGCGCTGATGTCCTCGAGGTTCACTGCGCCGAAGGAGGGAGCGAGCTTCTTCACGATGTCGACGATCTCATCCGGATCCTTTGTGTCCAGGCAGATCGGCCAGGCATCGAGGCCGGCAAAGCGCTTCATGAGAAGGGCCTTGCCCTCCATGACGGGGAGTCCCGCCGTCGGGCCGATGTCGCCAAGGCCCAGCACCGCGGTGCCGTCGGTGATGACGGCAACGGTGTTGCCTTTTCCGGTGTAGCGATAGGCATTCTCCGGGTCCTTCTGGATCTCCAGGCACGGCTGTGCAACGCCCGGCGTGTAGGCAAGGGAAAGGTCCCATGCGGTCTCGCAGGGTACCTTGGGCTCCACGGTCAGCTTTCCGTGATGGGCCTCATGCAGCTTCAGGGATTCCTCGTATACGTTCATTTCGTCTCCTTTTTTCAGTCTGCTGACTGATACGATATCACGCTACACCATTTCTGCGGCTCTAGCAATCTGTTTTTGGGAGGCAAGGAAAGGCAATGAAAGGCCGCAATGTTTCAATCAGAGAGAAACACCCGATCGGCCAGTCCTCCATGGATTGAAGATCCTGCAGCCGGTCGGAACTGCAGACTTTTCTGTACTCGATTCTGTTTCTGTTCTTCTCTGGCCCTGATTCCCACTTGTCATAATGAATAATGAATACAGACGCGGAAACCCCGCCGCTTGCAGCGGGGAGGAGCGTCGTTTCCCTTTTCTCAAACAAAAGCTCCGGCATGATGTAATATCCGCAGTTACCTGACAGATACACTTTTGCCTTAAGTACAACCGCTCTACCGTTGTTGTGTGTTCCAACTGCAACATAGGTATGCTTTTTATACATTACCTGTGTCCCTGGCTGAATTGGGTAACGCTGTCTGCGAACGGCGATACGTCCTTTGCTTACCTTTTTGCCATGAAAGATGCGCGGGTTTTGTTCTCCATTTCGGGGCTCTGAACGGTTCGTCCTGCCACAGGCCAGGTCTGAGCCGGACTTTTTGACACCATCCCGGCTGTCGATGTATTTCGCGTCGTAGAATTTAGACAGCGCACGATTGTTACGGCGTTTCTCTTTCAGAAGCTATTCCGGTGCTCTGTGCTCCGGCTGAAACATTCCCATACAATAGGCATCATTTGCATGCGTCTTGGCAATGGAGTACTTCCGACGCGACAGCTTTGTATATGCTCCATACGTGGTATGCACAGTCAGAAAATTTTCCCTGTCTGTCTTTCTCTGGCTCATCAAAAATTCACAACTGACACTCCCACGGGCAAGCCCATGGGAGTAGTCAGCTCTTACAGCAAATTGACAGGGATCATGCTGTTCTCCGCATCGATCGGGAACGGCTTTGCAGCCATA
>ONMH01000002.1 GCA_900318875.1 uncultured Lachnospiraceae bacterium | reverse complement strand
CTGGCCCTGGGCCTTGCAACCGGCGTCATCGCCAACGTCATCAACATGATGGCGGTCATGGGAGGCGACAGCGCATTCGGCGTCATTGTCTTCATCCTCGTGTTTGTCCTCGGACACACCCTGAACTTCTTCATCAACGCGCTCGGGGCCTATGTCCACTCCAACCGTCTTGAGTTTGTCGAGTTCTTCGGCAAGTTTTACGAGGGCGGCGGCAGGCCTTTCAAGGCTTTTCAGACAGCAAACAAGTATGTTGAAATCAAAAATTTAAATCAAGGAGATCACTAAAATGAGCACAGGTATGGTATTGGCACTCATCGGAGCAGCACTTTCCACGATTCTGGCAGGCATCGGTTCCGCCTGGGGCGTCGGCATGGCCGGCCAGGCGGCAGCAGGTGTTACGGCAGAGAAGCCGGATCTGTTCGCAAAGGTCCTGATCCTTCAGCTTCTTCCCGGAACCCAGGGCATCTACGGCCTGCTGGTCACCTTCATCACCCTCTCCCGCATCGGCGTCCTGGGCGGCACAGCTGTCACGGACACCAACACGGGACTGATGTATCTGTTTGCCTGCCTCCCGATCGCCATCTGCGGCCTGATCTCCGCTTATCATCAGGCGAGAACCTCCGTTGCCTCCATCGGTGTCGTCGCCAAGGATCCCGATCAGTTCGGTAAGGCCATGCTGTTCCCGGCCATGGTTGAGACGTACGCCATCCTCGCACTCCTTGTTTCCATCCTCGCAGTGACCAACATCTGAAGCTGAGGGACAAACGACAAAGGAGAGAGCGGATATGGCAGGAATTGACAACATCACAAAAGAAATCCTGCAGGACGCAAGGGCGAAGGCGGAAGGTATCCTCTCCGAGGCAAGAGAAAAGGCGGACGCGATCCGCAGCGCCTCAGAGGAGGAGACGGCAGCCATTCTGAAGCAGGCGGATGAGAATGCCGCCGCAGAGAGCGCAAAGACCCGCAGCAGGACTGCCTCCGCAGCGCAGATGCGCGCGCGGGAGCGCAGGCTCTCTGCAAGACAGGAGATCATCGACGAGGTGCTGCAGAAGGCCTATGACAGGCTGGACGGACAGAGCACGAAGGACTACTTTGCGATGATTGAAAAGCTCCTGGAGGCAAATGTCACCCCGGGAAAGGGTGTGATCTCATTCGGCGCGCGGGACCTTGGAAGGCTCCCCGAGGACTTTGCAGAAAGAGCAGCCGCCATCGGCAAAAAGCACGGCGCAGAGCTCTTTGTCAGCCCCACTGCAGAGAATATCGACAACGGATTTATTCTGAAATACGGAGGAATCGAGGAGAACTGCACGCTTGCCGCCCTGTTCGCAGAGAAGCGGGATGCGCTGCGGGATCAGGTAAACGGGATCCTCTGGTAAAGGAGAGCGCAGACCATGACAAACAATTATGTATATGCTGTTGCGCGGATCCGGGTCAGAGAAAAGACACTCCTCACCGATGCGGACATCTCCCAGATGGCGGGCATGGCAAGTGCGGACGCCGTTCTGGACTATCTGATCTCCCGGGGCTGGGGCAGTGCCGAGTCCGGAAGGGACCCGGATGCCATCCTGCAGGCGGAGGAGACCAAAAACATGGCGCTCATGGAGGAGCTGGGTGTCGACAAAAAGGTATTCGACATCTTTGACATCCCCCGGCGCTATCACAACGTGAAGGCGGCGATCAAGGAGGTTCTGACCTCCGACACCCACGACCGCATCTTCTACGACATCCCGGACTTCGGGCGCAGGGAGGTCCTTGCGATCTTCAGCGAGAAGCACTTTGATGCGCTTCCGGAGGCCATGCGGGCGCCGGCAGAGCAGGCCTTTGAATACATGGTTTCCACCAGGGACGGACAGATGTGCGACACGATCCTCGACCGGGCGTGCCTTGTTGCGATGACAGACGCCGCAAAGAAGGCAGCTTCTCCGGTGATCCAGGACTACATCCGCTCCACCGTGGCAACCGCGGACATCCGGATTGCGGTCCGGGCGGCAAAGATCGGAAAGCCGCTTGGCTTTCTCAATGCGGCGCTGGCGCCCTCGGAGGCCTTCCCGGTGCACGATCTTGCCCAGGAGGCGGCAAAGGGGACAGAGGCCCTGTACCCCTATCTGCAGGAGCACGGCTTTGCGGACGCGGTGGAGGCCCTGAAGGTGTCGCCGTCCTCATTTGAGCGCTGGTGCGACAACTGCCAGATCGAGGCGATCAAGCCGCAGAAGACGAATCCGTTCACCTCCGGACCGATTGTGGCATTCTATCTTGCCCGTGAGAATGAGATCAAGACGGTGCGCATCATCCTGACAGCCAAGGCAAACGGCTTCTCTGAGGATGCAATCCGGGAAAGGGTAAGGGAGATGTATGTATAACATCGCAGTACTGGGGGATTATGACAGCATCTACGGCTTTGCGGTGCTCGGCCTCACCACGTTTGCGGTGAAGACCCCGGACGAGGGCGCAAAGACCCTTCGCCGCATCGCAGAGAGCGGATACGGCATCATCTACATCACGGAGAAGCTGGCGGCCCAGATTCCGGAGGAGCTGAAGCGGTACCAGGACAAAATGGTCCCGGCCATCATCCGGATTCCGGGCGTCTCCGGCAACACCGGGGACGGCATCCAGGGCGTGAAGGACAGCGTCGAGCAGGCAGTCGGCAGCGACATCCTGTTCGGAAATGTCAGCAGCAACAAGGAGGAGACACTGCGCAAATGAGCACAGGCAGGATAAAGAAAGTAGCAGGACCCCTCGTCATCGCGGAGGGCATGCGGGACGCAAACATGTACGATGTCGTCCGCGTGAGCGAGCAGGGTCTGATCGGAGAGATCATTGAGATGCACGGAGACCAGGCCTCGATCCAGGTCTATGAGGAGACCCAGGGACTGGGACCGGGGGAGCCCGTGTACTCCACGGACGCGCCGCTGTCCGTCGAGCTGGGGCCGGGTCTGATCAGCTCGATCTATGACGGCATTCAGCGTCCGCTCAACAAGATCATGGAGAAGACCCACAGCAATCTCCTGACGAGAGGCGTGGAGGTTCCCGCCCTCGACCGGGAGAAGAAGTGGGCGTTCGTGGCAACCGCAAAGGCGGGGGACGAGGTAGAGGCAGGAGACATCCTGGGCACCGTCCAGGAGACCCCGGTTGTGGTTCAGAAGATCATGGTGCCCTACGGTGTCCGCGGGACGATCAAGAGCCTGTCCTCCGGTTCCTACACGGTGGAGGATGTGATCGGCGTCATCACCACAGCAAAGGGGGATGTAAACGTCACCCTGATGCAGAAGTGGCCGGTCCGAAAGGGCCGTCCCTATCAGAAAAAGCTCCCGCCGGACATGCCGCTTGTCACCGGACAGCGCGTCATCGACGCGTTCTTCCCGATCGCAAAGGGCGGCACGGCAGCCATTCCCGGACCCTTTGGTTCCGGAAAGACGGTCACCCAGCACCAGCTCGCGAAGTGGGCGGATGCGGACATCGTGGTCTACATCGGCTGCGGCGAGCGCGGCAATGAGATGACGGATGTTCTGAATGAGTTCCCTGAGCTGAAGGATCCCCGGACCGGGGAGTCCCTGATGCAGCGGACCATTCTGATTGCAAACACCTCGGATATGCCCGTTGCCGCCCGTGAGGCCTCGATCTACACGGGCATCACGATGGCGGAGTACTTCCGCGACATGGGCTACTCGGTGGCCCTGATGGCAGACTCCACCTCCCGCTGGGCAGAGGCCCTGCGTGAGATGTCGGGCCGTCTGGAGGAGATGCCCGGTGAGGAGGGCTATCCCGCTTACTTAGGCTCCCGCCTGGCGCAGTTCTATGAGCGTGCCGGCCGCGTCATCTCCCTTGGCAGGGAGGGCAGGGAGGGATCTCTGTCCGCCATCGGCGCTGTCTCGCCGCCCGGCGGCGACATCTCCGAGCCCGTCTCACAGGCGACGCTCCGCATCGTCAAGGTCTTTTGGGCCCTGGATGCGGACCTTGCGTACCAGAGACACTTCCCTGCCATCAACTGGCTGACTTCCTACAGCCTGTACCTGGATGACATGGAGCCCTGGTTCAACAAGAACGTCGAGTCCGACTGGATGGAGACGAGACAGAACCTGATGAGCCTTCTGCAGGAGGAGGCATCCCTGAACGAGATCGTCAAGATGGTCGGTATGGATGCCCTGTCCCCGAAGGACCGCCTGAAGATGGAGGCAGCACGCTCCATCCGTGAGGACTTCCTGCACCAGAACTCCTTCGACGAGATCGATACCTACACCTCGCTGAAGAAGCAGTACTACATGATGAAGCTGGTGTACGCGTACTACGAGGAGGGCGCAAGAGCCCTTGACCAGGGCGCGGACATCAATGCGCTGGTGAAGCTCCCCGCAAGAGAGCAGATCGGCCGCTACAAGTACACGCCGGAGAAGGAGATCGACGGGGCATACCAGAAGATTACCGAGGAGCTCTCCAGACAGATGGCAGACCTTGTCGGAAAGGAGGACGAGTAATTATGGCCAAGGAATACCGCACCATACAGGAAGTTACCGGACCTCTGATGCTGGTCAGCGGCGTGGAGGATGTCACCTACAACGAGCTGGGTGAGATTGAACTTGCAAACGGAGAGGTCCGCCGCTGCAAGGTCCTGGAGATCGATGAGGATCGGGCACTGGTGCAGCTGTTTGAGGCATCCACCGGCATCAACCTGGAGAATTCCAAGGTCCGGTTCCTCGGCCATGCCATGGAACTGGGCGTCTCCGAGGACATGCTGGGACGTGTCTTCGACGGCATGGGCCGCACGATTGATGGCGGTCCCGAGATCATCCCCGAGAAGAGAATGGATATCAACGGCCTTCCCATGAACCCGGCGGCAAGAGCCTACCCTTCGGAGTTCATTCAGACCGGTATCTCCGCCATCGACGGCCTGAACACCCTGGTCCGCGGACAGAAGCTCCCGATCTTCTCAGCATCGGGCCTTCCCCACGCCCAGCTCGCGGCGCAGATCGCGCGGCAGGCTAAGGTGCGCGGCACGGATGAGCCCTTCGCAGTGGTCTTCGCGGCCATGGGCATCACCTTCGAGGAGGCAAACTTCTTCCAGGAGTCCTTCCGTCAGTCCGGTGCCATCGACCGCACGGTTCTGTTTGTCAACCTGGCAAATGATCCGGCTGTCGAGCGAATCAGCACGCCCCGCATGGCGCTGACCGCAGCGGAGTACCTGGCTTTTGAGAAGGATATGCATGTCCTGGTCATCCTGACGGACATCACCAACTACGCGGATGCCCTGCGTGAGATCTCAGCAGCGCGCAAGGAGGTTCCCGGAAGGCGTGGTTATCCCGGATACATGTACACGGACCTGGCAACCATGTACGAGAGAGCCGGCCGTCAGCGCGGCAAGAAGGGCTCCATCACCATGATTCCGATCCTGACGATGCCTGAGGATGACAAGACCCACCCGATCCCCGACCTGACCGGCTACATCACCGAGGGGCAGATCATCCTGTCCCGTGACCTGTACCGCAAGGGCATTACGCCGCCTATCGATGTGCTCCCGTCCCTGTCCCGTCTGAAGGACAAGGGCATCGGCGAGGGCAAGACCCGCGAGGACCACTCTGCAACCCTGAACCAGCTTTTTGCCGCCTATGCAAGAGGCAAGGATGCAAAGGAGCTGATGGTTATCCTCGGCGAGGCAGCGCTGACCGATACGGACCTTCTGTACGCGAAGTTCGCAGACGAGTTCGAGAAGCGATATGTGTCCCAGGGCTACAACACGGACCGCAGCATTGAGGAGACGCTGGACATCGGCTGGGATCTTCTGCGCATGCTTCCCCGTTCCGAGCTGAAGAGAATCAACGACAGGATGCTCGACAAGTACTACGAGAAGAAGTGAGACGCGAAGAGTCAGGAGGTGATCGAGTTTGGCTGCAACACAGGTGAATCCCACCAGAATGGAGCTGACCCGGCAGAAGAAGAAACTGGTGACCGCGGTCAAGGGGCACCGGCTCCTGAAGGACAAGCGGGATGAGCTGATGCGCCAGTTCCTGGACCTGGTCCGCGAGAACATGCGCCTGCGCCAGAAGGTGGAGGCGGGGATCCGAGCTGCCAACGGCAACTTCGTCCTCGCCAGAGCCATCATGTCAGAGGAGGCCCTGCACACGGCGCTGATGGCGCCGAGGCAGGAAGTCTCGGTGGAAATGACGCCAAAGAACGTCATGAGCGTCAACATCCCCCACTTTGCATTCAGGACAAGGACCGCGGACGAGAACGACATCTATTCCTATGGCCTGGCCTTTACGTCGGGCGATCTGGATGATGCGGTGAAGTCGCTCTCCGATGTGCTGCCGGACATGCTGCGCCTCGCAGAGGTGGAGAAGTCCTGCCAGCTGATGTCTGCGGAGATCGAGAAGACGCGGCGCCGCGTGAATGCGCTGGAGCACGTCATCATCCCGGAGACCCAGGCAAACATCCGCTATATCTCGATGAAGCTGGATGAGAACGAGCGGAGTACCCAGGTGCGCCTGATGAAGGTCAAGGACATGATGCTGGAGGATGCGCATCACTATAAGAAAAAGCAGATCGAGGAGGCCGAGGACAGGGTGCGGGAGGAAGAAGAGACCGCACCGGCTGGCTGAGTCAGGAAGCCGGACAGGGGGGCCTGCCCGGCTTTTTCCGTTTCCGAAGGATGCGGGATATGGTAAACTGTTCCGGGCAGGGGAATCCCCCTGCCCGTTTTTCATCTTTGCAGTTCATTTGTCCATTTATGGAAGGAATCCCGTTTCCATGAAGAAAACCATCATCCGCATCGTCTGTGCGGTCAGCATATTTGTTGCCTCTGTGCTCCTGATTGAGCTCGCGACCGGCCATACGGCCACCGGCACCGCGGAGGTCTTCGGGGAACCGACGCTCCCGGTCGTCACCATGACTTCGGGGAAAGAGCAGTTCAACGAACTGCACGGCTTTGTGACAGAGAGAGACATGGAGGAGTACCGGGCGGTGTTGACGCCCCTCTCCTCAGACCGGAGTCTTACCTTTCAGATCGATCCCTGCGGGGGGAGCATCACGTCGGTGCAGGCAGAGGTCCGGGATGTCTCGGGCGCTCGCCTCATTGAGCGGGATGAACTCTCCCCGGAGAGCACGGACGATGGCGGCGTACTCTCCTATCAGGCATCCTTTGGTGACCTTGTGACAGAGAGTGAAGAGTACCTGCTCGTCATTGTGGTCTCGACAAAGGACCGACAGAACATCCGCTACTACACGAGAATCAGCATGGCAGCGGCGGCAGACGACACCTATGTCTCTGCCCTGGACTTTGTCTCCACGTTCCACAAGAGCACCCTCCTTGCGGACAACGAGAAGTACATCGAGACCTATATCGAGCCGGATGCCTCGGCGGACAACTCCACCCTCGCAGAGGTGGATATCAACTCGAGCTATGACCAGGTGGTCTGGAACAGCCTCCTGCCGGAGGAGACGGTGTCCCCGGTGTTCTCGATCCTTCGCGCGGAGAACAGCACGTTCATCCTCGAGGGTACCTTTGCCGTGCGCGTCAGCACGGGGCAGGAGGGAGAGGATGCGGAGAGCCACACGCTCCTCTGCACCGAGTACTACCGGATCCGGCAGGGGTCAGACCGGTTCCACCTGCTGAACTACCGGCGCTCTGCGACGGAGATCTATGACCCCTCCACGGCCGCCTTTGACGAGAACACGGTGCACCTCGGCATCGTGCAGCCATCGGGGGTGGAGACGGTCTCCAGCGACGACGGGACAGAGGTCGCCTTTGTGATGAACGGGAGCCTTTATGTGTGCCGGTCGGGGGACAGCACGGCGGCTGAGGCTTTCTCCTTTGCCAGTGCGGACTCGACAGACCGGAGAGCCCTGTACGCGGAGCACGACATCCGGATCCTTGGCATGGATGAGGACGATGGAAGTGTGCAGTTCCTCGTCTACGGCTACATGAACAGCGGCAGCCACGAGGGGGAGACGGGAATCAGCCTGTGCACCTACCGCCCGGACTACCGGACGGTGGAGGAGACCGCCTTCATCTCATTTTCCGGCTCTTTTGCAGTGCTGCAGTCGGAGGTGGAGACAAGTGCCTATCTGAGCAGCTTCGGACGCCTCTACCTGCTCCTGGAGAACACGCTCTATGAGATCAACACCCAGCGCGGCACGGCACGGGTGCTGGAATCGTGGACGAGCGGGGAGAGTGCGTCCTCCGAGGGCGGCGAGTTAATCGCCTTCCAGGAGACCTCCGGCGGGAGCGCGACCGGCAACATCGTGCTCGAGGACCTCTCCGATCTGTCCAGGAACGTGATCAAGGCGGGGGAGGGCGAGAGCCTGATTCCAATCGGTTTCCTGGGCAAGGATCTGATCTATGGCGTTGCCCGCACGTCGGATGCCTCTGAGAACAGCGTCGGCACCTGGTTCACCCCCATGTATGCGATCCGGATCGTGGACCGGGATCTCAACGTTTTGATGGACTACGAGAAGGACGGGTACCTGATCTCCGAGGCGGTGATCAATGACAACCAGATCACCCTCCACAGGGTGCAGCGGCAGAAGAGCGAGGACGGCACGGTCCTCTACACGGCGGCGGCAGACGACGAGATCGTGGGAACGGCGGCGCAGTCCTCCGGCTCCGGGATCGTCCAGACCTCCAGCTCGGACAGCTTTGAGACCGTGACGGATCTGACGGTGACGGGACTCTCCGCACGGGATGTGCGCTGCGTGCATCCAAGGCTCTACTCCTCAGGAGAAGTCAGGGAGATTGCCCTTACCAGTGACACCGGGGAGGAGAGCAGCGTATCCCGCTACTATGTCTACGGGCTCTACGGGTTTGACCGCTGCTTTACAGACGCCTCGGATGCGGTGCGGCTTGCGGACTCTGAGACCGGCATTGTCACTGGCCGCGGCGGCGTCACGGTCTATGAGAGCACCACCGCAGAGCGATGCGAGATCGACGGCATCGGGGCGAGCGATGAGACCATGCAGGTCTACCGCTCCTCCGGCAGCATTGCGGCCTGCCTGGACGCCATTCTGCGCTATGAGAGCGTCTCGGTCTCCGTGCCGGACCTCATTGCGGACGGGAAGTCCAGTGAGGAGATCCTCTCGGAGAACCTGTCCAATGCGCAGGTGCTGGATCTCTCCGGCTGCACGATGGAGGAGGTTCTGTACTACTCCTCCGCGGGCATTCCGGTTCTTGCGATCACGAACAGCGGCTCGGATGCGGTCCTAATCATCGGGTACGGCCCGGAGAAGGTAGCGGTCTGGGACCCTGCAAGCGGCGGAACGCAGCTGATCAGCCGCAGCAGCGCCGAGGAGCTCTTCTCCGCGAGCGGAAACCGGTTCCTCACCTACGTACACACGGGGAGCACCGGAGAGTAGAGAGACGGACAGACAAAAAGGAGCCGGAGCAGAATCCATTCGGATCTGCCCCGGCTCCTGCTGTTCTTCAGACTGGGAAGCTTCTGATTACTCGATGATCTTCAGACCGCCATCGTTGTAGCGCTGGACGATGTTTTGGATGCGGGCGACGGGATTTAACAGGTCGCTGATCGAGCTGTCGTGGTTTAAGGTGTCGATGATGTAGGCGATGTACTTGCTCATGCTGCAGCTGATGTACCAGGGGCGGGAGAGGAGCTCCGGGGTCTGGTAGATCAGGTTGGTGGTCAGGACCTTGTCGATGAGGTGATCCTCATAGGCCTTGTCGAACTGGGAGAGCCCTGCAGTGAACAGGCCGAAGGTCGAGAAGACGAAGATGCGGCTGGCACCGCGCTCCTTCAGTCCCTTTGCCACGTCCAGAACGCTCTCGCCGGAGGAGATCATGTCGTCGATGATGATCATGTCCTTGCCCTCGACGGAGGAGCCGAGGAACTCGTGGGCGATGATCGGGTTCTTGCCGCCCACAACCTGGGTGTAATCCCTTCTCTTGTAGAACATGCCCATGTCCAGGCCCAGCACGTTTGCGATGTAGACGGCGCGCTTCATGCCGCCCTCATCGGGGCTGATGACCATCATGTGCTGGCTGTCGATGTGGAGACCCTCCACGTGCCGGAGAAGCCCCTTGATGAACTGGTAGGATGCCTGCACGGTGTCGAAGCCGGAGAGCGGAATCGCGTTCTGGACCCTGGGATCGTGGGCATCAAAGGTGATGATGTTGTCGACGCCCATGCGGACCAGCTCCTGCAGGGCGATGGCGCAGTCGAGGGACTCCCGCATGGATCTCTTGTGCTGCCGGCCCTCGTAGAGGTAGGGCATGATGACGGTGATGCGGCGTGCCTTGCCGCCGACAGCGGCGATCGCGCGCTTTAAGTTCTGGTAGTGGTCGTCCGGGGACATGTGGTTCTGCTCTCCGAACAGGCGGTAGGTCTTGCTGTAGTTGACCACGTCCACGAGGATGTACAGGTCCATGCCGCGGACGGACTGGTTCAGCATGCCTTTGCCCTCTCCGGTTCCGAACCGGGGCAGATCGCAGTCCACGATATAGGTCGGCCGCTGGTATCCTGCAAAAGCAAGGCTGTTCTTGTGCTCTCCCTCGCGCTCGGCGCGCCACTGGGTCAGGTAGTAGTCGATTTCCTGGCCGATCTGCTCACATCCGGTGAGCGGGATGAGCCCGAGAGAGCCAACGGGAATGGTCTCCAGGCTGCGCTTGTCATGTCGTCTAACTGGTTCCATTATTTCCTCACTTTCTTCAGGACGCGGATATCAGGTCCTGTCAGTTTGCATACCATGTAATTGCTGGTGATTCTCGAAAAGATGCGGTCTGAGTATACGCCCTGCAGTTCCCTGAGGGAGAGATTCGTGGAGATGATGGTGGAGCGGCTGCGGATATGCCGCTCATTGATGCACTCGAACAGCTGCGTCTTCACGAAGCCGTTGGTGAGCTCCGTGCCCAGATCATCGATGATGAGCAGGTCTGACGAGTAGAGCTCATCCAGGAAGGACGCAAAGTCCTCCCGGGGCTTTCTCCCAAAGGCATAGGAGGAGAGCAGCTCAAAGAGCCCTGCCGCTGAGAAATAGAGCACCGAGTGCCCGGAATCGAGCAGTTCCTTTGCGATGCAGATCGAGAGGAACGACTTTCCGGTTCCGACTGTACCATAGAAATAGAGATTTTCATAGTGTTCATCGAAATTTCGGATGAACGCCCGGGACAGGGCGACGGCCTTGTGGAAGAGCTGCTTCGATTCCCCCTCGTAGTAGACATCGCTCATCAGGGAGAAGTTGTTGGTCTGAATCAGCTTTTTCAGGTTGGACTGGTCGTAGAGAACCTCCACCTCGCGCTTTTTCAGGCAGTGGCACTTCTTCCCGTCGATATAGCCGGTGTCATGGCAGTCGGGGCAGTCGTAGCGGGGCTCCAGAAAGTCCTCCGGAAACCCGTTCTCGAGAAGGAGCTGTCTCTTGCGGTCTGTTCTCTCCCGGATCGCATCCCGCAGGGACTGGAGCTTTTCTCTCGCTTCTTCCGGGGAGAGTCCGATGGCAACACGAAGAGATTCCACCCCGAGGGATGGAATCTCTTCCTCTAGCTTCTGATATTCCGGAATCTTCGCGTAGACAAGGTGCCTTCTGCGCATCTGCTCATGCCGGTTTCTGTCCTGCGCCGCAGCGTAGTCCTGCATGATGCGGTCGTACTGTTCCTTTGTCAGCCCCAAACCGGCCTCCTTCAGTTCTCCAGGAGTTTTTTCTCCAGATCGTCAAAATCGTAGGTATTCTGTGCAAAGCTGTTGAAGCGCCCGCCGGCGGTGCCCTTTCTGGAGGAGGACTTCTTCTTGCCCTCTGCCACGGCGCGCTGTGCGTCCTTTGCCGTGGAGATACCGCTCTCCGCCCAGTTCACGGCGACCTTCTCGATGTAGCGGAAATCCTTCTTGCCCATGCCGACGCAGTACTGGAACAGGTAGTCCACCAGGTCCTCGGAGAAGTGCAGGTCGTCGCAGATGTAGTAGACGGTCTGCATCTCGGAGGGGGAGAGGGGCTTTCCGATGTAGCTCTCAACAATGAAGAGAAGCTGTGCCTTCTCCGCCTCGTCTCCTGCCGTGAGGGCGGCGGACTTTTTCTCCTTTGCCTTCGGTGCGGGGGTGAACTTCAGGTCCTGTGCCGGCGCTTCCTGTTCCATCCCGCCGCCGAGCATCGGGGTGATCGGGATCACGCGCTGCTGTCTTCTGGGCCTTGGCTCGAGCAGGCGGATGCCGGTCAGCGTGCCGCTCTCATCGGTGGAAAGGTGCACCAGGCCCTGGACCTGCCAGTAGCGAAGGGACCGGACGGTCTCCCGCTCGGTCAGGTTGAACTTGTCTGCCATGTCCAGGATGCTCGTCGATTTCCCCGCCTTCATCTCGCGCAGCAGATACAGGTAGATCTTCAGCTCCGCGTCGTTGGCATCCTTCATGTAGTCGTCGATAAAGAGATTGGAGAGCGCGGTGGTCTCCGGCTCGAAATCGTCACAAAGTGTAACAGCTCCCATATGCATTGCAACCCCGTTATTTCATTTCTTCTGGTATTTCTCAAGTGGATAAACGAGAGTATAGCATAGGGATTTTTCCCTTGTAACTGGCGGAATCAACAGAAAAACTGTTCGTCAGCGCCACGGCAGGGGCGGGAGAAAAACGGGGGATTTTGTGGAAAAGGTGGAAAAGGGGCGGATGGTCGCAGAGATCCGCCCGGGTTATCCACAGATGCCTTTTACCCGTTGAAGGTGCATACTGTGGAAACGTGCTCAGGAGAGCAGGTCTTTTGCCACAGTATTCACGTTTCCGGCGCCCATGGTTATCAACACGTCATTTTTTCGGCAGTTTTCCAGGACAAATTTTTCGATCTCCTGGAAGCTTGGGAAGTAGTAGGTCTCCTTATGGCCGAGGGCACGGATCTTCTCCGCGAGCGTCTCGGAGCTGATGCCGAGGGTATCGGTCTCCCGTGCGGCGTAGATGTCCGCGAGGATGACCACATCCGCAAGGGAGAGGGACTTTGCAAAGTCATCCATCAGGGCCTTGGTCCGCGTGTAGGTGTGGGGCTGGAAGACGACAAAGATCCGGTCCGCAGAGAGCTGCTTTGCGGCATGGAGCGTTGCAGCGACCTCCGTCGGATGGTGGGCATAGTCGTCGATGACGGCGGTGCCGCTCTGGAGCCTGCCCTTGAACTCAAAGCGCCGGTCCGTGCCGGTAAAGCCAAGGAGGGCCTTCTTTGTGACCTCCCGGTCCACACCGAGAAGGTCTGCACAGGCGATGGCGGCAAGGCTGTTCCAGACGTTGTGGATGCCGGGTACATGGAGCGTGATCTCCTGCCTTGTGCCGTCCGCCTTCCGGACTGTCTGGAATGTCGGATGGGCGAGGTTGTCGTAGGTGATGTCCTCCGCATAGTAGTCGGAGCACTCCTTCCGGCTGCCGTAATAGATCACCCTGCAGGCAAGGCCGTCCGTGATCTCGGAGACGTTCTCGATGTCAGAGTTGATGATCAGGGTGCCGTCCTCGGGGATCAGCTCTGCAAACTTCCGGAAGCTGCGGCGGATGTCATTGATGTCCTTGAAGAAGTCCAGGTGATCGGCGTCGATGTCGAGAATGATGCCGACCTTCGGGAACAGGGACAGGAAGCTGTTTGTGTACTCGCAGGCCTCGGCGACGAAGTAGTCGGAGTGGCCGATGCGCACGTTCCCGCCGATGGACTTTAAGTTTCCGCCCACGGAGACAGAAGGGTCTGCATCCTCTGCGAGCAGGATCTCGGAGATCATCGATGTAGTCGTCGTCTTGCCGTGCGTGCCGGAGATCGCGACGGGGCAGCCGTAGTTCTTCATCACCTCGCCGAGGACCTGAGCCCTTGTAAGATGCGGCAGGCCAAGCTCCATGGTCTTCCTGTACTCCGGGTTGTCCGGGTGAATGGCCGCGGTGAAGACGACAAGGTCAAGATCCGGTGTGATGTTCTCTGCCCGCTGTCCGATATGGACGGGGATGCCGGAGGCCTCCAGCTTCTTTGTGACTGCAGACTCCGCCCGGTCAGAGCCGGTGACAAAAAAGCCCCGGCTCTTTAAGATCTCTGCGAGCCCGGACATGGAAACGCCGCCGATGCCGCAGAAGAAGACGCGGATCGGCCTGTTGAAATCAATCTGATAATACATGGCTATTCCTTCCTGAATTAGGATACAGTTTCTAGGAACATTATAGCGGGTTTTCGCGGATTTCCAATACCGGGCGGACCGGGCGCCGGGGTCTCCCGAAAATGGTAATAACGGGAAAGAACTGTGCAAAATTAACGTGGAATTCGAATAATTGTGAAGAAAGCGTTAACATGCCTTGCAATTTTGACAAAAAACGGAGAAAAAGGAGAAGACATTTTGTCCATTATCACTGACAAATCGACGAGACATTATTTCCTTTAAATTTTCCGTGTGCTATAATTAAGTAACTGATGAAGGCTTTCCTTTTTCGGTGGTATTTATCCGGATTTGGACGGAACGGATTCAGAATCCGCATGTCAAGGATGAGGTGAAAAATGATTAAGAAAGAAATGATCGCAATGCTCCTGGCCGGCGGACAGGGGAGTCGTCTTGGAATCCTCACGTCCAAGATGGCAAAACCGGCGGTCTCGTTCGGCGGTAAATACCGGATCATTGATTTCCCGCTCAGCAACTGTATCAACTCCGGAGTGGATACGGTTGGCGTGCTGACCCAGTACATGCCCTTAAAGCTCAATACCCACATCGGCATCGGCATTCCGTGGGATCTGGACAAGCTGGTCGGCGGTGTTTCCGTTCTGCCTCCCTATGAGAAGATGGAGGGCACGGAGTGGTACACCGGCACCGCAAACGCCATCTACCAGAACCTGAGCTACATGGAGACCTACAATCCGGACTATGTTCTGATTCTCTCCGGGGACCACATCTACAAGATGGACTATGAGTCCATGCTCGACTTCCACAAGGAGAACCACGCGGACGTGACGATCGCCGTCATGCCGGTTCCCATGGAGGAGGCAAAGCGCTTTGGCATCATGATCACCGATGAGAACAAGCGCATCACGGACTTCGAGGAGAAGCCGGAGCACCCCAGGAGCAACCTGGCGTCAATGGGCATCTACATCTTCTCATGGGAAGCCCTGAAGGAGGCGCTGGTCACGAACAGGGATCAGCCCGGCCTCGACTTCGGAAAGCATATCATCCCGTACTGCAGGGACAAGGGCGAGGCGCTCTACGCCTATGAGTTCAATGGCTACTGGAAGGACGTGGGAACGCTCACCTCCTACTGGGAGGCCAATATGCAGCTCATCGACGTGGTCCCCGAGTTCAACCTCTATGAGGAGTACTGGAAGATCTATACGAACGTGACATCCCTTCCGCCGCAATATTATGGAAGAAACTCCCACGTGGAGCGCTCCATTGTCGGAGAGGGATCCGAGATATACGGCAAGGTTTACAATTCCGTCATCGGCACGGATGTGGTGATCGGGGAGAACACCGTGGTGCGGGACTCCATCATCATGAACGGTGCCTCGATTGCGGGGGACTCCTCTCTGGAGAAGACCATCGTTGCGGAACATGCCGCCATCGGAGATCACGTCATCATCGGAGAAGGAGAGGAACTGCCGAATGATACGAGACCCGACATCTACCGCGAGGGCCTGGTGGTGATTGCGGAGGATGCCGTGGTTCCCTCCGGTGTTTCCATCGGGAAGAACGTCATGATCAACGGCATCACCCAAAAGGAGGATTATCCGGATGGCCGCCTGGAAAGCGGAAGGACCCTGAACAAGGAAGGTGAGGCAGAATGAGAGCGATCGGAATTATCTTGGCAGGCGGCAGAAGCAACCGCATGAGGGAACTCTCAAAGAAGAGGGCTGTGTGCGCAATGCCGATCGCAGGAAGCTATCGCAGCATTGATTTCGCACTCAGCAACATGGAGTACTCCCGCATTCAGAAGGTTGCGATTCTGACCCAGTTCAATTCAAGAAGCCTGAACGAGCATCTGAGTTCTTCCAAGTGGTGGGACTTCGGCAGAAAGCAGGGCGGCATGTTCCTGTTCACGCCCTCGTTCACCAATGAGAACAGCAACTGGTACCGCGGCACGGCGGATGCCATTGCGCAGAACATCAGCTTCCTGAAAAATTCACATGAGCCCTATGTCGTCATCGCATCGGGCGACTGTGTCTACAAGATGGATTACAACGATGTGCTGGAGTACCACGTGGCAAAGCGGGCCGACATCACGGTGGTCTGCAAGGATATGCCGGTAGATGCCAACGTGGAGCGCTATGGCACCGTTGGGATGGACGAGGACGGAAGAATCACGGATTTCGTGGAGAAGCCGATCATCTCCCACTCCAATACGATTTCCTGCGGCATCTATGTGATCCGCAGAAGGCAGCTCATCGAGCTGCTGGAGAAGTCGCAGGAGGAGGGAAGGTTCGACTTTGTCCAGGACATCCTGATCCGTTACAAGGACATCAAGAGAATTTATGGTTACAAGATGGACGGGTATTGGAGCAACATCGCCTCGGTTGACGATTACTTCAATACAAACATGGACTTCCTGAAGCCGGATGTCCGGCACTACTTCTTCAAGCAGTACCCGGAAGTTCATTCCAAGGTCGCGGATCTTCCACCCGCCAAGTACAACACCGGAGTGACAGTGAAAAACAGCCTGCTCTCCAGCGGATGTATTGTAAACGGAACGATCGAAGATTCAGTTCTCTTCCAGCAGGTCTATGTTGGAAGCAACTGCGTGATCAGGAATTCACTGATATTGAATGACGTATACATCGGAGATAATACTTACTTAGAAAATTGCATCGTGGAGAGTGACAGCACAATTCAGGCCAATTCTTATTATAAAGCAGAGAACGGTATCCGGATCATCGTAGAGGAGAAAGGCGAACGCTATAACATCTAGAAATGGAGAGCGTTTATTATGAAAATTACAGATGTCAGGATACGCAGGGTTGCCTCGAGCGGAAAGATGAAGGCAGTTGCCTCGATCACGATTGACGGTGTATTCGTTGTACACGATATCAAGGTGATTGAGGGAGAGAAGGGCCTATTCGTTGCCATGCCGAGCAAGAAGACTGCAGACGGCGAGTATCGCGATATTGCGCACCCGATCAACACCGAGACCCGAACCATGATGGAGGAGATGATCCTCCGGAAGTACCAGGAGGATCTCGAGAAGGGCGAGGAACCCGGCGGATCGGAGGAGTAACAGGGCCGTTGTTTTCTGAAGGATGCAGAGGAGATATGCAGGTTGTAGCGATCTGCATATCTTTTTTTGCGTGGATTTTCGCATTCCGGCCGCCTTGCGGCAGGGAGCGGCAATGGGTTACAATACGGCAGGAAAGAACAGCCGCGGCGTGCCGCAGCTGCTCTTTTGTGACGTCAAATTTCAGAAAAGGCAGGCTGCAGGGCAGTTCTGCGGCAGCAGGGAGAAGACATGGCTTCAGAATTTTATCTGATCGTCGGACTGGGAAATCCCGGGCGCGAGTACGCCGGGACACGGCACAACGTGGGCTTTGAGGTCCTGGACGATCTGATCGACGAATATCACATCGACGGACCCACCAGATTTGGAAAGTCCCTGATCGGAAAGGGCAGGATCGGGGACTGCAGAGTCATCGCGATGAAGCCCCAGACCTACATGAACCTCTCCGGAGAGGCGGTCCGGGAGGGCATCGACTTCTGGAAGATTGACCACACGGATCACCTGATTGTGATCAGCGATGACATCGACCTGCCGGAGGGGAAGCTCCGGATCCGGGAGAAGGGATCCGCGGGGGGCCACAACGGGCTGAAGAACATCGTCCAGCACCTGGGAGACGGCAACTTTTACCGGATCCGGGTCGGCGTCGGGGCAAAGCCCTCGCCGGATGCGGACCTTGCGGACTACGTGCTGGGACACCCCGCCGGAGAGGACAGACAGATCCTGGATGCGGCGAAGAAGCGGGCAGCGGAGGCAGCGGCCTGCATCCTCACGGAGGGCATCCAGAAGGCGATGTGTAAATACAACGGCTGAGGGAAAGAGAGTAAGGCGGTAACAGATGCGGGCAATCACAGCTCCCCTGGAGGAGTCAGAAAACTATCAGAAGGTCCGGGACAGGCTCCGGGTCACAGAGGGCGCGGTCCTGGTGGAGGGCTGCCAGTCCACGCAGAAGCTCCACCTCGCCTATGCGCTGGGCAGGGATGATCTTCTGTCCCCGCACGCGAGGCTCCGGCTTATCGTCACGGACTCCGACCGGCGGGCGAAGGAGATCCAGGAGCAGAACCTCTTCTATGACAGGAACACGGTGCTCTATCCCGCAAAGGATCTGATCTTCTATCAGGCGGACCTGCGCGGCAACGAGATCGAGTCCGAGAGAATCCGCTGTCTCCGCCGCCTCATCGACGGCAAGCCGACGACGGTGGTGACGACATTTGCGGCCCTGCAGACGCCTCAGGTGCCCCTTCGGGAGCTTCGGAAAAACATTCTTGTCCTCAGCAAGGGGAGCGAGCAGAGCCTGGAGGAGCTCGCATCCCGCCTTGTGTCCATGGGATATGTCCGCACGGCGCAGGTGGAGTCCCGGGGACAGTTCTCGATCCGGGGCGACATCGCGGACATCTTCGACCTGACGGAGGACAACCCCTACCGCCTGGAGTTCTTTGGAGATGAGCTCACGGACCTTCGGAGCTTCGACATCGAGACCCAGCGCTCCCTGCAGGATCTCTCCCGGGTGCGTATCTACCCCGCTTCGGAGCTGGTGCTTCCGGATAAGACCCGGGAGGAGGGCTTTGCCGCGATCCGGAAGGAGGAGAAGGAGGCCGCTGACAGGTTCCGGCGTGAGGGCCATATGGAGGCCGCAAAACGGATCGGCGATGAGACGGATGCCCTGCTCCAGGAGGCACAGGAGTGGGAAAACTACAGCCGGTTGGAGAGCTGCATCCGCTACTTCTATCCGGAGGCGGACAGCTTTCTGGACCTGTTCCCCCGGGAGGAGACCCTGATCTTTCTGGACGAGCCCTCCCATCTCTGGGAGCAGGCCGCGGCAGTGGAGGCGGAGTTCCGGGAGAGCATGTCCGCCCGCGCTGACAAGGGCTACATCCTGCCGGGGCAGATGAATCTGCTCTTTTCCAAGGAGGAGATCGCGGCAAAGACTGCCCACTACCGGAGGCTGGGACTCTGCCACCTTGCGGTGAAGAGCGAATTCTTTGCGCAGGATCAGGTGGTGACGATCCGGACCAGGAGCATTGCCCCATACAACAAGAGCTTTGCCCTCCTCGAGGAGGACCTTCGGCGCTACCGGAAGGAGAAGTACCGGGTGGTTCTCCTCTCCGCCTCGAGAACCCGGGCAAAGCGCCTCTCCCAGGACCTTCTGAACGACGGGCTGACTGCTTTTTACAGCGAGAACCCGGACCGGGTTCCGGAGCCGGGGGAGATCGAGACTTACTACGGAAACATCCAGAAGGGCTTCGAGTACCCGGATGTGAAGTTTGCGATGATCGCCGAGACCGATATCTTCGGAAGCACGCAGGCGGGGACGAAGAAGAAAAAGCACCGCTTCGAGGGAGAGGCGATCGCAGGCTTCGGGGATCTCAAGGTCGGTGATTATGTCGTCCACGAGGACCACGGCATCGGCGTCTATCGGGGCGTCGAGAAGATCGAGATCGACGGCGTCCGCAAGGACTACATCAAGATCGAGTACGGACAGGGCGGCATCCTGTACGTCCTGCCCACCGAGCTGAACGTACTGCAGAAGTACAGCTCAAAGGAGGGGCCAAGGCCAAAGCTCAACGCCCTCGGCTCGAATGACTGGAGTGCGACAAGGAAGCGGGTCAGACACGCCGTGGAGGAGGTCGCTCAGGACCTGGTGGAGCTGTACGCAAAGCGGCAGCAGGAGAAGGGACACGCCTTCCCGCCGGATACCGTCTGGCAGCGGGAGTTTGAGGAGATGTTCCCCTACGAGGAGACCCAGGACCAGCTGAATGCGATTGCAGACACGAAGAAGGATATGGAGTCTGACAGGATCATGGACCGGCTGATCTGCGGCGATGTGGGCTTTGGCAAGACGGAGGTCGCCCTGCGGGCCGCCTTTAAGGCGGTGCAGGATGACTGCCAGGTGGCGGTGCTCGTGCCCACGACAATCCTCGCCCAGCAGCACTACAACACGTTCCTGGAGCGGATGAAGAACTTCCCGGTGAACATTGAGCTGCTCTCGCGCTTCTGCACGGCGTCGGAGACGGCAAAGGTCCTGAAAGGTCTTGCGGACGGCACGGTAGACATCGTGATCGGAACCCACAAGCTCCTCTCCGACCGGGTGAAGTTCAAGAACCTGGGACTTCTCGTCGTCGATGAGGAGCAGCGCTTTGGCGTGCGCCACAAGGAGAAGATCAAAAAGCTGCGCGAAAACGTGGACGTGCTGACGCTGTCGGCGACCCCGATCCCGCGCACACTCCACATGAGCCTTGTCGGCATCCGGGACATGAGCGTCCTTGAGGAGGCACCCCAGGACCGGCAGCCGATCCAGACCTACGTCATGGAGTACAACGATGAGCTCGTGCGGGAGGCCATCCTCCGAGAGCTCGGCCGGGGCGGTCAGGTCTACTATGTCCACAACACGATCAACGACATCGACCTTGTCACTTCTCAGCTCCAGCAGCTCGTGCCGGAGGCCAGGATCGCCTTTGCCCACGGCAGAATGCACGAGGGCGAGCTCGAGAAGATCATGTATGAGTTCATCAGCGGCGAGCTGGATGTCCTGGTCTCGACCACCATCATTGAGACCGGTCTCGACATCCCCAACGTCAACACGATCATCATCCACGACGCGGACCGGATGGGCCTCTCTCAGCTCTATCAGCTGCGGGGAAGGGTCGGCCGCTCGAGCAGGACCGCCTACGCCTACCTGATGTACCGCCGCAACAGGATGTTAAAGGAGGTGGCAGAGCAGCGCCTCGCCGCGATCCGGGAGTTTACGGACCTGGGATCGGGCTTCCGCATTGCCATGCGGGATCTGGAGATCCGGGGCGCCGGTGCGGTGCTCGGCGATGCCCAGAGCGGCCACATGGCAGAGGTCGGATACGACCTGTACTGCAAGATGCTGGACGCTGCGGTCCGGAAGGCAAAAGGCATGGCGGTGCAGGAGGAGAGGCACACGGCGGTCAACCTGCCGGTGGACGCGTTCATCCCGGAGAGCTACATCCTGAACGAGGAGCAGAAACTGGAGATCTATAAGAAGATCGCGGCGGTTGCAAGCGCAGAGGACTGCGACGATGTGCGGGACGAGATGCGGGACCGCTTCGGAGAGAAGATCCCGGAGCCCGCGGAGAACCTCCTGCGCGTCTCCCTGATCCGCAGCACGGCGCAGAAGATGGAGATCTGCGACATCTCCGGCAGCGCAGGGAGCACGGCGGGGAGCCCGCTCCGGATCCGCTTCACGCTGGAGCCGGGTGCCAGGGTCAACGTGGGGAACATTCCGGTGCTGCTCCGCAGGTACCAGAAGTCCCTGCGCTTTTTCCCGCAGGGGGCACCGAGGGGAGACTTAAAGGGCAAGCCGTACTTCGAGTTCGAGACGAAGGCCTCCGGCAGCGGCATCCGCGACACGGCGGTGCTCCTCTCTTCTGCGGAGCAGTTCCTCTCAGACTTCTCGGAACTGCTGCGGGGCAACGCAACGGCCTGAGGAACGGCAGCAATACTTCGACAGAAAACAGTATGCAACATGCGGCAACTACCTTTTCCTGTAGTGTACAGTCTGCAGAAAAAACGATAAAATATATTATTATAGGAGTCGGCGTTGCTGTTTGCAGACAGCGTTGGGTGTACATGCCGGGAGAGGAACATGAAGGACGGGTTGCGGCGCATCTTCCTCTATGGAGGACTGGAGCGGGAAGATTATGAACAGATCCGGGAGGACATTGCGGAGCACAACCGCAAGTGCCTTTCGGTTACCAACTTCCTTGCCCTTGGGCTGATGATTGCCAGTGTGGTCATGTCACTGGTGCTTCCCTCCGTGGACAGTTCCCTGACGGTGCTGTGCGCATGCTGCCTCTTTGTGGATGTCGTCATGCTGATCGCCTCCCGCTATGCGCTGAAGCGGGACCGCTCGATGATCACCCCCTATGTCTGGGTCTGCATTGTGATGCTCTACAGCTATGCGGTGATGACAACGGTCATCAACCCTGAGAATCAGGCGACCACCATGATGGTCTGTCTTGCGATCATTCCGGTGATCTTTGCCCTGCGGCCGTCGGTATCGATCTGTGTGACGGTGGCCGTGGCGATCAGCTTTGATTGCATCGTGGTACAGGTCAAGGAGCCGGTCCACTGGGAGCCGGACCTGTGGAACTCGGTCGTGTTTGGCATTGTTGGTATCGTCGCCGGCACGGAGAGTACGGCAATCAAGTTCCGGAGTTTTTCCCTTGCGCGGAAGAACTGCTCCCTGTTTGAGAACGACCTCCTGACCGGGGTGCGCAGCAGGAATAGCTATGAGGAGCACTGCGACGAATTCCTGCAGCAGGCGGAGGAGAACGTCATCTGCATCTTTGCGGACGTGAACGGCCTCCACGAGGTGAACAACCAGAAGGGGCACGCCGCTGGCGACCAGATGCTGCAGACGGTGGCCGGAGCGATGGCGGAGGCCTTCGGGAGGGACAGAACCTTCCGCTTTGGCGGGGATGAGTTCGTCTCGATCGTGTTCGACACGCCGCTTGCCAGGACCGCGCAGATGGCGGAGGCAGTGCAGAAGAAGCTTGCCGGGGAGGGGTATTTTGTCTCCTGCGGCATGGCAGAGCGGCCCGCCGGAAAGATCGACTCCGACCGGATGCTGATGGAGGCGGAGAAGAAGATGCGGGAGGCAAAGGCCCGGTTCTACTCCACCCCGGAACACTCGCGGCGTGCGCGGCTGTCAGAGAACAGTCAGCCCCTGTGAAACCAGTGAAATTTCCAATCCAGGCGTGTCTGCGCGGTTGCGCGGGCACGCCTTTTGCTTTACACTCTAAATGGTTAAATCTGCGTAAATTTTGTGTAAAGTTAAAGGATGACATATGAGTATCATCGGGTTTCTTGGCATCGTGGGCGGTCTTGTGCTGTTCCTGTACGGCATTCAGACGCTGGGAGACGGCCTGAAGAAGGTGTCCGGAGGGAAGATGGAGAGCATTCTCCAGAACCTGACCTCCAACAAGTGGAAGGCAGCGCTTCTTGGCACCCTGGTGACGGCGGTCATCCAGTCCTCCGGCGCCACAATCGTCATGGTCGTTGGCTTCGTCAACTCCCAGATCATGACGCTGGAGCAGTCCGTGGGCGTGATCCTGGGCGCCAACATCGGAACCACCATCACAGCCTGGCTCCTGTCCACGACCGGCATCCAGAGCGACAACCTGTTCCTGCAGCTTCTTCGCCCTGCGAACTTCTCCCCGATCATCGGCATCATCGGCGTGTTCATGCTGATGATGGCACGGAAGCAGCGCACCCGGGACGTGGGCGGAATCATGACGAGCTTTGCAGTCCTCATGATCGGCATGAACACGATGTCCACTGCCGCCTCTCCCCTTGCGGATGACCCGTCCTTCACCGGCCTTCTGACCGCCTTCTCGAATCCCTTCCTTGGCCTTTGCGTCGGCCTTGTCGTCACGGTGATCCTGCAGAGCTCCTCTGCCTCCATCGGTATCCTGCAGGCGATCTCCCTGACCGGAACCCTGAAGATGGGCAGCGCAATCCCAGTCCTCATGGGAGAGAACATCGGCTCCGCCATCACCGGCATCCTCGGCGCCATCGGCGCCTCCCGCAATGCAAGGCGTGCGGCGCTGATCCAGCTCTTCTACTGCATCATCAAGACCACAACCTTCATGGTGGTGTTCTATCCGCTGAATGCGGTGGTACACTTTGCCATCATGGACCAGACCGCAACCCCGGTGACCATCGCGGTGTTCCACAGCGTGTTCAACATCATTGCGGTGTTCGTGGTGCTCCCCTTCTCAGAGTTCCTGGTAAAGCTCGTCCGGAAAGCCATCCCGGTCACGGAGGCGGAGAAGGAGGAGGCAGAGAGCAAAAAGGCCCTCCAGATCCTCGACCCCAGATATGTGGCCTCCCCCTCATTTGCCTTGGAGCAGTGCAAGAAGGCGACGGATGAGATGGCACACTATGCCCAGGAGGCGGTGCGCCTGTCCACCTCCCTTGCGCTTGCCTACAGCGAGGAGGAGGCGGCTAAGGTCGACAAGATTGAGCGCAGGGTGGATGAGTACGAGGACCAGCTGAACTCCTATCTGGTCCAGATCATGGGCATGAACTTCACGACGGCGCAGTCTCACCTGCTGACGCTGATCTATCACAGCATCGGAGACTTCGAGCGGATGACCGACCATGCGCTGAACGTCATGCAGGCGGCGCAGTCCATGGAGGCAAAGGGCCTGTCGTTCTCAAGCAGAGCGCGGGAGGAACTTGCCGTCTACGGCAGGGCAGTGAATGACATCGTGGCGCTCACCGTCCGGGGCTACCAAGACATGGACATCACGGCGGCTGCCAGGACAGAGCCCCTGGAGAGCGTCATCGACGGCCTGAGTCTTGAGGTGCGAAGGCGCCATGCCAGAAGGGTCCGCAAGGGCAAGTGCTCCGTGGAGCTTGGCATTGTCCTCGAGGACATCACGACGGACTACGAGCGGATCGGGGACCACTGCACCAACATCTCGGTCTTTCTCTCGCAGCTTCGGGATGATGATCTGGAGATTCACGACTATCTGGATCGCCTTGAGGATGAGGGGAAGCTGGACGATCTCCGCACGAAGGCCCTGGAGCTGGAGAAGAAGTACGCACTGCCAAGCATCCGGGAGGAAACAGGCAGCGAGGAAAAGCCAAAGAAGAAAAAGGACGAAAAGAAGGACGCAAAGAAGGAGAGCAAAAAGTCCGACAGGAAGGAAAAGGGCGCCGGCAGGAAAGAAGTCTGACCGGCCGTCTTTCAGAGGGCTGTAGGGGAAAACGGACAGGAGCGCTGGCTCCTGCCCGTTTTTGTTATGGCAGCAAAAATCCCGGTGCCCTGCGGCACCGGGATGCAGTGTTTGGTATGCGTAAGATCAGTGGGCGGACATCTGGTCCAGGAGCTGGAGCTTGGTGTCGTACAGCTTCTGGGAGAGGTCGACGTACACCTGGTGGGGATTTGTCAGTCTCCGGGACTCCTCCCAGAGCGTATCCTGCTCCTTCAGGCAGTAGTCGCGGATGTCCATGGTCTTGCGGAACGTGTAGACGCTCCTGCCGCCGAGGTAGACGGGCTCGAGCATCTCGCGCAGCGTAAACGTGCCGGGCTCCATGACGGTCTTCTTCCAGGGCTCCAGGGGATCAAACAGAAGGAGCGGCTTGTCCTCGGTGAAGGTCTCATCGACAAAACAGATGAGGTCGGCCTTGATCTTGTGGGAGTCCTTCTCATAGACCCGGTAGATCTTCTTGTTGCCCGGGTTTGTGATCTTCTCCGTGTTCTCGGACAGCTTGATCTTGGGGATGAAGCTGCCATCCTTCCCCTGCACGGCAGCCAGCTTGTAGACGCCGCCGAAGCTCGGGTTGTCCTTTGCGGTGATCAGGTGCGTACCGACGCCGAAGGAGTCGATGCAGGCGCCCTGCTCAAACAGGGAGGTGATCAGGTGCTCGTCCAGGTCGTTGGAGCAGGTGATCCTGGCCTGCGGGAAGCCCGCATCGTCGAGCATCTTTCTCGCCTTCTTGGTCAGGTAGGCAAGGTCGCCGGAGTCCAGGCGGATGCCGATGTGATCGGTGGGAAGACCCTGCTCCTTCATCCACTGGAAGGTCTCAATGGCATCCGGCACGCCCTTCTTCAGGGTGTCATAGGTGTCGACGAGGAGCGTGCAGGCGGTGGGATAGAGCTTTGCGTAGGTCTTGAAGGCCTCAAGCTCGCTGTCAAAGCTCATGATCCAGCTGTGGGCATGGGTGCCCATGACCGGGACGTCAAACAGCTCGCCGCAGAGCACGTTGGAGGTGCCGGCGCAGCCGCCGATGACGGCCGCTCTTGCGCCGTAGGTTCCGGCATCCGGTCCCTGGGCGCGGCGCAGGCCGAACTCCATAATCGGTGCGCCCTTGGCCGCATGGACGATGCGGGCGGACTTTGTCGCGATCAGACTCTGGTGGTTGATGATGCACAGGATCGCGGTCTCCACGAGCTGTGCCTCCATGATGGGCGCCACGACTTTGACGAGGGGCTCCCGCGGGAAGATCAGAGACCCTTCCGGAATGCAGTACACATCCCCGTGGAACTTGAAGTCCGCGAGGTAGTCCAGAAAGTCCTCATCGAAGATCTTCAGGCTCCGCAGGTACTCGATGTCCTGCGAGGAGAAGTGCAGCTCGTCCAGGTATTTCACCAGCTGCTCCACGCCGCACATGATGGAGTAGCCGCCCCCGAAGGGGTTGTTGCGGAAAAACGCGTCAAAGACGACGGTCTTGTTCTGATCCTTGTGCTTGAAATAGCCCTGCATCATGGTCAGCTCATAGAGATCCGTGAGCAGAGTCAGGTTCTGACGATCCATAGCTTCCTCTCCGGCCGTTTCCCGGCCCAGTGCGCCCGCCAGCCTGGATGGCAGTCTTGACAGGTGACAAATTAGACGGGGAGATTATACACCATCTGATGCGGGCAGTTCAATCAATTTGGCACTTTTACCCTTTCACCCTTCTGTGATCGACTGTGACCGACAGAATCCGGGATTCTGCTGATGAGATAAGGTGCAATCTTCCTATATACATGGCGTTGCATATAAGAAGGCGTACGGGAAGCGCCTTGCTTGACGGCCGGGGGAGGAGCGCTTATCATTACAACAGGCTTTATTGCCTGTCATAAATACTTATGCAGAGTGCGGGCTGACGAGAAAGGTCCGCACGAGGAGGTCAAATGTACAACAAGGTAAAATCCGATCTGAACTTTGTCCAGCGTGAGGACGAGGTGGCAAAGTTCTGGGAGGAGAACAGAATCTTCGAGAAGAGCGTAGAGGAGAATGAGGGTCATCCGATCTACATGTTCTACGATGGTCCGCCGACCGCCAACGGAAAGCCGCACATCGGGCACGTCGAGACGCGTGTCATCAAGGACATGATCCCCCGCTACCATACGATGAAGGGCGAGCAGGTCCCCAGAAAGGCCGGCTGGGACACCCACGGTCTTCCGGTGGAGCTGGAAGTCCAGAAAGAGATCGGCATCAGCGAGAAGAACCAGAAGGAACAGATCATGAACTATGGTCTGGAGCCCTTTATCAAGAAGTGCAAGGAGTCCGTCTGGAAGTACAAGGGCATGTGGGAGCAGTTCTCCAGAAAGGTCGGCTTCTGGGCCGACATGGAGCACCCCTATGTCACCTATTATGACGACTACATCGAGTCCGAGTGGTGGGCCTTAAAGGAGATCTGGAAGAAGGGCCTTCTGTACAAGGGCTTCAAGGTCGTCCCCTACTGCCCGCGCTGTGGGACCCCGCTCTCCTCTCATGAGGTGGCGCAGGGCTACAAGACCATCAAGGACAGGACGGCTGTCGTCCGCTTCAAGGCAAAGGGAGAGGATGCCTACTTCCTCGCCTGGACCACTACCCCCTGGACCCTTCCCTCCAACATCGCGCTCTGCGTGAACCCGGAGGATGAGTACGAGAAGGTAAAGGCCGCTGACGGCTTTACCTATTACATTGCAACTGCTCTTGCGGACACGGTTCTCGGGAGCCTTGCAAAGGACGGAGCACCTGCCTATGAGGTCCTCGAGACCTACAGGGGCAAGGACCTGGAGTACAAGGAGTACGAGCCTCTGTACCAGTGCGCAAAGGACTCCGTCGATGCGCAGCATAAGAAGGCCTTCTTTGTCTACTGTGATGACTATGTCACGATGACAGACGGTACCGGCATCGTCCACATCGCCCCGGCCTTTGGTGAGGACGACGCGAGAGTCGGAAGAAAGTACGATGCGCCGTTCGTGCAGATGGTGGACAGCCAGGGCCGCATGAAGCCCGAGACCGGCAAGTTTGCCGGCATGCGCTGCAAGCCCACCCAGAGAGAAATCGACAACGAGGGCGCCATCAGCGCAGATCCTGAGGTCCTGAAAGACCTCGAGGAACGCGGCATCCTCTTTGCCGCACCGAAGGTCGAGCATGACTATCCCCACTGCTGGAGATGCGATACGCCGCTCATCTACTACGCACGCGAGTCCTGGTACATCCGCATGACCGCCGTCCGGGATGACCTCGTGCGCAACAACAAGGCGATCAACTGGGTCCCGCCGACCATGGGCGAGAAGAGATTCGGCAACTGGCTGGAGAACATCCAGGACTGGGCTCTCTCCCGTGACCGGTTCTGGGGCACCCCGCTCCCGGTCTGGATCTGCCCCGACTGCGGCAAGCAGATCTGCGTGGGCTCAAGACAAGAGCTGGCAGAGCTGTCCGGCGATTCCAGGGCCCTTCAGACCGAGCTCCACAGACCATACGTGGACAATTTCACGATCAAGTGCCCCGACTGCGGCGGCACCATGAAGCGCGTCCCGGAGGTCATCGACTGCTGGTTTGACTCCGGCGCCTGCCCGTATGCCGAGCTCCACTATCCCTTTGAGAACAAGGACCTGTTTGAGAAGCAGTTCCCGGCATCCTTCATCTCCGAGGCTGTGGACCAGACAAGAGGCTGGTTCTACTCCCTGCATGCGGAGGCAACGCTCCTGTTCAACAAGCCTGCCTTCAAGAACGTCATTGTCATGGGCCTCGTGCTCGACAAGGACGGCAACAAGATGTCGAAGTCCAAGGGCAATGCCGTCGACCCGATGGATGCCCTGAACACCTACGGCGCCGATGCGATCCGCTGGTACTTCTACACGAATAGCGCTCCCTGGCTGCCCAAGAAGTTCTCGGGCGAGGCCGTGAAGGAGGGACAGAGAAAGTTCCTCGGCACGCTGTGGAACACCTACGCGTTCTACACGCTGTATGCGGACATCGACAGCTTTGATCCCACCAAGTACACTCTGGACTATGACAGCCTCTCTGTCATGGACCGGTGGCTCCTCTCCCGGATGAACACGATGATCCGGGATACGGATGCGAACCTTGCCGCCTACAAGATCCCGGAGGCCGCTGCGGTCCTTGAGGACTTTGTGGACGACATGTCCAACTGGTACGTGCGCCGCGGCAGAGAGCGATTCTGGGCAAAGGGCATGGAGCAGGACAAGATCAACGCCTTCCTGACGCTGTACACGGCGCTGAAGACGGTCTGCCTGTGCGCAGCACCCATGATCCCCTTCATGACCGAGGAGATCTACCAGAACATCGTCCGGAGCGTCGAGAAGGATGCGCCGGAGTCCATCCACCTGTGCAGCTATCCCGTTGCGGATGCATCGAAGATCGACAGGGATCTCGAGGCCAGGATGGGAGAGGTTCTGAACGTCGTCGTGATGGGCAGAGCCTGCCGCAACAGCGGAAACTTAAAGACCCGTCAGCCCGTCGCCAAGATGTATGTCAAGGCGCCCGCAAAGCTGCCGGAGTACTTCGTAGAGATCATCGAGGACGAGCTGAACGTGAAAGATGTGGAGTTCACGGACGATGTCCGGAGCTTTACCACCTACACCTTCAAGCCGCAGCTGCGCACCGTGGGCCCGAAGTACGGAAAGCACCTGGGCTTCATCCGGAAGACCCTCGCAGCCCTCGACGGCAATGCCGCCATGGACGAGCTCGAGAAGAACGGCGTGCTGAAGTTTGACGATGCCGGCACGGAAATCGAGCTCACAAAGGATGACCTTTTGATCGACATGCAGCAGAAGCCCGGCTTCATCTCCATGGAGCAGGGAGACACCACGGTCGTCATCGATGCAAACCTGACCCCGGAGCTCATCGAGGAGGGCTATGTCTACGAGATGATCAGCAAGATCCAGACCATGCGGAAGGATTCCGGCTTTGAGGTCATGGATCACATCCGCCTGTCCCTGACCGGAAACGAGAAGCTCTATGCGATCGCAAAGAAGGCGGAGGAGCGGATCTGCACGAAGGTCCTTGCGGACACGATCGAGAAGGATGTGAAGCTCTCCAACGAGAAGGAATGGAACATCAACGGTGAGATGATCACCATCGGTGTGGAAAAGCACTGAGTGCTTGGCAATTGAGCCATGGCACCGACGTACATGGATGTACAGCGGCGGCCATGGCTTGTTGTTGTGTGCAGGTGGGAGCTGAAAAAAGCTGCCAGAGACCGCCTGGAAAGAAGACTTCCAGGCTGGAGCAGAAATTAAGGAGAACTATGAAAAAAATGCAGCTGCGATTCAACAAGGACCTCTTCAAGCGGAGCGTGGAGTACAACGTCCGCACCATGTACCGCAGAGAGATGTCGGAGGCCACAGAGCAGCAGGTGTTTCAGGCATCCGCCTATGCTCTGAAGGATCAGATCATCGACAACTGGATG